>NZ_CP082273.1:3206483-3527132 GCF_019880385.1 Nocardioides coralli
TGGCCTTGTCGACGGCGATCGAGCCCATCTTCGCGGCCCGGGCGGGGATGATCCCCTGCCAGCCGATGCCGCCCTGGAGGATGCCGGGCACCTCCTGGGCCTTGCGCGGCAGCACCGAGGACAGCTCACGCAGACCGCGCACCCGCATCCCGTGGAAGCGCACCGGCCGGAAGAGCATGACCAGGCCGGTCCAGTTGATCAGCCAGCCGACCACGCCGGTGAACACCGGGATCGACCAGAAGACCACCCAGTCCACGGACCAGACCCTCCCTCCTCGTCGAGAGCAACGGTGATGCACCGGGCCAGGTCACGCACGCACCGGGAGCCGGATCGTACCGCCGTCGTGCCGGCTCAGGCGGGGGCGTCGCCCCAGGCCAGCTCGTCACCGAAGGGGTTGTCGCAGAAGAGGACCGACCAGTGCACGCAGCCGAGGTCCTCCTCGACCAGCTCCACCTCGTGGTCGAGCACGAGCCAGTCGACCCCCGGGTCGAAGAGCTCCGGGCTCCCCGTGACGGCTCGAGACGGCTGGCTGTCGCGCGGCTCGACCCCGACCAGGCACCACGGCCGGTCCATGACCACCTCGCGGTCCCAGCCGCCGGCGACGTACGACGCCGTGCCGGTGGGGCCGTGCGCGACGGCGGTGCAGCCGAGCGACTCCACCTGGCGCAGACCCTCGAGGCCGGGGACGCCGTCGACCAGCGCCCGGGCAGCACGCAGGTCCTCGACCTGCCACGCCGCGACCGACCGCAGCGTGCACACCTCCCGGTAGCTCTGCACCATCCACCCCGCGTCGCGGGTCTCGAAGGAGCACTCCTGGACCAGCCAGGTCCGGTCGGGACGGCGGGACGCGGTCGCGCTCACCTGCTGCTGTCGCTCCCGTGCCGCCGGCACCGTCTCGGCGAGGCGCTGGGTGATCTGGCCGGCGAGCTCGTCCCGGTGGGCGCTCGCCGCCACCAGTGCGCCGACGTTGACGAAGAGGTAGCCCAGGAGCACCAGCCCCACGACGGCGGCGCCCAGCTTGGCGAGGACGCGGAGCACCCGGGAGACGGTCATGCCCAGACCGTAGGGGCGGGTGGGCCTCCGCAGGTGGTCCCCGATACTCAGCCGGCGTGACACGATGGGGCGGTGCCGGGGGAGACGACACACGGGCTGACGGCCGACTGCAGCCGATGCTTCGGCCTGTGCTGCGTGCTCCTGCCGTTCCGGCGGGAGGGTGGCTTCGGGGCCGACAAGGCCGGCGGGGTGCCGTGCGGCCACCTCGACGTCGACGACCACTGCACCATCCACGACACCCTGCGCCGGGACGGCTGGAGCGGCTGCGCGACGTTCGACTGCTTCGGCGCCGGCCAGCACGTCTCCCAGGTGATCTACGGCGGGGTCTCGTGGCGCGAGGGCGCGAACCTCGGGGAGATGGCCGCGGTGCTGTCGGTGGTGCGGCAGCTCCACGAGATGCTCTCCCACCTCGCTGAGGTGGGCCGGCGCGCGCCGGACCCGGACGCCGCCCGCCTGAGCGCGGAGATCG
The DNA here is from genome assembly GCF_019880385.1 of Nocardioides coralli. Lineage (NCBI taxonomy): Bacteria > Bacillati > Actinomycetota > Actinomycetes > Propionibacteriales > Nocardioidaceae > Nocardioides > Nocardioides coralli. The sequence goes on from NZ_CP082273.1 coordinate 3,208,006, forward strand.
TCGCACTCACCCACGCCGAGCCCATCACGCTGCTCACCGCGGACCTCGACACGCTGCGGTCCCGGGTCAGCCCGGTGCTGCGGGCCGCGACCGTCCGGCTGCACGGGCGGGCGCAACCGATGCCGGCCGACCTCGTCGGGGCCGACCTGGCGGGTGCGGACCTCTCCCGCGCCGACCTGCGCGGGGCGAGCCTGGTCCGGGCCGACCTGCGCGGTGCCGAGCTGGCGCGGGCCGACCTGCTCGGAGCGGACCTGCGCGACGCCGACGTACGTGGCGCGCGACTCGGGCAGGCGTGGTTCGTGAGCCAGCCCCAGCTCAACGGGTCCGTCGGCGACGGCGCCACGACGATCCCGTCGCAGCTGACCCGCCCCGCGCACTGGGCCGACCGATCGCGCGCTCGGTAACGCAACGTCCGTGACCCTCCCGGGACGTTGTGGCGTACCGGGAGCGAGCCGGACGTTGCGTTACCCGGCCTTGGGGGGCTCAGCGGCCGCGGCGCCAGATCACGACGGACTGGCCGACGTCGGGCGGGCGCAGGGCCGGGAGCCGGTCGCGGACCGGTCGGGCCGCCATCGCCTGGCGCAGCGACTCGCGGGTCGCGTCGAGCTCGGCGGCGAGCTCGGCGTTGCGCGCCCGCAGCGCGGTCACCTGGTTCTCGAGCTCGAGGAGCCGTCGGACGCCCTCGACCCCCACGCCGGCCGAGGTCAGCTCGGCGATCGATCGAAGCCGCTCGATGTCACGGTGGGAGTAGCGGCGACCGCCCCCGGCCGTGCGACCGGGGGTGATCAGCCCCATCCGCTCGTAGGCGCGAAGCGTCTGCGGGTGAAGGCCCGAGAGCTCCGCGGCGACGGAGATGACGTAGACGGCCGCCTCGGGTCCCGGGGCGTCGAACACCGGCCCGGTCATCACGCGCCTCCGCCCTCGAAGAGGTTGGCCCGCAGCGGCTTCCCGACGGTCGCGGCGCGGTAGGCCTCCACGGCCTCGCGGGCCTCGCTGTCGAGCACCGCCGGCACCTGGACGTCGACGGTGGCGAGCAGGTCGCCGTTGGTGCCGTCGCGTCGCCGCGCTCCCTTGCCGCGCACGCGGAAGGTGCGGCCGTTGGGAGTCCCGGCCGGGATCTTCAGCGTCACGGGAGCCCCGCCGAGGGTCGGGATCTTGATCTCGGCGCCCAGCGCCGCCTCGTCGAAGGCGACCGGGACGTCGAGGGTCAGGTTGTCGCCCGTGCGCCCGAAGATCTTGTGGGGGCGCACCTTCACCGTCACGAACAGGTCGCCGGCCGGACCGCCGTTCTCGCCCGCACCGCCCTTGCCCTTGAGCCGGATGCGCTGGCCGTCGCGCACCCCGGCGGGGATCCGGGCCTGGATCGACCGCGCGGACGTGCCACGCCCCGAGCCGTGGCAGGTCGGGCACGGCTCGTCGTAGACGAGCTGCCGTCCCCCACAGGCGGGGCAGGTCTCGTTCATCGAGAACGCACCGCCCGCGGAGACGACGACGAACCCCGCTCCCTCGCACTCGGTGCAGATGTGGGGCTTGGTCCCGGGCTTGCCCCCGGTGCCTGAGCAGGTCGGGCATGGGGCGTCGGAGGTGAGGCGCAGCGAGATCGTGACGCCGTCCATCGCCTCGGTGAAGCCGATGGTGGCCGTCGTCTCCACGTCGGCCCCCCGTTGCGGCCGCGGCTGGGTGCGGGCCCGCGTGCCGCCGCCGAACATGTCGCCGAAGAGGTCGCTGAAGCCGCCCCCGCCACCGCCCCCGCGGGCCCGGTCGCCGAACAGGTCGCTGACGTCGAAGCCACCACCGAAGCCGCCCTGGGGGAAGCCGAAGCCCCCCGAGGAGTAGGCGGCCCGGACCTCGTCGTACTTCTTGCGACGCTCCGGGTCACCCACGACGTCGTAGGCCTCGGCGACCTGCTTGAACGTGTCGTGCTTGGCGGTGTCGCCGGGGTTGGAGTCGGGGTGGTTGTCGCGCGCGAGCTTGCGGTAGGCCTTCTTGATCTCCTCGGCCGAGGCGTCCTTCTTCACACCGAGGACCTGGTAGAAGTCCTTGGTCGCCCAGTCCGCGCGCACCCCTTCGTTGCTGCTCACTCACCCACCCCCTGTCCTTCTCGCTCCCGTTCCTCTCGACCCGCCTCAGCCGGCCGCCGGGTCGACGACCAGGACCTGCGCAGCCCGGACGACGCGCTCACCGATCCGGTAGCCCGCCTTGGCGACCACCTTGCAGGTGGTCACCTCCACGTCGGGATCCTCCCCGATGTGGGAGAGCGCCTCGTGGAGGTTGGGGTCGAACGGCTCGCCGGGCTCGCCGAACTTCGTCAGCCCGAGCTTGCTCACGACCCGCTCGAGCTGGTCGGCGACGGCGGTGAACCCCTCGTCGAGGTCGCCGTGCTCGCGCGCCCGGTCGATGGTGTCGAGCACCTCGATGATCGGCGACAGCACGCGGTAGGTCGCGTTCTGCTCGATCAGCTCGCGGTCGCGCTCCACGCGCCGCTTGTAGTTGAGGTAGTCGGCCTGGAGCCGCTGCAGGTCGACGGTGCGCTCCTGCAGGGCCACCCGGGCGGCGGTCAGCTCGTCGTGCTCGGTCGCCGACTCGTCGCCGGGCTCGACCTCGGTCTCGTTGGCCATCTCGGCGGCGGCGTCACCGAAGCCGGAGGCCGCGGGCTCCCCGCCCGCGACCTCGTCGGCCGAGGGCTGCGGCGGATCGGCGTCCGCCGCAGCCTCGGGCTCCGGCTCGCCCTCAGGCGTCAGCGGAGCATCGGTCACTTGGACTCACCCGCGTCGGCCTCGTCCGACGACTCACCGGTCTCGCCGGGCTCCTCGTCGACGATCTCGGCGTCCACGACGTCGTCGTCAGCCTCTCCCGTCGCCTCGGAGGCGCCACCCGCCGCGGCCTGCTCGGCCTCCGCGGCGGCATACATCGCGGCACCCATCTTCTGGCTGGACTCACCGAGCTTGGTGACCCCGGCCTGGATGTCGTCTGCGGTGGCGTCGTCCTTGGCGAGGGTCTCCTTGAGCGCGTCGACGTCGGCCTGCACCTCGGTCTTCACGTCCTCGGGGATCTTCTCGCTGTTCTCCTCGAGGAACTTCTCGGTGGAGTAGACGAGGGAGTCGGCCTGGTTGCGCGTCTCGACGGTCTCCCGGCGCTTGGCGTCCTCCTCGGCGTACTGCTCGGCCTCCTTGACCATGCGGTCGATCTCGTCCTTGGACAGCGCCGAGCCGCCGGAGATCGTCATCGACTGCTCCCGGCCCGAGGCCTGGTCCTTGGCGGACACGTGGACGATGCCGTTGGCGTCGATGTCGAAGGTGACCTCGATCTTCGGCACGCCACGGGGTGCGGGCGGCAGACCGGTCAGCTCGAAGTTGCCGAGCGGCTGGTTCTGCGCCCACATCTGACGCTCGCCCTGCGCGACCTTGATCTCCACCGACGGCTGGTTGTCGTCGGCGGTGGTGAAGATCTCCGACCGCTTGGTGGGGATCGTGGTGTTGCGCTCGATGAGGTTGGTCATCACGCCGCCCTTGGTCTCGATGCCGAGGGAGAGCGGGGTGACGTCGAGGAGCAGCACGTCCTTGACCTCGCCCTTGAGGACGCCGGCCTGGAGGGCGGCGCCGATCGCGACGACCTCGTCGGGGTTGACGCCCTTGTTGGGCTCCTTGCCGCTGAGCAGCTCCTTGACGACCTCGGTGACCGCCGGCATCCGGGTGGAGCCGCCGACCAGCACGACGTGGTGGATGTCGTCGATCGCGACGCCAGCGTCCTTGAGCACCGACTGGAACGGCGCCTTGGTGCGGTCGAGGAGGTCGCTGGTCATCTTCTGGAACTCGGCCCGGGTCAGCTTCTCCTCGAAGTGGAGGGGGCCGGACTCGCCGTGGGTGATGTAGGGCAGGTGGATCGTGGTCTCGCTGGAGCTCGAGAGCTCGATCTTCGCCTTCTCGGCAGCCTCCTGGAGGCGCTGCTTGGCGATCTTGTCGGCGCCGAGGTCGACGCCGTTGCCCATCTTGAACTTGTTGATCATCCACTCGACGACGCGGGTGTCCCAGTCGTCACCACCGAGGTGGTTGTCACCGGAGGTCGCCTTCACCTCGACGACGCCCTCGCCGATCTCGAGCAGCGACACGTCGAAGGTGCCGCCACCGAGGTCGAAGACCAGGATCGTCTGGTCGTCACCCTTGTCGAGGCCGTAGGCCAGCGCGGCCGCGGTGGGCTCGTTGACGATGCGGGAGACGTTGAGGCCCGCGATCTCACCGGCCTCCTTGGTGGCCTGCCGCTGCGCGTCGGAGAAGTACGCCGGGACGGTGATCACCGCGTCGGTGACGGTCTCACCGAGGTAGGCCTCGGCGTCGCGCTTGAGCTTCTGCAGCACGAAGGCGCTGATCTGCTGGGGGGTGAAGGTCTTGTCGTCGATCTTCACGTCCCAGTCGGTGCCCATGTGGCGCTTGACCGACCGGATGGTGCGGTCGACGTTGGTGACCGCCTGTCGCTTGGCGACCTCGCCGACGAGCACCTCGCCGGACTTGGAGAACGCCACGACGGAGGGCGTGGTGCGCGAGCCCTCGGCGTTGGCGATGACGGTGGGTTCGCCACCCTCGAGGACGGAGACGACGGAGTTGGTCGTCCCGAGGTCGATGCCGACCGCACGAGCCATGATGGTGTTTCCCTTCCTTGCGGGGTCTTGCTGATCCGTTCGGGGAGTTGAGCCCTGTCGGCTCAACTTATGTGTGCCAGCGTAACGAAGGGGTGGTGGCCGGGTGTTCCCGGGGCCCGGGACTTTCTGTGCGGATCTTGCGTGGATCCCGGCGACGGCTTCCCGGCAGACTCGACCCGTGCCCACCCCCGAGGAGATCACCCGCCACCACGGCGACGAGCCACCCCCCGGTGCGCCCACGCCGTGGCTGCCCGGTCACGAGGCGTGGCGCTCGCCGCTCGAGGTCGTCGAGCCCGACCCGGGCTGGCCGGCCGCCTTCGACCAGGTCGCCGGGGCGATACGCGCGGCCCTCGGCGACCGGGTGCTGGCGCTGGAGCACGTGGGGTCCACGGCGGTGGCGGACCTGCCGGCGAAGCCGGTGCTCGACGTCGACCTGGTCGTCGCCGACCCGGCCGACGAGGCGGCGTACGTGCCGGACCTGGTGGCGGCCGGCTTCCACCACGTGCTCCGGGAGCCGTGGTGGCACGAGCACCGGTTGCTCAAGCTCCGCGACCCCTTCACCCACTTGCACGTCTTCGGGCCCGACTCGCCGGAGGTGGTGCGGCACCGGATGTTCCGTGACTGGCTCAGGGAGCACGCCGAGGACCGCCGGCGGTACGCCGAGGCCAAGCGGGTCGCCTCCGGGGCCACCGTGAGGGCCGGTGGCACGGGGATGGACTACAACCGCGTCAAGGAGCCGGTCGTGCACGAGATCCTCGACCGCATGTTCCGGGCACACGGGCTGCTGCCGGAATAGTGCGGCGGCGCGACTTGTCACACCTGGCATGACTGCTGTCCCGAACATCGCCCTGCACGACGGAACGTCGATCCCCCAGCTCGGCCTCGGCGTCTTCCAGGTGCCTGCCGAGGAGACCGCTCGCGTCGTGTCCGACGGCCTCGAGGTGGGCTACCGGCACATCGACACCGCCCAGATGTACGGCAACGAGGAGGGAGTCGGTGAGGCACTGGCTGCCAGCGGGCTGCCGCGCGAGGAGCTGTACGTCACCACCAAGCTCAGCAACGCCTTCCACCGGCCCGACGACGCCCGCCGCAGCTTCGAGGAGTCGTTGCGCCGGCTGCGGCTCGACCGGGTCGACCTGTTCCTCGTCCACTGGCCGCTGCCCACGCTCTACGACGGCGACTACGTGTCGACCTGGCGCACGCTGGCCGAGCTCGTGGAGGACGGCCGGGCCACCTCCATCGGCGTCTCCAACTTCGAACCCGCCCACCTCGAGCGGATCATCGACGAGACCGGCGTCGTGCCGGTCGTCAACCAGGTCGAGGTGCACCCCTACTTCCGCAACGAGGAGGTCCGCGCCGCCGACGCGCGCCACCACATCGCCACCCAGGCGTGGTCGCCGATCGCGCAGGGTGCGGTCCTCGACGACCCGGTCGTCACCAAGGTGGCCGACCAGCTCGGTCGTACGCCCTCGCAGGTGACGCTGCGCTGGCACCTGCAGCGCGGCGACATCGTGTTCCCGAAGAGCTCGAAGCCGGAGCGGATGCGCGAGAACTTCGACATCCTCGACTGGGAGCTCGACGCCGACCAGATGGCGGCGATCGACGGCCTCGACCGCGGCGAGGATGGCCGCCGGGGGCCACACCCCGACCAGTTCGACTACCTCCCGGAGTGAGCGGGGCCGCGGGTCGTCAGCCGACGGCGACCCGCACCTCGTTGGAGGGCTTGTCGGAGCTGGTGTCGACCACCCGGAAGCGCTGGACGCCGGACCGCCCGGTCTGGACGTAGGTGGAGAAGGTCTGGTCGCGGACCGTGGCGGTCACCGGGAAGTCCCTCCACTTGCCGCCCTCGAAGCGCTGCACCTGCAGGATCGCCCCCTCACCACCGGGGTAGACGCCGGTGAGGTCGATCTGCTCCATCGGCGAGACCGAGGTCTGGCTGGCCGAGAGCGAGATGGTCTTCTTCTGCTTCTTCTCGGACTTCTTGTCCTTCGGCTTCTTCTCACCCTTGCCACTGGCCTGCTGACCCGGGCCCAGGGTGATCTCGGGACCGCTGTCGGCGGTGGTCTTCTGCGGCTGCGGCAGGTACATCGACACCTCGCCGCCCCGGGTCGAGCCCGTGGTGGCCTCGTCGCTCACGCCCATGACGCGCGTCCCTGCCAGGGCCGCCAGGCCGAGGATCAGGCCGACGACGAGCGCCACCCCGACCAGCGCCACCAGCCCCGCCGCGACGGGGTGCTCCTGGGTCTCCTCGGGGTCAGCCACGCGCTCATTGTCACGGAGGGCCCTCACCGCCGCCAAACGGACGCCCACCGGAGCCGACGGCGCGAGCGAGCACGCCCGGCAGGCGGTCGTCCACAGCCTGCACGCCGGCCCAGCGGGACCGACGGCGGGCGGGCGCAGACTCCTCCCCATGAGCCTCCGGATCGATCCCGACGTCCTGCTCGCCACGGCACGTACCCTCCGGCTGCACGCCCGCTGGGTGTCGAGCTCGCCGATCCCGGTCGGCCACGATCCTCGGCTCGCCCGGGCGCGAGCCGCCGCCCAGGCCGTGGCGGCAGACCTGCACCAGATCGCCGAGCGGCTGGTCGCCCTGGTCCGCGACGTGGCCGGCCGGGAGGAAGCGGTGGCCGAGGAGTGCGCGCGGCTCCGGCGGCGGTGGCGGGCATGAGTGCCCCGTCCTACGACGCGGCGCTGGCCGAGCTGGCCACCCGGCTGCTGCGTGCGGCCGAGGTGCTGGTCTCGGTGTCCCGGTTGCCCGGCGACGACTTCGAGGGTCGGGCGGCCGAGGCGTTCCGGCGGCGAGCGGTCAGCTCGGCCCACGCGGCCGTCGACGCCGCCGGGGTCGTGGCCGACCTGGCCGGCCTCGGCGACCCGTCGTCGCAGACGGGGCCCGGGTCGCGGGAGCAGACACCGGTGCTGCCGCCCGGGGCACGCGGCGGTGGACCGGCTCCCCCGCCCCGGCCCCGGCGACGCCTGCGCCTCGGGGGCGTGACCGATGAGCTCACTTGACCCGGTGGTGTGGCCGCCCGGCTGGCGACGACGTCACTCCTCGCACGTCACCACGGCGACCGCGCCCACGCCCCCCGACCAGCGGCCGGCCGCACGCCTGGAGCTGCGGGCCGGTGGGCCGCCGGCGTACTGCGTGGTGGAGGTGGAGGACGAGGACGACTTCGACGTCGAGGGTCACTCCGTCCACTACCGCCGCCTCGGCCACCGCGAGGCGGGCGTGGAGGTGCTCAGCGAGGAGTGGACGTGGCTGGTCGACGGAGCCTCCTGGGTGCTGACCGGGACGGTGCGGCGCGAGGACTACCTCGCGGTGTGCGAGGTGTTCGAGGCCGTGGCGGCCTCCGTGGACGTGACCTGGCTCAGGAGTCGATGACCTCTCCGGCCGCACGCCGTCGCTCGCGCTCGGCCACGGCGTGCGGATCGGTGCGCTCGTCGTAGTCCCAGAAGTCGCGCAGCATCGCGGCGGTGATGGCCACGCCCATGACGCAGGCGAAGCCGCCGCTGGCGATCGATCCCCGCACCGACCAGAGGTCGGCCACGAGACCCGCTCGCACCTGGCCGCCGAGCGGCCCGACGGAGTAGGACAGCATCTCGATCCCCGCGAGGCGACCGCGCATCGACTCGGGGATCGTCTGGTTCCACACGGTGGTGCGGAAGATCCCCGAGATCATGTCGGCGGTGCCCGAGAGCATGAGGAACAGGGCGACCAGCCACAGGCTCGGCATCAGGCCCGCCAGACCGATGCAGGCGCCGTACGCCGCCGCCGAGATCACCACGGCCCGCCCGTGGTGGTGGACCCGACCGATCCAGCCGCTGGAGGCGGTGGCGATGATCGCACCCACGGTCTCGGCGGAGTAGAGGAGGCCGAGCAGCTCGGGGCGCCGGAAGATGTCCTCGACCAGGGCCGGGAACAGCACCACCGGCATGGCGAGGAACATCGCGGCGATGTCGACGAGGTAGGTGCCGAGCAGGTCGCGGCGGCGCACGGCGTAGGCGATCCCCTGGCGGATGCCGGCGAGGCTGGGGGGCGTGGTCTCCTCGCGGTGCGGGTAGGGGCGCATCAAGAAGAACAGCACCGAGGCGATGACGAGCCCGACCACGTCGACGACGAAGCACCAGCCGATGCCGACGAAGGCGATCAGGAGTCCGCCGGTGGCCGGTCCGACGAGCACGCCGATCTGCATGCCGAAGCTGCTGAGCGCGTTGGCCGCGGCGATCTGGTCGTGCCGCACCGTGCGCGGCATCAGCGCCTCGCGGCTGGGACGCTGCATCGCCGAGCTCGCCGCCAGCAGCCCGGCCATCACGAAGATCAGCGGGATGCTCGGGTCGGCGCGGAAGGCGTTGACCGCCAGCACCGCGGTGAACACCGCCTGCGCGACGCCACAGGCCACCAGCAGTCGACGGCGATCGACGTGGTCGGCCAGCGCCCCGCCGTACAGGCCGAAGACGACCAGGGGCACGAGCTCGGCCAGGCCGATCGCGCCGACGAGGAGGTTGGAACCGGTGAGCCGGTAGACCTGGAAGGGGATGGCGACGTAGGAGACCATCGCGCCGAAGTAGAAGACGGTGCCGGCGGTGAAGAGCAGCCTGAAGTCGCGGGACTCCCGCAGCGGCGTGAGGTCCATCCGCATCGCGCGCAGCCGGTCCCGCAGGGTCACAACTGGTCATGGTGGCACCGGGACGCGCCGCGCCTCACCCCATTTTGCGGGTCCGCGCGTCCAGACGGGCGGACCCACCGACCCGGTGGTCGCCCGTCGCTAGGTGGTGACGCGGATCCGGGCACCTCGCCGGGGGACGCTGGTGATGTTGCGGACCAGCGGCCGGTCGCGGCCGACGCTCTCGACGCCGTAGGCCGTGAACACCTCGCGCAGCACCTCCACGCCCTCCATCAGCGAGAACCCCGCGCCGATGCACCGGCGGACCCCGCCGCCGAAGGGGATCCAGGTGTTGGGCGCGGGGTTCTGCCCGACGAAGCGCTCGGGACGGAACCGGTCGGGATCGTCGTGGTTGTCGGCGCGGGCGTGCGCCACCAGGATCGAGGGACCCACGGTCACCCCCGCGGGCAGCTCGTGGCCACCGATCGTGGCCGGTCGCATCAGCGTCCGGGCGACCATCGGGATCACCGGGTGCAGGCGCATCGACTCCTTCAGCACCGCCTCGAGCCAGGCGTCGTCGCCCTCGCGCGCCGCGGCGCGCGCCCGGGCGAGCTGGTCGGGGTCGCGTCCGACCTCGTGGAGTGCCCAGGCCAGCGCGCTGGCGGTCGTCTCGTGGCCGGCGAGCAGCAGCGTGACCAGCTGGTCGCGGAGCTCCTCGTCGGTCAGCCGGTCGCCCCCCTCGTCGACCAGGATCAGCTGCGAGAGGACGTCGGTCCTGGACGCGAGGTCGGGCGCGCTCCGGCGCTCCCGGATCTCGTCGTACATCAGCCGGTCGAGGGCGTAGGAGTTGTCGACGGCCGCCTTCCACGGGCCGAACCGCTGCAGCCTCGGGTAGCCCCAGCCCATCAGCACGGCCGGGCCGACGTCGACCGTGCGGTTCACGCGAGGACGCAGAGCGGCCAGGCGTTCCTCGTCGGTGACGCCGAAGACGACCCGCAGGATCACCTCGAGCGTCAACGCGTTCATCCGGTCGAGGGCCCGGAGGGTCTGACCCGGCCGCCAGCCCGACACCTCCGACCTGGCGACCTCGGCCACCAGGTCGCGGTAGCCGCGCAGCGCGTGACCGTTGAACGCCGGCATCAGCAGCCGTCGGGCGCGCTTGTGCTCACCGCCGTCCTGCAGGAGCAGCGAGTGCTCGCCCATGATCGGGCCGAGGATCGCGTTGCCCTTGCCGGCGTGGAAGATCTCGGGGTCGCCGGCGAAGATCTCCTTGGCGTGCTCGGGCCGGGTGAACAGCACGAGGGGCTGGCCCTTCGGGAGGATCCTCACCGTGAAGACGTCGCCGTAACGACGGTGGAGCCACGGCACGGAGGAGTGGCGGAAGCGGAGCAGCGCCACGCTCTGGGCGAGCCACGGCCAGTGGGGTCCGGGCGGCAGCACGCCGGCGTCGACCGCTGGCGGGGCGGCGCCGCCGAAGGGCTGCATCCTCTCCAGGCGTCGCTGGGTGGCCCTGGTGATGTCGTCCTCGAGCATCGACATGCTCGGCATACTACGAGTACGCGAGTGGGGCCGGAAGGGCCGCGGCGCGAGCGGTCGTCAGGGCAGCCGACGTACGTCGATGACCTCGTGCCGTGGCACGGGGCTGGTGCGGGCGGCGCGGCAGGTCAGCTGCTGCGGCCCGCCGTGGCTCGTGCGGACGGCCAGCTGCCAGCCCACCCCGCCGACGTCGAAGACGACGTGCAGCACGCCGTCCTCGCCGCGGCGCCGCGACCGGAGCCTGACGGCGTCGAGCCGGGTCTCGCCCAGCTGACGACGCAGGGCGATCTCGGCGGCCTGCACCGGCATCGGGTAACCGGACCGGCCGCGCAGGTGGTCGAGGTCGACCTCGCCGGAGAGGTGGGAGCCGGCCACTGCGACGGCCGAGACCGCGTCGAGCCGTCCGTAGTAGAGCCCGTGCGGCAGGAAGAGCGCGTTGCCGGCGAACCGGTCACCGCCGATGTGCGAGATCTCCCAGGCGAGGTCGGGGTGGGCGGCGGCCAGTGCCGCCGCCACCGGTCGTCCACGCTCGGCGCAGCAGGCGTCGTGCCGACCGTGGGTGCACACCCCGAGGACCGGGTCGGCGGTCACCTCGAGACCGGTCGAGCGACCCGCGCCGAGGGCCGCGAGGTCGAGATCGAGCAGCTGCTCGGCGTCCTCGAGCTGCGTGGTCTCGAGCCAGGGCCGGTGGGGGTGGGCGTAGGCCGCGAATACCCGGAACCCGTGCCGGGGCGCCGCCCGGCGGTGGCGCCGGACCAGGTTGATGCGCACGCCCGCTGCCCGCGCAGCGTCCGCCAGGGGGCGCTTGACCGCCTCGGGCATGCGGTTGTCGCGGACCGCGTCGAGGCCCCACGGACCGGGGTTCTCCACGAGCAGGAAGGCCCGCACCGTCGAGGCGGTGCCGGCCTGGTCGTCGCCGCGCAGGCCACTGGCCAACGCGCAGCGGAACGAGTCGGTCACCCCACGACCCGCAGCAGGCCCTCGCGGACCAGCCGCCGGCAGAGCACCAGGCGGCTCTCGGGGTCGAGGTGACCGGCCAGGTCACCCGGCGACAGCTCCTCGGCGGCGCGGACCTGCTCGAGGGCGGGTCGCAGGTAGCCGGGGACGTCGAGGGTCCGGTCGCCGAGCAGCACACGCAGCCCGTCGGCGGTGTCGACCAGCACGCAGGGATGTCCGACGCGGCGGACGAGCCGCGTGGTGTCGTCGAGCCGGTCGAGCGACGCCAGGTCGCGCAGGCCCCCGGCGAGCCGGGTGCCGCGGTGGGAGAGGAACCGCTCGACGTGGGCCATCCCGGCGACCTCGGGGTCGAGCCGGCGTACGTCGTCGGCGACCGCGGTCAGCTGCTCGCGGAGCCCGGCGACGAGGGCGTCGGGGTCGTCGAGGTAGCCGGCGGGCAGGTGGCTGTCGGGCACCCGGGCCAGGACGCCCGCGAGGCTGCGCTCCACCAGGGTGCGCCACGTGAGCTGGTTGATGCCGAGCGTCACGTGGAGCGACATCGACTCCTGGGACCGAGCGGCGTGCGGCGTGCCGGTCGGCAGGTACATCGAGACGCCGGGCTCGAGGAGCACGTCGTCGACGCGGTCCTCCGTGTGGACCTCCCAGCGCTTGTCGCCGTGGGTCTGGAAGACGAAGACGTCGTGGCTGTCGGAGTGCACGGCGAAGCCCTGGGCGCCCGGCGGGGTGAGGTAGGCGTTGGCCTGGCAGGGGTGGCCGAGCTCGAGCTCGAGCTCGGCGACGAGGTCGCGCAGCGGCGGCCAGTAGCGGTGAAGCCCCTGCAGCACCGCGGTCGCACCGTCCTCGACCTGCTCCAGGAGGCGGCGCGCGTCGACCAGCCCGGTGAGGGCCTTGCCGGCGAGCGAGGCGCCCCGGCGGGTGTACCCGGACTCGGGGAGCACCGAGCCGTCCTTGGCGAGCCTGACCGAGGGTGTGCGGATCGCCGTCTCGGTCAGCAGGTGGTCGACGTCGTCGAGGGAGAGCATCCCCACGAGCCGCTCGGGCTCGGTGTGGTGGATGTGGACGCGGGTCGCCCAGACCTTCGCGACAAAGGTCTGGGCGTCACCGCTGAGGAGGTCGAGGGCGTTCAGGGCCACTCAGGCATCAGTCCCGTCCGCGTCGCCGTCGCTGGCGTCGGCCGCATCGCCGTCGGTGCCGTCGGCGTCGCCGTCAGTTCCGTCCGCGTCGCCGTCACTGGCGTCGGTCGCGTCGCCGTCAGTTCCGTCCGCGTCGCCGTCACTGGCGTCGGTCGCGTCGCCGTCGGTGCCGTCCGCGTCGCCGTCGCTCGCGTCGTGCGCGTCGCCGTCGGTGCCGTCGGCGTCGCCGTCGGTCGCGTCCGCGTCGGAGGGCATCGAGGAGGCCGTGGGCCCACCTCCGGTGGTCATGTCGTCGTCGCTGAGCGGGTTGCCCTGGTCGTCGGGAGTCATCGAGCCTCCTGGGGTGGTCGGGCGGCCGGTCCGCCCGTACGGCGAACCTACCGAGCCGCTGGGAGAGCGACCACCCTCCCGGGGGTGAAGCCGGGTCAGCCGAGGAGCCCCCGGCGCCGGGCGATCGCGGCCGCCTCGGTGCGGCTGCCGGCGCCGAGCTTGGCCAGGATGTTGGACACGTGGACCGAGACCGTCTTGGTGGCGATGTAGAGCTGCCTGCCGATCTCGCCGTTGGTGCGCCCGTCGGCGACGAGCGTGAGGATCTCGGACTCGCGGGGAGTGAGCTGCACGCTCGCCACCGAGCTCCGGCCCGGGCGCGACCCGAGGTCGCGCAGCTCGTCGAGCAGCGGCACCGCGCCGAGTGCCTCGGCACCTGCTCGGGCGAGGTCGGCGACCTCGCGCGCGGCCGCGGCGTCGCCGCCGCTGCGCAGGATCGAGGCGAGCACGGTGCGGACGCAGGCCAGCTGGTGGGCGTCGCCGAAGTCGACGAAGAGGGCCTCCGCGTCGCGCCAGGCGTCGACCAGTGCCCAGAGCGGAGGCGGCTCGCCGGCCAGCCAGCGGAGCCGCAGCATCTCGGCGTCGAGCAGCTTCATCCACGCCTGCCCCTCCGGTCCCCAGAACCCGGCATGGTCGGGACGGCGCTCCAGCGTGCGGTGGCCCTCCCCGTGGAGCTCCTCGGCCCGGGCGAGGTGACGAGCCCGGTCCTCGGCCGGCAGCCCGGGCAGGATCGGTGCGAGCGCTCCCAGCGCGACCGCTGCCATGCGGATCCGGGCGCCGAACCACGGCTGCCACAACGAGGACAGCACGGCGACGGCCTCGTCGTAGGCCGCGAGCACACCGTCGGCATCACCGGCCCGCCCGGCCGCGACCATCTCGAGGGCGGTCGAGTGGACGGCGATCATGCCCTCCTCGCGCCACAGGCGCCGCAGCTCACGCGCAGGCTCGGCGACGTCCTCCCCCCGGGCCTGACGGATCTTCAGCCTGAACAGGTCGAGCAGCGCCGCCGGGATGACGGGCGGGTTGCGCACCTCCGCCAGCAACGCCAGCGCGTCCTCCCACGCGCCGCGGACCACCAGCCCGAACACGAGGTGCCACCGGGCGTCGAAGCCGTAGGGGGCGAAGGGGATACCGGCCTTCTCGGCGAGGACGAGCGCCCGGCGGAACGACTCGGCGGCGTTCTCCCAGTCGGCGTGGTCCTCGTAGGAGCGGCCCATCAGGAAGTGGGCCCGCAGCTCGGCTCCCGCCACCCCCGTCTCGCGGGCCCGCTCGATCGACTCCGCGAGGGCGCTGCGGAGGCTGGCGCGAGGTCCGACGTGGCGGGTCTGGCTCAGGGTGATCGTGAGGTCGAGCGCGAGCTCGGGCAGGTCGAGCCGGTCGGCCAGCGCGAGGGCCTCCATCGCGAACGGCTCGGCCTCCTCGAAGCGTCCGAAGGAAGCGAGGATGCGGGCGTGGATGGTCAGCACGCGCGCCCGCTCCACGCCGTCGGAGGACGTGACCAGGCGCAGCGCCTCGGCGCTCAGCTCCGCCGGGTCCTGGTCGCTCTCGGTCAGCAGCAGCACCGCCGCGCGCACCGCGAGCATCCGCGCGCGCCAGGAGTCGGGGGCGTCCGCCGGCAACGCGTCGAGCTCCTCGGCCAGCAGCGACGCGGCGCGCTGCACACTGCCGGCCGCGGTCAGCGCCTCGGCGAGGTTGGCCACCAGCCGGGACCGGTCGACATCGAGCTCACCCGCCCGTCGCGGCTCCGAGAGCAGCGCGAGGGCCTGCGTGTAGTGGGTGACGGCCTCGTCGGGGCCACCGACAGCGAGCGCGTCGTGGCCGGCGCGGATCGAGGCGTGCAGCGCGGTGGTGAGGTCGTGGGCGAGCCGCGAGTGGCGCGCCAGCTCGGCCGCGGTACCGGTGGCGTCGCCGTCCTGGAGCGCGCTCGCGAACGCGGCGTGCAGGCGGACCCGCTCACCCGGCAGGAGGTCGTCGTAGACCGCCTCGCCGAGAAGGGCGTGACGGAAGGCGTAGTCCTCGCCGGTGGGGACCAGGATGTTCATCTCGACCGCCTGCCGGAGCCCCTCGTCGAGCGCGGACAGGTCGAGCCCCGAGGCGGCCGCGAGCAGGTCGTGGCTCACCCGGCGACCGGCCACACTGGCGGTCCGGACGACCTGACGCGCGGCGTCGTCGAGCCGGTCGAGCCGGACCAGGAGGACCTCGGCGAGGTCGGTCGGCACCGACCTCCCGGGCTCGACGGCGGCGCTGATCAGCTCCTCGACGAGGAACGCGTTGCCCTCCGCGCGGTCGACGATGTCGTCACGGTCGCCCGCGGCCAGACCGGGTGGGGCGAGCTCGTCGATGAGACGCAGCACCGACTCGTCGCTCAGCGGCACGAGCGGCAGGCGACGTACGGCGGGGAGACGTGACCACTCCGCGACCTGCCGGCGCAGCGGGTGGCGGCGGTGGAGGTCGTCGCTGCGGTAGGAGACGACGAGCGTGACGGGGGCGGCGAACTCGCGGGTGAACAGGTAGCTGAGGAGCTCGCGGGTGGACTGGTCGGCCCAGTGGGTGTCCTCCACGACCACCAGGAGCGGGGCGTCGCGGGCCGCCTCCTCGAGCAGCGACCGCACGGCGTCGAAGAGCGCCGACCGGTCGACGGCGGCGTGCTCGTCGGTCACCTCGGCCAGGGTCCGGCGGCCCGGCAGCAACCGGGCGAGCGTCGGCTGTCGCTCGGTCACCAGGGCCACGGTGTCGGGCAGCTCCCTCACGAGCCGGTCGAGGATCTCGGAGAAGGGGAGGTAGGGCAGGGCGCTCTCACCGAGGTCGAGGCAGTGGCCGGCCACGACGCGCCAGCCGTCGGCGACCACGCGGTCGCGGGTCTCCGTGAGCAGGCGGGTCTTGCCGACGCCGGCATCGCCGGCGACGAGCACCGAGGAGGCGCGCGGATGCTCGGCGCGGCGGTCCTCGTCGAGCCACGCCACGAGCTGGTCGAGCTCGGTGTCGCGGCCGACGAGGACGCTGCTGGTGTGGGTCGCCACGCCGTCCATCATGGCGTGGCTCGCCGTCATCACGCGCGGCGCTTCTCAGCGCGTCCGGCGGCCCGGGCGGGCCCACCGGGTCCTGCGGGTGCCCGAACGGCGGCCGGTCCCGGCCTCCAGCATCCGCTCCCTGCGGTAGGCCAGCTCGTAGTCCAGGTACGGGTTGGTGTTCTGGTGCATCTCTCTCGCTCCTCGTTCATCCGTGTGACGAGGTCGAGATTCGCTCCCTGAGGTAGGGCCCTCCATCGGGCGCGTGCCCTATCTCGCGGGAGCGACTACCTCAGATGGCCGGTCAGGCGGGTCGACCGCCCTCCCAGACCCCCGCGACCAAGGGGACGCCCGGGCGGTAGGCGAGGTGCACGTGCGACGGGGCGTCGAGCAGCACCAGGTCGGCCCGCTTCCCGGGGGCCAGGACGCCGACGTCGTCGCGCCGCAGCGCCCGGGCGCCGCCGGCCGTGGCTGCCCACAGCGCCTCGGCCGGAGTCATGCCCATCTCGCGCACCGCCAGCGCGATGCAGAGCGGCACCGAGGAGGTGAAGCACGAGCCCGGATTGCAGTCGCTGGCCAGCGCGACCGTGACGCCGGCGTCGAGGAGCCGCCGCGCGTCGGGGTAGGGCTGCCGGGTCGAGAACTCCACGCCCGGGAGCAGGGTCGCGACGGTCCCGCTGTCGGCGAGCGCGTCCACGTCGTCGTCGGTGAGGTAGGTGCAGTGGTCCACGGCCGCCAGCCCCAGCTCGGCGGCGAGCCGGACCCCGCCGCCGTAGCTGAGCTGGTTGGCGTGGAGCCGACCGCGCAGCCCGGCGGCCTCACCCGCCCGCAGCACGGCGCGGGCCTGGTCGACGTCGAAGGCCCCCTCCTCACAGAACGCGTCGATCCAGCGCGCGTGGGGCACGGCGGCCTCCAGCATCGGACCCGTCACCAGGTCGACGTACGCCGACGGGTCCGCGTCCGCGGGGACCACGTGCGCGCCGAGGAAGGTCGTCTCGTCGGTGAACTGCCGCGCCACGGCCAGGCTGCGGGCCTCGTCGTGGACGGAGAGCCCGTAGCCGCTCTTGATCTCGATCGTCGTGGTGCCCTGCCGGCGCATCTCGGCGACGAGCCGGGCGACGTGGCTGGTGAGCTGCTCGTCCGTCGCGGCGCGCGTCGCCGCGACGGTGGTCCGGATGCCGCCGGCGGCGTAGGACTCTCCCGCCATCCGGGCCGCGAACTCCGCGGCGCGGTCGCCGGCGAAGACGAGGTGGCTGTGGCTGTCGACGAAGCCGGGGATCACCGCACGGCCCCCGGCATCGACGTGCTGGTCGGCGGCGGGCGCCTCGGTGGCCGGACCCACCCAGGCGACCGTGCTGCCCTCGACCACGACCGCGGCGTCGTGCAGCGGCCCGTCGGGTGCGTTGGTGGTCAGCTCGCCGATGTTGGTGATGACGGTGCTGGTTCCCGCGCTCGTCCCGGTGCTCATGACCACAGCCTCCCGATCGCCTCGTCGAGCTCGCGCCCGACCTCCTCGCCGTCCCCCTGCCGGAACACGACCCGGCCGTCGGTGACGACGTGCGTGACGTCGGCCGCCGACGCGGCGAAGACCGCCGTGTGCTCGTCGGCGCCGCTGCCGGCCGTCCGGGGGCTGGTGGTGTCGACCGTCACCAGGTCTGCCCGCTGTCCCACCGCGATCGCCCCCGCGTCGTCCCAGCCGAGGGACCGGTGGCCCTGGACGGTCGCGACGTCGAGCAGCTCGGTCGCCGTCCAGTGGCCGCGCTGCTGGGTGGCCAGCCGCTCGTCGAGCTCGAGGGCGCGCATCTCCTCGAACGGGTCGACCACCGCGTGGCTGTCGCTGCCGAGGGTCAGCCGGACCCCGGCCTCGTGCAGTCGGCGGCCGGGACCGATGCCGTCGCCGAGGTCGCGCTCCGTGGTCGGGCAGAAGCCGGCGTACGCACCGGGCTCGGCGAGCATGCGCACGTCGTCCTCGACGAGGTGGGTGGCGTGGACGGCGGTGGTCATCGGCCCGAGGACGTCGTGGTCGGCGAGCAGCTCGGTGGGGGTGCGGGCGTACGTCGCGACGCAGGCCTGGTTCTCGGCGACCTGCTCGCTGACGTGCACGTGGAGAGGCCGACCCTGCGCCCACTCCGCGACCGCGGGCATCGCCTCCGCGGGCACGGCACGGACGGAGTGGATCGCAGCCCCGAGGACGACGCCGTCGTCCGGCATCGCGTCGACGCGCTCGCGCCAGCGGTCGACGTCGCCGTCGCTGAAGCGGCGCTGCACGCCCGCGACGGGCTCGCCGAAGCCGGCGGAGAGGTAGCAGGTGTCGAGGAGGGTGAGCCGGATCCCCGCCTCGCGCGCGGCCGCGACCAGGGCGTGCGACATCTCGTTGGGGTCGGCGTACGGCGTGCCGTCGGGCTGGTGGTGGAGGTAGTGGAACTCGCCGACGGCGGTCATGCCCGCGGCCACCATCTCGCGGTAGACCGCGCGGGCCAGGTCGAAGTACGTCCCCGGGTCGAGCCGGTCGGCGACGGCGTACATCTGGTCCCGCCAGGTCCAGAAGGTGCCCCGCTCGCGCTGGGTCCGGCCCCGCAGCGCCCGGTGGAAGGCGTGGCTGTGGGTGTTGGCGAACCCGGGGAGGGTGAGGCCGGTCAGGGGGATCGCGGTTTCCCCGGTCGGCCGGGGAAACCCGACGTTGTCAGGCGTTGCAACACCGGACAACGTGGGAAATCCCCCGACAACCTCGACGCGCGTGAAGCGGCCGTCCGTGATCTCGACCAGCACGCCGTCGTGGACCGCGCCGTCGACCAACGCCCGCTCGAGGAGGTACGCCGTCACGACGCCAGCCGCTCGAGGGTGTCGGCCAGGGCCGAGACGCCGACCAGGCAGTCGGCCGTGGCCGCGTGCTCCTCCGGCGAGTGGGACACCCCTGTCGGGTTGCGCACGAAGAGCATCGCCGTCGGGACTCCCGCCGCCGACAGGATCCCGGCGTCGTGGCCGGCTGCGGTCGGGATGATCGGCCAGTCACCCTCGGCGTGGTCGGCGGCGATCCGGGCGGCCAGGTCGGGGTCGAAGGAGACCAGTCCCGACACCGACTCGGCGGTGACCTCCAGGGTCGTGCCGTCACGCCCGGCCCGCTCGGTCGCCTGCCGGGTCACCGCGTCGACGAGGGAGGCGACCTCCTCCTCGGTGTCGGCCCGCGCGTCCAGCCAGGCCGTCACCCGCGAGGGCACGGCGTTGGTGCCGTTGGGCTCGACGTGCACCCGCCCGAAGGTGGCCCGCGCGTCGGCGAGCCGGGCCTGCTTGTTGGCCGCCAGCGCCGTCATCGCATAGCTGAGCATGGGGTCTCGCCGGTCCTCCATCCGTGTGGTGCCGGCGTGGTTGGCCTCCCCGGTGAAGTCGAAGCGGTAGCGTCCGTGCGGCCAGATCCCGCTAGCGACCCCCACAGCCGCGCCGCGGTCGACCAGGTCGCGCCCCTGCTCGACGTGGAGCTCCACGTAGCAACCGATCCTCCCGTCGAACAGGCCCCGCCATGTGGGGTCGTCGGCCACGCCGAAGCCGGCCGCCTCGACCGCGTCGCGGAGCCGCACGCCGTCGCGGTCCCGCAGGTCCCTGGCCTGCTCCCACGTGGTTGCACCGGTGGCCAGCCGCGACCCCAGGCACGCCAACCCGAACCGCGACCCCTCCTCCTCGACGAAGGCGGCGACCCCGATCGGGCGGGTGGGCACGAAGCCACGCGACCGCAGCAGGTCGACCGCCGCGAACGCGGAGACCACGCCGAGCGGCCCGTCGAAGGCACCGCCGTCGAGCACCGAGTCCAGGTGGGAGCCGGTCAGGACCGCAGGACCCTCGGCGGCCGGCGGCTGCCACCACGCCACCAGGTTCCCCACCAGGTCGGGCTCGACGTGGAGGTCACGGGCTCCCGCCTGCTCGGCGAACCAAGCGCGGAGCTCGGCGTCGGTGCTGGTCCACGGCTGCCGGAAGTACCCGCCGCTCGTGGCCGACCGCCCGATCGGCGCGAGGTCGGCCCACATCTCCTCGAAGCCCATGGCACCAGTCCAGCGCCCGCGGGTGCCCCCGCACAAGCACGGACCCACGGCCCCGGTCTCGGATGCGAGACGTGGCACCCTGCCGCCATGGAGTTCCAGGAGGTCGTGGACCGGCGCCGGATGGTGCGCAGCTACACCGACGAGCCGGTCGACCCGGCGGTCGTCGACCGGGCGCTGCACAACGCCACCCGGGCCCCCAGCGCCGGGTTCAGCCAGGGCTGGGCGTTCGTGCTGCTCGACCAGCCCGACGCCGTACGCCGCTACTGGGAGGCGAGCACCGATCCCGCCGCCCTGGCCGACCCCGACCGGTGGCTGCGCGGCATGCTGCCGGCTCCCGTCATCGTGATCCCGTGCTCCAGCAAGGCCGCCTACCTCGACCGCTACGCCGAGCCCGACAAGGGGTGGGCGGACCGCGACGAGTCGCGCTGGCCGATGCCCTACTGGCACCTCGACACCGCGATGGCCAGCCTGCTGATCCTGCAGACCGTCGTCGACGCCGGCCTGGGGGCGCTGTTCTTCGGCATCCCGGCCCACCGGCAGGACGACGTACGACGCGAGTTCGCCATCCCCGACAGCCACGACCCGATCGGCGCGATCACCATCGGCCACCCGGCCGACGGAGTGGGCGCGCGTGGCTCTGCGTCGACCCGCCGGCGCGTGCCGACAGCTGAGGTGGTCCACCGCGGTCGGTGGTGACCCTCCGTCCACGCCCCGCGACCCGGCGGCGGGCACACTGGGGGCATGGCCGGCCCGGACGACGAGCGCCGCGAGCCGCCCTCGCGGGCGGCTGATCGTGCCGCGGCCCGCCGACGGATCCAGCAGCAGCAGACCTGGGTCGACCTCCAGGTGCAGCAGGCGATGGCCCGCGGCGACTTCGACCACCTGCCGGGGGCGGGCAAGCCGATCGAGGGGCTGGGGCAGCAGCACGACGGCGACTGGTGGCTCAAGCAGCTCGTCGAGCGGGAGCGGATCACCGGTGTGCTGCCGCCCGCGCTGCAGCTGCGCAAGGACGACGCCGAGCTGGACGGGAAGCTCGACACGATCTCGGCCGAGCGGCAGGTGCGCGAGGAGCTCGAGGACTTCAACGCGCGGGTGATCCGGGCGCGCTACACGCCCGTCGACGGCCCGCCCCTGGTGACCATGCCCCGCGACGTCGACGCCGAGGTCGAGCGCTGGCGCGAGCGTCGCGAGGCGCGCAGGTCCGCCTCGGTGGCGACTCCGGAGGTGGTTCCAGGGCGGCGTCGCGGCTGGCTCTCCCGGGTGTCGGGTTGGTCATACCGACGCCGGCGAGGCCGCTGCTAGGTTCCGCGGCATGCGACCCGCCAAGGACTTCTTCCGGCCCCTCGCCGTGGGCGCCCCCGAGCCGCTGCGCTCGATCCCGGCGCGGCCGAGCCGGGCCATCCACTTCTTCGACCCGAGCAACGAGAAGATGGCCGGCAAGGTCCCGGACATGGTCGGCAAGGTCGACGTCCTCCTCGGCAACCTCGAGGACGCCGTCAAGGCCGACCGCAAGGAGGCCGCCCGCGCCGGGCTGGTGAAGATCGCACAGGCGACCGACTTCGGCCCCACCCAGCTCTGGACCCGGATCAACGCCCTCGACAGCCCGTGGGTGCTCGAGGACCTCACGACGCTGGTCACCGAGATTGGCGACAAGCTCGACGTGATCATGGTGCCGAAGGTGCAGGGCGCGGAGGACATCCACTACGTCGACCGGCTGCTGGCCCAGCTCGAGGCCCGGGCCGGACTGCAGCGCCCGCTGCTGGTCCACGCCATCCTGGAGACCGCCCGCGGCGTCGCCAACGTCGAGGAGATCTGCGGTGCCAGCCCCCGGATGCAGGGTCTCTCGCTCGGTCCCGCCGACCTCGCCGCCGACCGCCGGATGAAGACCACGCGCGTCGGCGGTGGCCATCCCGGTTACCTGGTGCGCCAGGACCCGGACCCGGAGCAGCCCGACCAGGCGCGCACGACCTACCAGCAGGACCTGTGGCACTACACGATCGCGCGGATGGTGGACGCCTGCGCGATGCACGGCATCTACCCCTACTACGGGCCGTTCGGAGACATCTCCGACGAGGTCGCGACCGAGGACCAGTTCCGCAACGCGTTCCTGCTCGGCTGCGTCGGCACCTGGAGCCTGCACCCCAAGCAGATCGCCATCGCCAACCGGGTGTTCAGCCCCAGCGTCGACGACATCCGCCACGCCCGCCGGGTCGTGGCCGCGATGGGCGACGGCACCGGTGCGGTGATGCTCGACGGGAAGATGGAGGACGACGCCTCCCTCAAGCAGTGCCTGGTCATGGTCGAGCTCGCCGAGCAGCTGGCCGAGATCGACCCCGAGCTCAAGGCGGCCTACGACGCCATCGAGGTGGCGGAGTGACCGCCGACGACGGGGTCCTCCGGCCGCGCCGCTCCGTCCTCTACATGCCCTCGTCCAACGCCCGCGCGCTGGAGAAGGCGAAGGGCATCCCCTGCGACGGCCTGATCCTCGACCTCGAGGACGCGGTCGCCCCCGACGACAAGCCCGCCGCCCGGGACGCAGCCTGCGCGGCGGTGGCCTCCGGCGAGTACGGGCGGCGCGAGGTGACCATCCGGGTCAACGGCGCCGACACCGCCTGGCACGCCGACGACCTGGCGGCCGCCTGCGCCGCCGGGCCCGACGCGATCGTCGTCCCGAAGGTCGACAGCGCCGATGCCGTGCTCGCCCTGGTGGAGGCCATGGCCGGCCACGACGCTCCCGACCACACCAAGCTCTGGGCGATGCTCGAGACGCCGGCCGCCATGCTGCACGCCGAGGAGATCGCCTCGGCCGCCGACCGGCTCACCGTGCTCGTCATGGGCACCAACGACCTCGTCAAGGAGCTCTACGCCGAGCACGTGCCCGGCCGCCAGCCGCTGCTCCCCGGGCTCGGGCTGGGGCTGCTCGCCGCCCGGGCGAGCGGCAAGGCGATCCTCGACGGCGTCTACAACGACGTGAAGGACGCCGACGGCTTCCTGGCCGAGTGCCGGCAGGGACGCGAGATGGGCTTCGACGGCAAGACCCTCATCCACCCCGGCCAGGTCGAGGGCGCCAACGAGACGTTCGCCCCGAGCGGGGAGGCGGTCGAGGACGCCCGCGGCATCCTCGAGGCCTGGGAGGCCCGCGACTCGGGGGTGGTCACCTACCGGGGCCGGATGATCGAGAACCTCCACGTCGAATCGGCCCGCCGCACCCTCGCGGTCCACGAGGCGATCGTGGCCCTGCAGGACTGACCCCAAGTCCGGCGACACCGGGCGCCGGCTCTGCCACGATCGGCGGCATGTCCGCGGTGCAGCAGGTCGCCCTCGCCCACGAGGGGAAGGTGCTCGTCACCGACGCCGGGCTGCTGCCGGAGCAGGAGCTCGGTGAGGACGACTCCGACGACGGCTACCGGCTCGCGCTCGAGCTGGTCGGTGCCGACGTCTTCCTGGCCCCCGTCGTCCGGCTGGCGGCCCGGCGCTACCTCGCCGTGGTCGGCTGTCGCGCGCTGCCGCTGCCCCCGGGACGGTGGGTCCCGCTGGCGGAGCTGTCGGGCCAGGTCGGCGAGGTGGGTGAGGTCGTGGCCCGCTGCGTCCGGGAGCACGAGGTGGACCCGCCCGCGCTCCGTCCGGCGTGGTTCCGGCCGGGCTGGTACGACGCCGTCGAGGCGTGGGTCGACGCGGCGCTCGACCGGGCCGGCCGCCGGCGTACGGGCGTGATGCGGTTGGTGCGCACCTGGTCGCTGTCGACGGTCCTGCGGATCCCGACGTCGGACGGTGAGCTGTGGTTCAAGGCCCCTTGCGACCTGTTCCGGGCCGAGGGGGCGATCCACCGCGCGATCGGACGCCACTTCCCCGACGACGTGCCGGTCCTGGTCGCCGTGGACGAGGAGCGCGGCTGGCTGCTGATGGAGGAGATGGGAGGCGCGACCGAGGGCAGCCGCGCGGAGGGCGCCGGCCCGGCGCTCGCAACGCGGTGGGCCGAGGTCCAGATCGCTTCGCTGCGGATGCTCGACGACCTGCGCGCCGCCGGCGGGCTGGTCCGCGACGCGGAGGTGATGGTCCGCGACTTCCGCACGGTGCTGGACGCCGCCACCGACCTGCCGGGCCTCGCCCCCGACGAGCTGGTGGCGATCCTCGACGTGGCCGACGAGGCCGCGGCGATGGTGCGGGAGCTGTGGGCGTGCGGGATCCCCGACACGCTCGCCCACGGTGACCTCCACGTCGGCAACGTCGCCTGGGACGGCACGGCGCTGCGGGTCTACGACCTCACCGACGCCTGCATCAGCCACCCGTTCCTCGACGGCTGCCACCTCGCCCTCTTCGACGACCGGCACCCACCCGACCACGAGCTCATCGACGCCTTCGTCGCGCCGTGGCGGGCCGCGTTCCCGCACGCCCGGGTGGACGACGCGATCCGGCTCGCGCCCGTGGCCGACCTGGTGTTCCAGGCCGACACCTTCGACCGGATCCGGCGGGCGACCGAGCCGGCGTCGGCGTACGAGCTTGGCACCCTGCTGCCCTGGCTGCTCGGTCGGCTGCCCGCGGCCGTCGCGGCCGCGCGCCGCACCTGACTCACCCGCGCTGCTCGAGCGCCGCCACGCGCCGGGGGCCGGCGGTCATCCGGTAGCTCGCGTCGAGCAGCTCGGCGACCTCGTCCCAGTCGACGTCGTTCACGCTCGCCTCGTCAGTCAGGTCGAGGTCGACACCCAGCCAGCCCGCACCACCGAGATAGGGCGGCACGAAGCTCCGCTCGTCCGCCAGCAGCGCCTCCCGCTCGCCCGGGTCGAGCAGGACGACCACGCAGTGAGGCCGCTGCACCCACTCGCCGTCCGCCTTGACCGACCACCCGTAGTAGGCGAACACCTTGGTGGTGAAGAACGCAGGTCGGCCGTGCGAGACCTTCTCCGCGGCGTCCGGGAGGGCCAGCGCGAGCTCGCGCACCCGGGCCAGGAACGGGTCGGCGTCGTCGAACATCTGCGGGTGCGCCACACCCCCACTGTCCCAGACCTGTCGACGCCGACGCAGGCACCGGATGCAGGACCTGCCGGAGTGACGGCTCACCCGCGATCGAAGCTGCGCAAGTGACGGGTCGGCCCGGTTCGAGCCTGCAGAAGTGACGGGTCAGCTGGTGGGGGATTGCATGGGGACGTGGACGCCGCGCTCGGCGGCGACCTCGGCCGCGCGGTCGTAGCCCGCGTCGACGTGGCGGATGACGCCCATGCCCGGGTCGTTGGTGAGGACCCGCTCGATCTTCTGCGCCGCCAGCTCGGTGCCGTCGGCCACGCAGACCTGGCCGGCGTGCAGCGACCGGCCCATGCCGACGCCGCCGCCGTGGTGGAAGGACACCCAGGTGGCACCCGAGGCCGTGTTGACGAGCGCGTTGAGGATCGCCCAGTCGGCGATGGCGTCGGAGCCGTCGAGCATGCCCTCGGTCTCGCGGTACGGCGAGGCGACCGAGCCGCAGTCGAGGTGGTCGCGGCCGATCACGATCGGCGCCTTCAGCTCGCCGGAGGCCACCATCTCGTTGAACTTCAGGCCGGCCCGGTGGCGCTCCCCGTAGCCCAGCCAGCAGATGCGCGCCGGCAGCCCCTGGAACTCGACCCGCTCGCCGGCCATGGTGATCCACTTGCGCAGCTTCTCGTCGTCGGGGAAGAGCTCGAGGATCGCCCGGTCGGTGGCAGCGATGTCGGCCGGGTCGCCGGACAGTGCCGCCCAGCGGAAGGGGCCCTTGCCCTCGCAGAACAGCGGCCGGATGTAGGCCGGCACGAAGCCCGGGAACGCGAAGGCCCGGTCGTAGCCGCCCTTGCGGGCCTCATCGCGGATCGAGTTGCCGTAGTCGAAGACCTCGGCCCCGGAGTCCTGGAACTCCACCATCGCCCGCACGTGCACCGCCATCGACTCCTGCGCGCGCTTGGTGAAGCCGCGCGGGTCCTCCTCGCGCTCACGGTCCCAGTCGGCGAAGGCGGTACCCACCGGCAGGTAGGCCAGCGGGTCGTGGGCGGAGGTCTGGTCGGTGACGATGTCGATCAGCGGGCCGTGACCCGCCTCGAGCCGGTCGAGGTGACGCTCCAGCAGGGCCGGCACCAGCTCGGCGGCGTTCCCCAGGACGGCGATCGACAGCGGCCGCCGCTCCTCGCGGGCCGCGAGCGCGCGGGCCACGGCGTCGTCGAGGTCGTCGGCCTGCTCGTCGAGGTAGCGCGTCTCCAGGCGGCGGTCGATCCGGTGCTGGTCGCACTCGATGCAGATCGCGACGCCGTCGTTCATGGTCACGGCGAGCGGCTGCGCCCCGCCCATGCCACCGAGGCCCGCGGTCAGGGTGATGGTGCCGGCCAGGGTGCCGTCGTACCGCTTGTCGGCGACCGCGGCGAACGTCTCGAACGTCCCCTGGAGGATGCCCTGGGTGCCGATGTAGATCCACGAGCCGGCGGTCATCTGGCCGTACATCGTGAGCCCGAGGTGCTCGAGCCGGCGGAACTCCTCCCAGGTGGCCCAGTCGCCGACCAGGTTGGAGTTGGCGATCAGCACCCGCGGCGCCCAGGCGTGGGTCCGCAGGACGCCGACGGGCTTGCCCGACTGCACGAGCAGCGTCTCGTCGTCCTCGAGGGTGCGCAGGGTCTCGACCAGCGCGTCGTAGGCCTCCCAGCTGCGGGCCGCCCGGCCGGTGCCGCCGTAGACCACGAGGTCCGCGGGGTTCTCGGCGTTGGCGGGGTCGAGGTTGTTCATGAGCATCCGCAGCGGCGCCTCGGTCTGCCACGACCGGGCCGACAGCTCGGTGCCGGTGGCGGCCTGGATCGGCAGGCGGGGGTTGGTCGGGTCGGTCACGGCAGCTCTCCGATCACGTCGCGGACCGCCGCGAGGACGGCACCGGACTGGACGAGGTGGACACAGGTCTCGATCTCGGGCGACAGGTGGCGGTCGGGGCCGGGGCCGGCGACGCCGGACTGGCGGAGCAGCCGCACCACGGCGCCGGTGGCGGGCGAGGGCTCCAGCGGGGCGCGCAGGTCGAGGGCACGCGCGGCGGTCAGCACCTCGACCGCGACGACGCGGGAGAGCCCGTCGACCGAGCGCCGGAGCTTGCGTGCCGCCGACCAGCCCATCGACACGTGATCCTCCTGCATCGCGCTGGACGGGATGGAGTCGACGCTGGCGGGCACGGCGAGGCGCTTGAGCTCGGAGACGATCGCGGCCTGGGTGTACTGCGCGATCATGTGGCCGCTGTCGACGCCGGGGTCGTCGGCGAGGAAGGGCGGCAGACCGTGGTTGCGCGCCTTGTCGAGGAACCGGTCCGTACGCCGCTCGCTGATCGAGGCCACGTCGGCGGCGACGATCGCGAGGAAGTCGAGCACGTAGGCCACGGGCGCGCCGTGGAAGTTGCCGTTGGACTCGACCCGGTGCTCCTCGGGCAGCACCACCGGGTTGTCGACGGCCGCCGCCAGCTCACGACCGGCCACCGTCGCGGCGTGCTCGACGGTGTCGCGGGCAGCGCCATGTACCTGGGGCGAGCAGCGCAGCGAGTAGGCGTCCTGCACCCGGTTGCAGTCGGGGCCGCGGTGGGAGGCGACCACCCCGGAGTCGGCCAGCAGCGCGGTGAGGTTGGCTGCGGACACGGCCTGTCCCGGGTGCGGCCGGATGGCCTGCAGCTCGGGGGCGAAGACCCGGTCGGTCCCGAGCTGGGCCTCGACCGACATCGCGGCGGCGACGTCGGCGGTGCGCAGCAGGGTACGCAGGTCCTCGATCGCCAGCACCAGCATGCCGAGCATCCCGTCGGTGCCGTTGATGAGGGCAAGACCTTCCTTGGCCCCGAGCTCGAGCGGCGCGAGCCCGGCCGCCGCGAGCGCGTCCGCCGCCGGCAGCAGCCGGCCGTCGGCGTCGCGCGCCTCGCCCTCGCCCATCAGCGCCAGCGCGCAGTGGGACAGCGGCGCCAGGTCGCCGGAGCACCCGAGCGACCCGTACTCGTGCACGACCGGGGTGATGCCGTGCGTCAGGAGGTCGGCGATCAGGCGCGCCGTCTCGAGCCGGATCCCGGTGTGCCCGGTGGCCAGCGTCGAGAGCCGCAGCAGCATCAGGGCGCGGACCACCTCGCGCTCCACCTCGGGCCCCGAGCCCGCGGCGTGCGAACGAACCAGCGACCGCTGGAGCTGGGCCCGGAGGTCGGTGGGGATGTGGCGGGTCGCGAGCGCCCCGAACCCGGTCGAGATGCCGTACGCCGGGGTGGCGGCCCCGGCCAGCTCCTCGACCACCGCGCGGGCACGCTGGATCGCGCTCTCGGCGTCGGCCGACAGCGTCACGGCCGCGCCGCGGCGGGCCACGGCCACCACGTCGGCGAAGGACACCGGGCCGACGTCGACGGTCACGTGGGAGTCGGTCATGGCCCTCATCCAACTCGCGTCGCGGCATGCCGACCAGTGCTGGCCCGGGTGCTGTCGTCTCGGATCCGAGACAACCGGACTAGGGTCGGGCGCGTGCCACACCAGGTCCCCGCCGCGACCCGCACCTTGCGGGTGCTCCGGTTCCTCGCCGCCCAGCCGGACCCCGCGCCGCTCGACCGCATCATGCGCGCCTGCGAGCTGCCGCGCAGCACGGCCTACCACCTGCTCAACGCGATGATCGAGGAGGGATTCGTGGTGCACCTGCCCGAGGACGCGCGCTACGGCCTGGGGCCCGCGGCGCACGAGGTGGGCGGCGGCTACGCGCGGCAGGCGCCGCTCTCCCGGATCGCACGCCGACCGCTCGCGGACCTCTCCGACTCCACCGGCCACAACGCCCACCTCGCGGTGCTGCACGGACGCGACGTGCTCTACGTCATCGAGGAGCGGGCCCCGGGCCGCCCCAGCCTCGTGACCGACGTCGGGGTGCGGCTGCCGGCGCACCTCACCGCCAGCGGCCGCGCGATCCTGGCGGCCCTGCCGGCCGCCCAGGTGCGCGCGCTCTTCCCGGGACGCGACGCCTTCGCCTCCCGCCACGGCACCGGGCCGACCTCCCCGAGCGCGCTGCGGGCGCTGCTCGTGGAGACACGGCAGCGTGGCTACGCCGTGGAGGACGGCGAGGTGACCCCCGGCTTCGCGAGCGTGGCGCACGTCGTGCTCGACCACACCGGCCACCCGGTCGCCGCGGTCGCGGTCACCGTCGCGGCCGAGGGGGCGGCGCCCACCACCCTGCTTCCCGACGTACGCCGCACCGCCCGGGCGCTCACCACCCGGCTCGGCGGCCGCGTCAGTCCGTGAGCTCCGCCGGCTCCACGACGACGTCGACCAGGGCGCCGTTGCGGACGACGGTGATCTCGGTGCGCCGGCCGATGGCCTCGGCGAACATCTGCTTCTGCAGCGACTGCGCGTCGCGCAGCGGGACGCCGTCGACGGCCAGGATCACGTCGCCGCGGCGCAGCCCGCTGAGGTCGGCGGGGCTCGCCTCGATGACCTCGGCCACGCGCAGCGCGGTCCGCTGCCCGGTCCGCTCGGCGAGGACCGGCGTCAGCGACGTGGGTGCGGTCACCAGGCCCAGATAGGCGCGACGCACGCGGCCGTCGTGCATCAGGGCGTGGATGATCCGCCGGGTCGTCGCGTTGACCGGGATGGCCAGGCCGACCCCGACGCCGGCGACCGCGGTGTTGATGCCGACCACCTGGCCACGGGAGTCCGCGAGCGCGCCCCCGGAGTTACCCGGGTTGAGCGCGGCGTCGGTCTGGATCACGTCCTCGATCAGCCGGCTGGTCGACCGACCACGCGCGGGCAGGCTGCGGCCGAGGGCGCTGACCACCCCGGCCGTGACGGTGCCCGCCAGCCCGAGCGGGTTGCCGACAGCGACGACCAGGGAGCCCACGAGGAGGGCGTCCGCGTCGCCGTACTCCGCCGGGTCGGGCACGTCCCGGTCGGCCCGCACGATGGCCAGGTCGGACAACGGGTCGCGACCCACGACCGAGATCCGGGCGTTGGTGCCGTCCGCGAACTCCGCCTCGCCGCCCTCCGCCGACCCGACGACGTGGGCGTTGGTGACGAGGTGGCCCTCGCCGGTCAGCACGACCCCCGAGCCGGCGGCAGTGCCGCGCGGGCCCCGCATCCGCAGCGCCGCGACCCGGGGAGTGAGCGTGGCGGCCACCCTCGTCACGACCGACGAGTAGGCGTCCATGGCGTCCGCGGGCTCCACGCCGGGAGAACGGACGTCCCCACCCGCGGATTCCGCTGTTCGCGCACGGCGGAAGCAGGCCGACGTGCGCGGAGTGACCTGCGGCTCGGCCGCTCGTTGGACCGGCATCGCCTACCGGGAGGTAACCGTGTCCGAACGCCGGAGGACCGTCCGTCGGCTCGCCGTCAGCGCCACCGCCGCCGCCGTCCTCGTGACCGGGGCGGTCACCACCGCCACCGCGGGTGACCGGGTCGGCGACCTGCTCCGCGGCTACGACCGTGGGACACAGGACGCCGCGCAGGCAGAGGAGGACCCGGCGGTCCACGCCGCCGCGGAGGACGGCCATGGCCACGACCACGCCGACCCCGCCACCAAGAACGCGCTCTCACGGTCCGGCGAGACGGAGGGGACGGCTGACCCGACCAGCCCCACCGAGAAGGTCGCCAACGCCACCGCGGTTGCCGCGCGCCGGCAGACGACCCGGGAGCCCGAGCTCACCACCACGCCGGTGCGCCAGCCGCGTGCCCGCCACCCCCGCACCCGCTACGAGATGGCTGGCGGCTGCTACCGCCTCGTGCCGGGCGGCGAACCGCTCCACTTCCAGGCCACCGACCTCGGCTCCTACCTGCTCTACGACGCCGAGCGCCGGTTCGTGAGCGTCTCCGGCGACAAGGTGGCCGAGCCCGGTGACGACACCGTGTGGCGGGCGACGCGGCGTCGCGGCCGCACGGCGTTCACCAACGGTGACAGCCGGCTGCGGGTGGGCAACCGCTCCGCGTTCCGGCTGACCCTCACCGACGGCTGCACGGCCTATCCCGAGCCGGAGGTCAACGTGACGGGCGACCCCTTCGCCGGCACCTCGCCCTTCCAGGAGGTGCGCGGCTACGTCGACGCCCACACCCACGGCATGGCCTTCGAGTTCCTCGGCGGCGGTGCCCACTGCGGCCGGCCGTGGCACCGGTTCGGCGCGCCGTACGCCCTCGTCGACTGCGAGGACCACCAGACCGGGCACAACCCGCTGGAGGCGCTCCTGTCCGGGGAGCCCTACCACGACCCCGTGGGCTGGCCGACGTTCCGTGACTGGCCGGCCCCCAACTCCCTGACCCACGAGGGCACTTACCACACGTGGATGGAGCGGGCCTGGCGCGGCGGGCAGCGGCTCTTCGTCAACCTGCTCGTCGAGAACAACCAGCTGTGCCAGCTCTACCCCTACGGACCCGACGGCACGCCCCGGAAGAACTCCTGCGACGACATGGACTCGATCCGGCTGCAGGCGCAGCGGATGTACGAGTTCCAGGACTACATCGACGCGCAGTGGGGCGGCCCCGGGCGCGGCTGGTACCGCATCGTGCGCAACCCGTGGCAGGCCCGCCGCGTCATCAACGCCGGCAAGATGGCGATCGTCATGGGCATCGAGACCAGCGTGCCCTTCGGTTGCACGTTCAAGGCCGGGCCCGGTGGCGACGTCCCGGCCGCCGAGTGCACCGCCGAGTCCATCGACCGGCAGCTCGCCGAGGTGCGCAAGCTCGGCGTGCGGCAGATGGAGCTGGTCAACAAGTTCGACAACGCGCTGTCCGGCGTCGCGGGCGACAACGGCGAGGTCGGCACGGCGGTCAACAGCGCCAACTTCCTCGAGACCCGCACCTACTGGGACATGGAGCACTGCGAGCCCGCGCAGCCGGGCAAGCACGACAAGAACCAGATGGCCGCCCCCGAGATCTCGGCCGAGCAGCAGGACGCCCTCTTCGGCGCCATCAGCAAGCTGTACGGCACGCTCGGCACCACGCTGCCGGTCTACCCGCGCCCCGACCACTGCAACCAGCGCGGCCTGAGCAGCCTCGGCGCCCACCTGGTCGAGCGGCTGGCGCAGCACCACATGCTCGTCGACCCCGACCACATGAGCGTCAAGGCGCGCGACTCGCTGCTCGACCTGGTCGAGGAGCGTGCCTACCCCGGCGTGATCAGCAGCCACTCGTGGTCGACGCCTGACGCCTACCCGCGGATCTACGACCTGGGCGGCTTCATCGCGCCGTACGCCGGCGACTCGACCGGGTTCGTGGAGAAGTGGCGTCGCCACGTCGAGTGGGCCAACCCGCGCTTCTACTTCGGGCTCGGGTTCGGTGCCGACATGAACGGTCTGGGCGCGCAGGGCGACCGGCGCGGCACCGACGTGCCCAACCCGGTGACCTACCCGTTCCAGGGGCTCGGCGGGGTGACCGTCGACCGGCAGCGTGCCGGCGAACGAGTGTGGGACATCAACGCCGACGGGGTGGCGCAGTACGGCCTCTACCCGGACTGGATCGAGGACCTCCGGCAGGTCGCCGACGCCGAGCAGGGAGACGGCGAGGCGATCCTGACCGACATGGCGCGCGGTGCCGAGGCCTACCTGCAGACGTGGGAGCGGGCGCAGGGCATCGACCCCGACTCCTGCCGCAACCCCGAGCTGCGGATGACCCCCGAGCAGCTCCGCGCAGCCGCGGAGCCGGGACTCACCACGCCGCGGCTGCTGCGGCGGCTCGGTCAGCCCTTCGAGCGGCGCGGCCTGAGCTACACCTGGTGCACCCGCGGGGGCGCCGACCGGATGGTCGTCGACCTCACCCCGGCCGGTCGCGTCGCCGGCGTACGCCGCGGCTGAGGCGGCGGCGCACCCCCCGCGCCGCCACCGGTTACCGAGGAGTAGCCTTTCTCACACGTCCGCCCGACTGACCGCGGCGTCCCCTTCGCCGTAGTCTCGGCGCGACGAGTCGTGCACCAACCCGGCGCTCCCCCGCCGGACCGAGGAGACCGAAGTGGACTGGGTCCTGATCGTTGGCCTGCTGATCAACGCGATCGCACTCCCGATCGCCGCACGACGGGTGGTGTGGCTGGTCCGGCTGATCACCAGCGGGCAGCCGGCGCCGGACCGGATCGAGGGTGTCACCGGCCGGCTCGGGCTGGCGGTCCGCAACCAGGTGACCGAGGTTTTCGCCCAGCGCAAGCTGCTGAAGTGGACGGTGCCCGGCGCCGCCCACTTCTTCGTGTTCTGGGCCTTCGTGATCCTCGGCTCGGTCTACGTCGAGGCGTACGGCGTGCTGCTGGTCGCCGACGACTTCGCGATCCCGGTCATCGGCCGGTGGGAGCTGCTCGGATTCGCCCAGGACCTGATCGCCCTGCTCGCCCTGGTCAGCCTCGGCGTCTTCGCGAAGATCCGGTTGCAGAACGACCCGGCCAAGCTCGGCCGCCGCTCCCGCTTCAAGGGCTCGCACCTCGGTGGGGCGTGGCTCGTGCTGTTCATGATCGTCAACGTCATCTGGACGATGTTCCTGTTCCGCGGCGCCGCCTCCGCGCTGGGCCACCTGCCCTACGACATCGGGGCGTTCGCCTCGGTGCTGCTGGGCAACGCGCTCGACGGTCTCAGCGAGGGCACCCTGCGGGTGCTCGAGGGCATCGGGCTGCTGCTCCACATCGGCGTCATGCTGGTCTTCCTGGTGATCGTGCTCAACTCCAAGCACCTCCACATCTTCGTGGCG
Source organism: Nocardioides coralli (assembly GCF_019880385.1). NCBI lineage: Bacteria > Bacillati > Actinomycetota > Actinomycetes > Propionibacteriales > Nocardioidaceae > Nocardioides > Nocardioides coralli. The sequence goes on from NZ_CP082273.1 coordinate 3,241,866, forward strand.
CCGCTCAACGTGCTGTTCAAGCGCGACCCGGTCGCCCTGGGCGCCGCCAAGCCGCTCACCTCCGGCGGTCGGCCCGTCACGCTCGACGACATCGAGGAGATGGACGAGGACACCACCCTCGGCATCGGCTCGATCGAGGACTTCTCCTGGAAGGGGATGCTCGACTTCGCGACCTGCACCGAGTGCGGCCGCTGCCAGGACCAGTGCCCGGCGTGGAACACCGAGAAGCCGCTCAGCCCCAAGATGCTGATCATGAACCTGCGGGACCACGCGTTCCACATCGGGTCCTACCTGCAGGCCGACCAGGCCAAGCGCGACAAGATGCTCGAGGCCGACCCCGAGCTGGCCGCGGAGGTGGAGCGGGCGCTGGTCGGCGCGACCGAGGGCGAGGCGTGGCACCCGACCGGCGGCGGGGTCATCGACCCCGACGTGCTGTGGTCCTGTGTCACCTGCGGTGCGTGCGTGCAGCAGTGCCCGGTCGACATCGAGCACGTCGACCACATCGTCGACATGCGCCGCTACCAGGTGCTGGTGGAGTCCAACTTCCCCGCCGAGCTCAACCAGCTCTTCAAGGGCATGGAGTCCAAGGGCAACCCCTGGAACCTCTCGCCGAACATGCGCATGGACTGGGCCCAGGGCCTCGACTTCGACGTGCCCGTCGTGGGCGAGGACCTCGAGTCGCTGGAGTCGGTCGACTGGCTGTTCTGGGTCGGCTGCGCCGGCGCCTACGAGGACCGCGCCAAGAAGACCACCCGCGCGGTGGCCGAGCTGCTCAACATCGCCGGCGTCTCGTTCGGCGTCCTCGGCAAGGGCGAGACCTGCACCGGCGACTCCGCCCGCCGGGCTGGCAACGAGTTCGTCTTCCAGGGCCTGGCCCAGCAGAACGTCGAGACCTTCAAGGAGTTCAAGGTCAAGCAGGTCGTCTCCACCTGCGCCCACTGCTTCAACACGCTGCGCAACGAGTACAAGGAGTTCGGCATCGAGCTGGAGGTGGTCCACCACACCCAGCTGCTCAACCGGCTGGTCCGCGAGGGGAAGCTCACGCCCGTCACCGACGGCGCCGGGACCGACAAGCGATCGATCACCTACCACGACCCGTGCTACGTCGGCCGCCACAACCAGGTCTACTCGCCCCCGCGCGAGCTGCTCCAGATCATGCCCGGTGCCGAGCTCGTCGAGATGGAGCGGAACTCCGAGCGCTCGTTCTGCTGCGGCGCCGGCGGTGCCCGGATGTGGATGGAGGAGACGATCGGTGAGCGGATCAACCTCAACCGCACCACCGAGGCCGTCGGCACCGGCGCCGACCAGATCGCCGTAGGCTGCCCGTTCTGCCGGGTGATGCTGTCCGACGGCCTGACCGCGCTGCAGGACTCCGGCGAGGCCCGCGAGGAGGTCGAGGTCCTCGACGTCGCCCAGATGCTGCTGGCCTCGGTCAAGGGCGAGCCGGCGACGAAGCCCAGGAAGGCCGCCGCCGGTGCGACCGCCAAGGCCGGCGCCGCGGCCGGTGGCGGAGCCGGGACCGCGACCCTCGAGCGCGACGAGGCCACCGCGGCCGAGCCCGCCGCCGGCGACGCCACCCAGACCGCCGACACCGTCACCGAGACCGCCGACGCGGGCCCCGCGGCCAAGGCCTCGGGTGGCGGTTCGCTGTTCGACCTCGGCGGCGAGGACGAGCCCGAGCCGGCCACGACGGCCGAGGACAAGTCCGTCCCCGACGAGGCGAAGGCTGCCGAACCGGCGAGCTCCGGCGGTTCGCTCTTCGACCTCGGTGGCGACGACGAGCCGGCAGCTCCCGAGGCGACGAAGGCCCAGTCCTCGGAGCAGGACCTCGGTGGGGGCTCGCTCTTCGACCTGGGCAGCGACGAGCCCGCCCCCGCGGCATCGGAGGCGGCAGCTGCGGAGCCGGCCGCAAAGCCTGGGCCACCGCCCGCGGACGAGCCGGCGCAGGACCTCGGCGCCGGCGGCTCGCTCTTCGACCTCGGCACCGACGAGCCCGGGGGCACCGGCAGCACTGACACCGCTGGCAGCACTGACACCGCGGAGCCCGCGACTCCCACGCCCACGGAGACGAACCAGTCCGAGAAGAACGCTGCGCCGGAGATCACCGAGGCTCCCGCCTCGCCGGGCTCCTCCATCCCCGAGGGCGGGTCGCTCTTCGACATCGACGCCCCCGCGGCACCGGAGTCGACCCAGGGAGCGGACGCGGACACGGAGACCGACGTCTCGACCGACGCCGATGCCCTGGCCGCGGAGGACCCCGAGCCGACCGTGTCGCCGTCCGCCGCGGACGACAGGCCGGACCCGGCCGCCCTCAGCCAGGCGGCGACGGCCGCTGCGAGTGACGACGAGCCCGCTGCGGAGCCGGTGGACACCGAGCCCGAGCCGGAGCAGCCGGCGTCGGGCGACGGCGACGACGGCGACGGCGACAGCGACGAGCCGGAGGACGACGAGCCGAAGCCTGCCGCTCGCGCCGACGGTCCGGGTCACCAGCCGAAGACCGACGTCGACATCAACGACTCGGGATCGCTCTTCGACCTCTGAGCTGCCGGCTCACCAGCTCGCTGACGTCGACTATCGGGCTCCGCCCATCGCCCGCAGATAGGTGACCACGGCGCTCACCCGGCGGTGAGTGGTGGGCTCGGACGTCAGCCCCAGCTTGGCGAAGAGCGCGTTGCTGGCCTTCTCGACCGACGATTCGGAGACTGCGAGCGCCTGGGCGATGGCCGCGTTGGACAGCCCCGCGGCCATGTGCTGCAGCACGTCGAGCTCCCGAGGAGTCAGCGTGTCGACGCCCGACTCCGCGCTGAGTCGACGTCGGCGTACGAGCGTGTCCACGAGCACCGGGTCGACGACCGACCCGCCTCGACTGGTCTCCTCGAGCGCGTGGACGAGCTGGACGGGATCACCGATCCGCTCCTTGAGGAGGTAGCCCAGCCCCTCCGCACCGTCCTCGAGCAGGTCGACGACGTAGGACGCGTCGGCGTGCTGGGAGAGCACGACCACGCCGGTGCCCGGGTGGTCGTTGCGGATCCGCTTCGCCGCCACGATCCCGTCCGTCGCACGCCCAGGCGGCATCCGGATGTCGGTGAGCACGGCGTCGGGTGCGGTCTCGACGACCGCCGCCAGTAGCGCTTCGGCGTCACCCACGGCCGCAACCACCTCGACCCGGCCGCCACGCTGCAGGAGCCGGCACACGCCTTCCCGGACGATCAGGTCGTCGTCAGCCACGACCGCACGCAGCCGATCCCCGCGAGCCTCACCCTCGACATCAGCCACGGGGCACCGCCGGAACGACGCCGCTCACCGTGGTGCCGTCCCGCCCGCTCGCCACCTCGATCGTGCCGCCTACGGCGGCCAGCCGGTCCCTCAGGCCAGTCAGGCCGGAACCGTTCGCAGCGTCGGGCGGGATCCCGGGACCGCGGTCGGCGACCGTGGCGACGAGGCCACGGGGAGACGCAGCGAGCTCCACCCGGACGGCGTCGTCGTCGGTGTGCTTCATCGCGTTGGTGAGGCACTCCAGGATGAACAGGTAGACCGCGGACTCGACACCCGGTCCGTAGCGCGCGGACTCGACCCTGGGGTCGATGGTCAAGGTCGGCTGGCCGGGCATCCGCGCCATCGCCGAGCGCACGGCCTCGGCGAGCCCGTGGTCCGTGAGTGCGGACGGATGGATCCCCTGACCCAGCTCGCGCAGCTCTCGGTGTGCGGAGCTGAGTCCGTCGCGGATCTCGACCAGCTGACGCGCAGCCTCTGGATCGACGGCGTCGAGGCGCTCGCGGACCAGCTCGACCTGCGCCAGCAGCCCGATCAGGTGCTGCTGGGCCCCGTCGTGGAGGTCCCGCTCGAGCCGTCGCCGTTCCTCGGCGGTGGCCTCGGCGAGACGGGCGCGGGACTCCTCGACTGCCATCCGCCGCTCGGCCTCCTCGTCGTGCCGGAGGAGTCCGACGAGCAAGGACGCCGGGAGGGCCGCTGCCGCCGTCACAAACAGCGCGGCCTGCCCGTCGGGCCCGAGGGCTTCCTCCAGGAGGCTGGTGGTGAGCAGCCCGACCGCGACCGCGGCAGCGGTCAGGAGGGGCCACCGCATCTGGCCGCGCTCGCCCGCGTCGGCGTCCCGGTAGCGGACCGCGAGGAGCAGCAGCCCGAGCACCGGGAGCAGGAAGGCCGCCCCTCCGAGGTCCGCGAAGGTAGAGGCCAGGGCCGGGACGTGGAGCGGGTTGGCCGGCCCGGTCTCGTCGACCATCGACGGCACCCGGACGGAGGCGAGCAGTGCCAGCGCGGCCAGCCCGAGGCCGGCGCCCGCCGCTCCGCGGACGACCGGGACGACGAGCGGGTGGCCGTACCGGCCGTCCGGGAACCGGGCCAGGGCGTCGAGGAGGGCGACGAACCCGAGCGCGAAGAGCAGGATCGCGACTCCGGCCAGGCCGAACGACGCCCAGCGGCTGTCCGTCGTCCCGGACGCGAGGAGCCCCAGCGAGATCGCCACGAGGTGCAGCGCCCCGGTCTGCAGGAGCCGCTCACCGACCACGTGCTGCGGCCGCAGCACCTGCGCCACTGCTCCGCAGCCGAAGAAGGCCCCCGGCAGCACCCCGGCGAAGAGGACGTCGGTCCCGGCCGTCGCGAACAACGCCGGGGACGCGAGGAGCAGCAACGCCCCGACGGCGCCCACGACCAGCTGGAGCGTCACGAACGCCCTCCCCCTCATCCGGTCATTGTGCGCCGTCCGACCCCGGTCCGGGAGGAGGCCAGCCGGAGGAACCCATGAGGCCAGCCGCCGACGGGTCGGTGGCGAGCACCGTGGCGGCCGTGGCGCGCGACGCACGACGCTGGAAGCAGCCGACAAGGAGGAACCACCGTGCCACTGTCCAGACACTCGCATCATCACGTCGCCGTCGGCGCCCTGGGGATCGCCGTGACCACCGCAGCCGAAGTGGTCACCGCTCCCTACGGCGAGCTCCGCACGCTCGTCGAGCTCAATCCTGCGGTTCACGTGCTCAAGCTCGTGGCGGTGGCGGTCTTCGTGGCGGGCATGCTGTCCATGGCCGCCAGGCACGGCCAGGCGCTCGGCCGGGTGGGATTCCTCGCCGCCGGAGCCGTGGCGGCAGGAACCGCAGCCGGGGCCGGGCCCTACAGCGCGGTCGAGGTCCTCATCGGCACCGACGGCGGCGCAGCTGCCGTCGAGTCCAGGCTCGAGGCGGCGTACTCCGGGTGGGCCGCCTGGGTCCCACCGCTCGCCATGGTCGGCCTGCCGCTGTTCCTGCTCGGGCTCGTGGCACTGGCCGGCGTCGTCCTCCGGCACCGGCTGCTGCCCTGGTGGCGACCAGCGCTGAGCCTGGCCGCGATCCCGGTCGCGGTCCTCGGCGCGATGCTGGGTGGCCTCGGGCTTCCCGTGCCCCACCCGCCCACGTGGTTGTTCCTCGGGATCGCCGTCGCCTACGCGGCTCCCCTGCGCGCCCGTCCCCCCGAGCGGCGACCGACCCGGACCGGGTCCGGCCACGTCACGTCCCTCACGGCGTGACCGGTGTCGACGATGCGCTGAGGGATCAGGTCAAAGGCCGGGACCCCGCAGCTCGTCGCTGTCGTCGGTCGCGGGCACGACGATGGGGCGCAGCCGCCACCAGGCGAGGAACGTCCCGCCGACGAGGAGCAGGGCCAGGCCCGCCCACAGGTTGGCGTTGACGCCACCGGTCTTGTCGGGTGCGGTGTCGGCGAAGAGCCCCATCAGCAGCAGGATCACGCCGTAGGTGCCCAGCAGCGCGCCGATGATCGCCCTGACGTCGAAGGCGCCGGCGGTCTTCCTGCGGGTCTGTGTGTCGGACATCGGTGCCTCCTCAGAAGACCGCGTTCAGGGCGACGACCATGGCCAGCGCGACCGCGGCCAGGGGGACGGTACGCCGGTACCAGGGGTGGGACGACTCGTGCGGGTCGGTGCGCATCTCCCGCGGGGTCTCGCTGTAGACCAGGCCGACCAGCTCCTCGGCCGGCTTGGGCCTGGTCACCATCGTGACCGCCACGCTGACGAGCACGTCCACGACGAAGGCGGTCGACGCCGCCAGGAACGCGGCGCCCTGTCCCCCGATCGGCAGCACGCCCGCACTCAGCGAGCCGAAGGCGTCCTCGCTGAGGAACGCCACGACGACGGCCGACAGCGTTCCGGCGACCAGGCCCGTCCAGCCGGCCGTGGCGGTCATCCGCCGCCAGAACATGCCGACGATGAAGGTCGCGAAGAGGGGGGCGTTGAAGAACCCGAACAGGGTCTGCAGGTACTGCATGATGTTGGAGAAGCTGGCCGCGAAGGTGGCGGTGCCGATGGCAGCCAGGGTCGCGCCCACGGTGGCGATCCGCCCGACCCGCAGGTAGTAGGAGTCCTCGCGGTCCTTGACCACGTAGTCCTGCCACAGGTCGTAGCTGAAGACGGTGTTGAAGGCCGAGATGTTGGCGGCCATGCCGGCCATGAACGCCGCGAGCAGCCCCGTGATCGCCAGGCCCAGCAGCCCGTTGGGCAGCAGGTCGCGCATCAGGTAGAGCAGCGAGTCGTTGTAGGTCACGGCCGCCCCGGTCGCCACTCCCTCCGGTGAGCCCCCGCCCTTGAGGTCGGCGATCTCGGTGACGAGCACCGCCGCGATCATGCCGGGCACGATCGTGATGAAGGGGATGAACATCTTGGGGAACGCGCCGATGATCGGCGTACGCCGGGCGCTGGAGATCGAGTCGGACGCCATCGCCCGCTGCACCTCGACGAAGTTGGTCGTCCAGTAGCCGAAGGACAACACGAAGCCGAGGCCGAACACGATGCCGAACACGGACAGCACCGGGGAGTCGAAGCCCGAGAGCGCCTGGCCCGGCCAGGAGTTGAGCTGCTGCTCGGCCGGCGGCCCGGCACCTCCGGCGGCGGCCTCGGCGATGCGCCCGGTGAGCCCGTCCCAGCCACCGACCCGGTGGAGGCCGAGCAGCGTCAGGGGCAGCAGCGCGGCGACGATGACGAAGAACTGCAGCACCTCGTTGTAGATCGCGGCCGAGAGGCCACCGAGGGTGATGTAGGACAGCACGACCGCCGCCGCGACCAGCAGCGCCACCGGGAGCGGCCACCCCAGCAGGGCACGCACGATCGTGCCGAGCAGGTAGAGGTTCACCCCCGCGATGAGCAGCTGGGCGAGGGCGAAGGAGATGCCGTTGACCAGGTGGGCCCCGGGCCCGAACCTCCGGAGCATGAACTCCGGGACCGACCGCACCTTCGAGCCGTAGTAGAAGGGCATCATCACGACGCCGAGGAAGAGCATGGCCGGGATGGCGCCGACCCAGAAGTAGTGCACGGTCGGCAGCCCCAGCTCCGCGCCCGTGGCCGACATCCCCATGATCTCGACCGCTCCGAGGTTGGCGGAGATGAAGGCCAGTCCGGTCACCCAGGCCGGCAACGAGCGCCCGGAGAGGAAGAAGTCGACGGAGTCGGAGACCTGGCGGCGGGCGAGGAACCCGATGCCCAGCACGAAGGCGAAGTAGATCGCGAGGATCGCGTAGTCGACGACGTCCGCGTCGATGAGCGTCTCCGCCATCACCGTGAGCAGCGGTGACTGGGGCGTCATGCGGTCTCCTCCCGAGCAGGTGATCGGGCCCACGGTAGGGCCCGGGGCGGCCGGCGTACTCACCCCTTCGAGCGAGGCGACGGCATGGTGACGCCATGTCTGCCTTGACGTGACGTCATACTGACGCCATAGTGGTGCGCATGGACATCACGCCGTACGTCGACGGCCTCCGGCGCGACCTGCTGGCCGCCGCCGAGGCCGGGGGCGAGGAGATCCGGCTGGCCGCGGAGCGGCTGCTCCTGGCCCTCGACCCGGCTGCCCGGCTCGCGCTCATGGAAGCCGTGTCACAGGCCGCCGCCGAGATCACGGCCGAGCTGCCCGCCGGTGGCGTCGACGTTCGCCTCACCGGACGCGACCTCGACTTCCTCGTCCACACCGGCGCCGCCACGGCCCCGCCCGCGCCACACCCGCCCCCGGCCCCGGAGGAGGCCGAGGAGGGCTCCCTGGCCCGGATCACGCTCCGCCTCCCGGAGGCGGTCAAGGCACGCGCGGAGGAGAAAGCGGCCCAGGCAGGCGACAGCCTCAACACCTGGCTCGTCCGGGTGGTGCGCGCGGCCACCCGCGAGCACGCCGTCGACGTCGACATCGATCTGACGAGCATCCCGTTCGGAGGGGGCTTCGACCCCTTCGGGAAGGGCAAGGGCAGCCGCCGCCTGACCGGCTGGCTCTGACACCACACCACGACCAGCACCCCGCCAAGGGACCGGCCGCCGGCCGGCCCCCTGGCCGAGCACACCCAGGAGCAGCCATGACCGAGCACCACTTCGACACTCCCGACCCCGTGGCGCTGTACGTCGACACCCGGTCTGGCGATGTCCGGGTCACCGCCACCGCCACCACGGAGAGCCGGGTCCAGATCACGGGCCGGGAGGCGGAGGAGGTGGAGGTCCGCCACGAGGGCCGCGAGCTCAGCATCGTCGTGCCACGCCGACGCAGCGGCTTCTTCCTCGGGGACGACCGGCTCTCGATCGCCGTGACCGTGCCCACGGGTTCCGACCTGGCCGTGCACAGCGGCAGCGCCCAGGTGTCGGCCACGGGTGAGGTCGGGATGTGCATGGTCCGCACCGGCTCCGGCGACGTGAGGCTCGACCTGGTCGCCGGCACCGGCAGCGTCGAGACCGGGTCCGGCGACGTCGCGATCGACGAGGCCAGGGCCGAGCTGCGGGTGAAGTGCGGCTCCGGCGACGTCTCCCTGGGCCGGGCGCACGGCGCGGTCGGCATCTCCACCGGGTCGGGCGACGTCGAGATCGGCAGCCACGCCGGGCCTGCGGTCGTCAAGACGGGCTCCGGCGACGTCCACGTCGTCGAGGCGAGCACGGACCTGTCCCTCACGACGGGCAGTGGCGACCTCAAGGTCGACACCGCGCGTCGCGGACGGTTCAGCGCCAAGGGTGCGTCCGGCTCGGTGCACGTCGGCATCCCCGCGGGGCTCCCCGTCTGGACCGACATCTCGACCGTGACCGGTCGGATCCACAACGCCGTGCAGGGCACCGGCCAGCCGGCCGACGGTGCCGACCACCTCGAGCTGCGCGCGACCACGGTCAGCGGCGACGTCTTCCTCGTCCAGCACTGAGCACGACCACCGGAGGTCCCACTATGAGCATCCAGATCATCGAGGCCGAGGAGCTCGCCCGCAGGGCGCGGCTCGAGCAGGCCCGGCACCGCCCTCCCCGCCAGCGGGGACCGCGCCCGCGTACCCGCGTGGCCGCCACCCTGCGTCGCGTCGCAGACCAGCTCGACCAGTGAGCCGTCTCCCCGACGACGGGTGGACACCCCACTGACGCATCGCTCGACGGTGTGGTTAGGGTTGCCTTACCTAATCTCACGAAGGAGCCCGTCATGCGCAGCACGCGCCTGCTGTCCGCCGCCACCGCGGCCGCCACCGCCCTGGTCCTGGCCGGGTGCGGGTCCGCCACCTCCTCCGAGGCTGGGGACGACGATGTCGCGGCCGGGTCGGCCGACGCCTTCCCGGTCACCATCGAGCACGTCTACGGCGAGACCACGATCGAGGCGAAGCCGGAGCGCGTCGCCACCGTCGCCTGGGCCAACCACGAGGTGCCGCTGGCCCTCGGCGTCGTCCCGGTCGGCATGAGCAAGGCCACCTGGGGCGACGACGACGGCGACGGCGTCCTCCCCTGGGTCGAGGAGCAGCTGGCCGAGCTCGACGCCGAGACCCCGGTGCTCTTCGACGAGACCGAGGGCATCGACTTCGAGGCCGTCGCCGACACCCAGCCCGACGTGATCCTGGCGTCGTACTCCGGCCTGACGCAGGAGGACTACGACACCCTCAGCAAGATCGCGCCCGTCGTGGCCTACCCCGACGTCGCGTGGGGTACGTCGGTGCAGGACATGATCCGCCTCAACAGCGAGGCCATGGGCATGGCCGCCGAGGGCGACCAGCTGATCGAGGACCTCGACGCCACCATCACCGAGGCCTACGAGGCCCACCCGGAGCTCGCCGGCAAGAGCGCGGTCTTCACCTACATCGACCCCAACGACCTGAGCCAGGTCGGGTTCTACACCACCCACGACACCCGGCCCGGCTTCCTCGAGTCCGTGGGCATGGAGGTGCCGGAGGCGGTCGCCGATGCGTCCGCCGGGACCGAGGAGTTCTACACGAGCATCAGCGCGGAGAAGGGCGACCAGCTCGACGACGCCGACATCCTCGTCACCTACGGCGACGCCGAGGGCCAGCTGGTGGAGACCCTGGAGTCCGACCCGCTCCTCTCCAAGATCGACGCCATCGGGAACGGCAACGTGGCGACGCTGGTCGACTCGACGCCGCTGGCGGCGTCCGCGAACCCGTCGCCGCTGTCCATCCCGTGGGGCATCGACGACTACTTCGCGCTGCTGGCCGAGGCCGCGGCCTGACCACGGTGACCGCCACGCTGGCACCAGGACCGGCGCTGGAGGCCGCTGCCCCGCAGCGGCGTCCGGCGCCGGTCCGGCTCGCGTGGGTGGCCCTGACGATCGCCGTCCTGGTGCTCGCCGGCCTGGCGTCCGTGGCCTTCGGCGTCCGGGCCGTCAGCTGGTCGGAGATCGTCGCCGGCATCGGCGGCGGTGAGGCGACCATCGCCGAGGCCGCCGTCCAGAAGCGTGTCCCCCGCACCGTGCTGGCGATGGTCGTCGGCGCCGCCCTCGGGCTGGCCGGCGCCGTCATGCAGGGCGTCACGCGCAACCCGCTCGCCGACCCGGGCATCCTCGGCGTCACGACGGGTGCCTCGCTGGCGGTCGTCACCGGCATCGCCTTCTTCGGCCTCTCCTCCCCCGACGGCTTCATCTGGGTCGCCGTCGGCGGAGCGGCCGTCGCCGCCGTCCTCGTGTACGCCGTCGGGTCGCCGGGCCGGGGCGGCGCGACCCCGCTCAAGCTGGCGCTCGCTGGCGCCGCCTGCTCCGCGGCGTTCGCCTCCCTGATCAGCGCCATCCTGCTGCCCCGCATCGACGTCATGAACGCCTTCCGCTTCTGGCAGATCGGCGGCGTCGGGGGCGCCAGCACCGAGAAGACGCTGCAGGTGCTGCCGTTCCTCGTGGTCGGTGCCCTCATCAGCATCGGCAGTGCCCGCGGCCTCAACTCGCTGGCCCTCGGCGACGACCTGGCGGCCGGCCTCGGCCAGCGGGTCGCGACGACCCGGCTGCTGGCAGCGGCCGGAGCCATCCTGCTGTGTGGCGCCGCGACGGCCGTGGCCGGACCGATCGCCTTCGTGGGCCTGGCGGTCCCTCACGTGTGTCGACTCCTCGTCGGGGTCGACCACCGCTGGCTGCTGCCCTTCTCGACGTTGGTGGGTGCGCTGCTCCTGACCAGTGCCGACGTGATCGGCCGGCTGGTCGCGCGGCCGGCCGAGGTCGACGTCGGGATCATCACCGCGCTGGTCGGTGCCCCCGTCTTCATCTGGATCGTCCGTCGCCAGAAGGTGCGTTCACTGTGAGCCTGACCGTCACGTCCCCGACCGGACCCGCCGTCCCCGGCGAGAGCGTCGGCACCGGTCGCCGGCGGCGACAGCGACGACGACGGGCGATCACCCTCGCCCTGCTGGCCGCCGTGCTCGTCGTCCTCGCCGTCTCGCTGATGGTGGGCAACACCTTCTACGGCCCGGCCGAGGTCGTGCGGGTCGTCCTCGGCGAGGTCGTCCCCGGAGCGTCCTTCACCGTGGGCGAGCTGCGGCTGCCGCGGGCCGTCCTGGCGGTGCTGGCGGGGGCAGCGTTCGGCCTCGGCGGCGTCACCTTCCAGACCATGCTCCGCAACCCGCTGGCGGCGCCCGACGTGATCGGCATCAGCGCCGGCGCGAGCGCCGCGGCCGTCATCGGCATCGTGGTGCTCGGCGTCGACGAGGCCCGGGTCTCGCTGCTCGCGATCACGGCAGCGCTGGCGACCGCGCTGACGATCTACGTGCTGTCGTTCCGCGACGGTGTCGTCGGTACCCGGCTGATCCTCATCGGCATCGGCATCGCCGCGATGCTCGACAGCGTGGTCGCCTACGTCATCATCCGGGCCGCGGTCTGGGACCTGCAGACCGCGATGCGGTGGCTGACCGGCAGCCTCAACAACGCCAGCTGGGACCAGGTGCTGCCCCTCGCCGTCGCCGTCGCCGTGACGGGACCGATGCTGCTGACGCAGGCGCGCAACCTGGACCTGCTGCGGCTCGGCGACGACGCCGCAGCCGCTGTCGGCGTCCGCGTCGAGCGGACCCGGCTGCTGGCGATCCTCACCGCGGTCGCCCTCGTCGCCTTCGGCACGGCGGCGGCCGGTCCGATCGCCTTCGTGGCCTTCCTGTCCGGACCGATCGCAGCCCGGCTGGTGGGCCCCGGCGGGTCGCTGATGGTGCCGGCGGCACTCACCGGCTCGCTGCTGGTCCTGTGCGCCGACCTCGCGGGGCAGTTCGCCTTCGACGCCCGCTATCCGGTGGGTGTCATCACCGGGGTGCTCGGTGCGCCCTATCTCGTCTACCTGCTGATCCGCACCAACCGCGCGGGAGGTTCCCTGTGACCGACACCCACACCCTCGTCGTCGACGGAGCGACGCTCGGCTACGGCGAGCGCACCGTCGTCGAGTCGATGGACCTCGTCGTCCCTCCCGGTCGGATCACCGCGATCGTCGGCGCCAATGCCTGCGGCAAGTCGACCCTGCTGCGGGCGATGGCCCGGCTGCTGGCTCCGCGTGAGGGGCAGGTGGTGCTCGACGGCAAACAGCTGCACCGGCTGCCGACCAAGCAGGTGGCGCGGGTGCTCGGCCTGCTGCCGCAGTCGCCGATCGCGCCCGAGGGGATCGCCGTCGCCGACCTGGTCTCACGCGGACGACACCCCTACCAGCGGATGTTGTCGCGGTGGACGCCCGAGGACGAGGCGGCGGTCGTCGAGGCGCTGCGGCTCACCGATACCACGGAGCTGGCCGACCGGCCGGTCGACGAGCTCTCCGGAGGTCAGCGCCAGCGCACGTGGATCGCGATGGCGCTCGCGCAGCAGACCGACATCCTGCTCCTCGACGAGCCCACGACCTTCCTCGACGTGAGCCACCAGGTCGACGTCCTCGACCTGCTCACCGACCTCAACCGGCGGCGCGGCACCACCATCGTGATGGTGCTCCACGACCTCAACCTCGCGGCCCGGTACGCCGACCACCTGATCGCGATCTCCCACGGGCGGCTGCACGCGGTGGGCGAGCCGGGCGACGTCCTGACGGCCGAGGTGGTGCGCGACGTGTTCGGCATGGAGAGCCAGGTCATCAGCGACCCGGTCTCGGGCAAGCCGCTGGTGCTGCCGATCGGCCGCCACCACGCCGGCCACCACGCCGGGGACCACCGCCTCGCGGGCGCGGTGGATCAGGACCGCATGGCGACGCCGCGGCGCCAGTAGCCCATGAAGGCGACCTGGCGGCGGTCGATGCCGAGCTCCGTCACGAGGTGGCGGCGCAACCCGGTGACGACCTTCGACTCCCCCGCGATCCAGGCGTAGAGCCCGGCGTACGGCGAGGCCGCGGAAACGTCCTCTGCGAGCTGCTCGCCCGAGGAGGAGTAGGTCGGGGTCTCCCAGAGGTCGGGGTCGACCTCCGCATCCTCGACGGCTGGCGCCGCGCCCGCCGACTCGCCGAGGTGCTCGACCACCGCGGCGTGCAGCCGCTCGCCGAGTGGCGCGCCGTCGCGCGGGAGCCAGACCACGTCGACCCCGGCGGGCGCATCGACGCCGAGGACGTCGTCGCCGACCGGGACCTCCAGGAACGCCGCCCCCGTGGCGTCGGCTGGCAGGCAGCCGAGGATGGAGCAGATGGCCGGCACGGCGGTCTCGTCGCCCACCAGCAGCAGCCGCTCGGCCTCGCCCGGCACGAACTCGATGCCGCCGAAGAACTGGCCGCTCCGGGGCGCGACGAGCACCACGCGGTCGCCCACGCGTGCCCGCGCAGCCCAGTCCGAGCCCGGGCCGGTGTCGCCCCCGTCGACGTGGAGCGCGAAGTCCACGACGAGGGTGGTGCCGCTGCCGGTGCCGCGCACCTCACGGATCGTGTAGGTGCGCATGTGGCCGCGCTCCGCCGGGGGGATGTCGAGCCAGGTGGTGAACCACGACTCGTCGGCGTCCTCGAAGGACGGGAGCGTGCCGTGGTCGTTGGGGAGGACCAGCTTGATGCGCTGGTCGTACACCGGCCCGTCGACCCCGAAGTCGGCGAGCACCGGTGCCCCGAGCTCGACCCGCAGGAAGGTCGGCGAGAGCCGTTCGACGGACACGACCTCGACCTCGTCGAGGATCATCGGCAGGGCGTGGGTGGTCGTCGTCATCGAGCTCTCCGTCCAGCGCCGCGTTGCGCTGTTGGTTAGGTATGCCTAACCAAAGGCTATCCCGAGCTCGGCGGTCAGATCGAGGTGCGGTGGAAGTTCTGGAACGAGCGCGACGGCGTGGGGCCGCGCTGGCCCTGGTAGCGGGAGCCGTACTTCGCCGAGCCGTAGGGGTGCTCGGAGGCCGATGAGAGCCGGAAGAAGCAGAACTGCCCGATCTTCATGCCCGGGTAGAGCTTGATCGGCAGCGTGGCGACGTTCGCCAGCTCCAGGGTGACGTGCCCGGAGAACCCCGGGTCGACGAAGCCGGCGGTCGCGTGGGTGAGCAGCCCCAGGCGTCCCAGCGAGGACTTGCCCTCGACACGCGCCGCGACGTCGTCGGGCAGCGTCACGACCTCGTACGTCGAGCCCAGCACGAACTCACCCGGGTGCAGGATGAAGGGCTCCTCGCCCTCCGGCTCGACGATGCGCGTCAGGTCGGACTGGTCGGCGGCCGGGTCGATGTGGGGGTAGCGGTGGTTCTCGAAGACCCGGAAGTAGCGGTCCAGCCGCACGTCGATCGACGACGGCTGCATCATCGCGGGTTCCCAGGGCTCCATGGTGATCCGCCCGGCGTCGATCTCGGCGAGGATGTCGCGGTCGCTCAGCAGCACGCGACGTAACCTACCCGCCGGTGCGCCGCGCGCCGGGACGTCGGGTAGCATCCACTCCGCAGTGAGGCCAGACCCGGCCGCACCGCACGCGGATGTAGCTCAGTTGGTAGAGCGCGACCTTCCCAAGGTCGATGTCGCGAGTTCGAGCCTCGTCATCCGCTCCACACGCCCCACCGCTGGTCGCGCTCTCGAGCGCGACGCTCCGCCGAACCGTCGATGTCGCGAGTTCGAGCCTCGTCATCCGCTCCACACGCCCCACCGCTGGTCGCGCTCGTCGAAACCACTGGTCAACCACACGCTGGTTGAGCCTGTCGAAACCAGGTCTCGACAGGCTCGACCTCCGTTCGGTGCCGCACCAGGTCTCGACAGGCTCGACCTCCGTTCCCCGCACTTGCGACACCGCCGGTGGTTGAGGTGCGAGCGCAGCGAGCCTCGAAACCCCCGGGCCGCCCCTCGCCAACTCCCACACACGTCCGCACCTCGGCTGTGACGCTTGACGTCTTGTGTTACTCATGGGGACAGTGGTATTGCCCTCTTCCCCGACCGGAGACCTGCCCACATGTCTCGGACACCCTCGTTCCTGCCCTCCTACGCCGAGCTCCGCGGCCGTGACCGCGCCGCCCTCGCGGCCGCCGCCGCCCTGGTCCTGATCGTCACCGGAGCGCTGTTCGTGCCAGCCGGCGACGACCCCGGCGACGGTCTCGCGCCCACCACGGCTCGCGAGTACGTCGCCCTCGACTCGGCCCCGGGGCGTGGGGTGCTCACGCCGGAGGCGGAGGCGGAGATCGACCGCGTCCTCGCCACCGCTCCTGCCCGGCTGAGCGCCCGGGTGGCCCCGACTGCCCTGGCCCGCGACCTGGTGCGGTGCGCGGAGTTCGAGGACCAGCAGTACTGCCTCGGCGTCGGCTGGACCGAGGTGACTCCGCAGCAGGCCGCAGGCCGTGCCCTCGCCCGCCCGACCCGCCCCGGTGGCGAGACCACGGGCGACCTCGCCACCGCCGACCTGCTGGCGCAGCGCGCGGCCCTCCCGACCGCGGAGCGGATTGCCGTGGAGCGTGCCGAGCTCGAGGAGGCGGCGCGGTCGGTGGCCAAGGTCGTGCTGCTGCGCCACCAGCTGCTCGGCGAGCCGCTCCCCGAGGGCTTCCTCGAGCGCCACCCCGAGGCGCGGGCGAGCGCCAGCACCCCCACCTCCCCGAGGAAGAAGAACAAGCTGATCAAGGACTACCCGCAGCGGTCCAAGATCCTGAACTCCCGGCAGATGCGCGAGCAGCACACCACCTACTGGTGCGGCCCGACCACGATGCAGGCCATCGCGTGGGGGTGGCAGGGCCGGAAGAGGACACAGCGCCACTGGGCCCGCCAGCTCGGCACCACCACGAGCGGCACGGCCATCTCCGACATCGTGCGCCTCGTCAACCGGGACACCGGCTACGACCGGAAGAAGTACGCCGGCACCTACATCGTCCTCGACATCTCCGACTGGAACTTCCACCGGTGGCTCCTGCTGCAGATGCGACACATCCACGACTACCGGGCGCCGGTCGTGCTCCACCCGATGCTGCTGAAGAAGTACTACCCCTACCTCGACGACGATGCCTCGGGGCACTTCCAGGTCGGCCGTGGTTACGACAAGCGCGGTGACAAGCCGCCCCACATCGGCTACTTCGAGCCGTGGAACCAGCAGCGCTTCGACCCCTCGGAGCCCTACATCCGCCGGGTGCAGTGGCGCGACGCCTACAAGAGCTACCGCGCCAACCGAGCTCACCCGCACCAGAACATCGGGGTCTGAGTGCGCCGCGTCGCCGCCGTGCTCGCCGCGGCCCTCCTGCTGGCCGGGTGCTCCGGTTCGGACTCGTCAACTCTCCCGGGTTACGACCTGGGCCGCCAGCCGAGCGCCGAACCGACCACCGCACCGCCGTCGGACACCCCGTCGCCGACGGCGTCCGGCGAGCCGGACGCCCCGGCGGTCCTCGACTGGCAGCCGGTCGAGGGTGATCCGACCGCCGAGACCACGGTGAGCGGGAGGTGGCGGCTCAGCCTCACCGAGGGGGGCGAGGCCACGCTGACCGGCCCCCGCGAGGTCGCGCTCGACGTCCCCCGGGACTTCCGGGTCACCGACGCGCTCCTCGACACCGACCACGCCGTCGTCGTGGCCGAGCACGAGCGTGCCGAGCAGCCGAACGTCGCGACCGTCGTCGACCTCGCCTCGGGGCGCACCTCGACGATCGACGGCGACTCGGAGGTGCCGACGACCGTGGGTGGCACCTGGGCCCTGGGTTCCGGACTGCTCGTCCACGCCACCACGCAGGGTCGCGACTACTGCCTGGCCGTGGCCGACCTGGTCACCGGACGCTCCCGGCTCGGGCCGTGCGTACCGCCCCGCCACGGCATCACCAACGCCCACGTCAGCCCGGCGGGGATCACCGCGATGACCTTCGACGACGGCCGACCCTCCTGCCGCACCCTCAACCGCGTCGAGGGAGACGACTTCGTCCCGCTCGCCGGCGTGCAGGAGTGCCGGGGCTGGGAGGCGGTGGCGACCGAGACCTTCGCGGCGTGGGGAGTGGTGCCGCGCGAGCGGCGCATCGAGGACTCGGTCTACCTCGTCGACACCGGCGAGGGACCCGTCGAGATCGGCCCCGGCACGACCGGCTCGCTGACCTGGTGCGGGTCGGCGGCGTACGTCGTGCGCGACCCGCAGCGCGCCGGCGACCCCGCCCGGCTGCTGCGGGTCGCCCCCGACGGTGGGACCGAGGTGGTCTACGAGTCCCCCGGCCGCGGCAAGGCGTTCCTCTCGGCGCCCCGGTGCGGCGGCAGCCACCTCACCATCAGCGCCTTCAGCGCCGCCGGCGACGAGCAGGTGACCGCGGCCCTCGACTGACCCCGGAGAGACGTGCCCTGGCCTAGGGTGGCGCTACCGGGAGCACGACGGGGGTGAGGATGACGAGCTCGACGACACCTCGCGCGGCGGGTCCGGACCGGCCGCTGGCGTGGTGGATGCGGGCGGTGGGTGTGTTCTACGTGGTGCTGGGGCTGGGCTTCCTCCCGCCGGTCAACCGGGCACGCTTCGACGTCCTGCTGCCGGCCTTCGACGCGCCGCGCGACAGCGTGGCCTTCGAGGCGCTCATCGACTGGACGTTCGTCTTCGGCCTGGAGACGGCAGTGATCGGTGCCGTGCTCCTCTGGGCGTCCAGGTCGGCCGGGCGGAACGTCGTGCTCGCGTGGGCCGTCGTGGCCCTCGAGCTGACCCGCGGCGTCGCCTGGGACCTCTACTACCTCTCCCGCGACTACACCGACGCCGTCGGCTTCTACGTCGGTTTCATCGTCGTGCACCTGGTGATCGCCGCGAGCGGAGCGGTGCTCGCCCGCCGGGCTCCCGGCTGACGCCACGGCGACGCTCCCCACATCGGGGGTGGGTGTGCCCGACGATGGTGCCCACCGCTCCACGGGGGAGCGCGACGTCTGGAGCCACCATGACCGACCCGGAGATCCCGTCGGCGCTGCGCGCACGTCGGCTCGCCGTCATCTCGGCCGCCGCGCTGTCCGGCCTGCTCGTCCTCGTCTCGATGGTCCTCGACCCCGCGCCGGACGCCGACGGCACCGAGATGGTCGCGGGCTACGCCGAGCACCTGACGCGCTCGGGGCTCCACACCAACCTCATCCACTACGGCTTCGCACTGCTGGCACCCGTCGTCTACGCGATGGTGGCGCTGGTCCGGGGGCGCGGCGCGTGGCTGGCCAACATCGCCGGCGTCCTGGCCATCGTGGGGTTGAGCACGCTGCCCGGCCTGGTCCTGCTCGACTTCACGAGCGTGGCGACGGTGCTGGCCACCGACCTGGAGACCTCAGCGCTCGTGGACGCCGAGCTGGAGGCGCTCCCCTACTTCATCGCCGTCATCATCCCGGCGTTCCTGACCTCGGTGCTGGCCCTGCCCCTGGCCGTGGTGGCGCTCTGGCGCGCGGGGCTCTTCCCCGGCTTCATGGCACTGCTCGCGCTGCCTGCCGCAGTGGCGCCCAACGTGATGCCCACCTGGTGGCTCGCGTTCGGCACCAACGCCGTGTGGATGCTCGCCGTCGCCTACTTCCTCGCCCGCGTCCCCGAGCAGCACTGGTACGCCGGAGCAGCTGGTCGCGCTCACGCACCCACGGACCCCGTGCCTGCGTGAGCGCCGCCTAGGCTCGGAGCATGTCCTTCACCGGCTTCCCCGTCGCCGCCCTGGACTTCTACGACGACCTGGAGGTCGACAACTCCAAGGCGTTCTGGGGGGAGCACAAGGCGACCTACACCGAGGCGGTGCGCGCGCCGATGGTCGCGCTGTGCGAGGCGCTCGGCCCCGAGTTCGGCGAGGCGAAGGTGTTTCGCCCCTACCGGGACGTGCGCTTCGCCAAGGACAAGACCCCCTACAAGACGCACCAGGGCGCCTTCATCGCCGTCGCGCCGGCCACCGGCTGGTACGTCGAGATCTCCGCGCGCGGCACCCGGGCCGGCGCCGGCTGCTACGGGCCGAGCAGCCCCCAGCTCGCCGCGATCCGGCAGGCGATGGCCCACGACCGCACCGGTCCCGAGCTCGAGCGGATCCTCCACCAGCTGGAGGCGGACGGCTTCGACATCCACGGCGAGACGGTGAAGACCTCGCCGCGCGGTTGGTCGGCAGACCACCCGCGGATCGACCTGCTGCGCCGCAAGCAGGTGCTCGGGATGAAGCACTACGGCTTCGAGACCGACGCCATCGGGCCCGACCTCCTCGACCGGGTCCGCGACGACTGGCGCCAGCTGCGGCCGATGGTCGAGTGGCTGGCCCAGCACGGCCGCACCTAGCCGCGCGGAACCTTCCCACGGGCACGGAGGGACCGAGCACCGATGACGGCATACCCACCCGTGATGGCCAGGCTGACCAGGCGGGTCCGCCGGGGCAGGTCGGTACGCAGGCCACTGATGGTGTCGCCGATGTCCACCATCAGGCCGAGCCGCTGCCACGTACGGCGTTCTTCCGGCTCAGCACCCAGGAACCCCGCGGCCAGGGCCACGGCCCGGACACCGTAGACGGCAGTCAGGTAGCGCACGTCGGGCTGACCGGCGGGAAGGCCGTAGAGACGGGCACCCGTCCGTGGCGCGACCCAAGCGGGGACACCGAGGAGGAGTCGGCCGAGCGCGAGCGCGGTCGGGGCGTCGACGCGGCTCGGCCGGTCGGTCAGGACCCGACGGTGCAGCAACGGGCCGACGCCACTGGTCCACCACGGCAGCCAGGCCGTTGGGGTGCGCGCGGCCAGCCGCAGCAGCGGGACCGGGTCGAAGTGGGAACGCCGGGCCGTGAGCAGCCCGTCCTCGACGGTGCACCGGTCGACGAGGGAGAGGACGAGCTCACGGCCCCCCGACCCGCCGATCGTGCCCCGCAGCGTCAGGTGGATGTCCACGACGAAGCTGCGCTCGTCGACATCGACCCCAGCACGAGGTTCGAGGACGCCCCAGGCCGTCACCTCTCCCCGCAGGTCCGGCACCAGTCGCAGCAGGCGACCGTACTCCTCGGCGAGTGCACGGCGCCCGCTACGGGTCGGCAGCAGCGGTTGCTCGAGGCGGACGTCGTCGGCCACGATCTCGTCCCACGCGTGCGGGTGGGGACTCCGCCACCCTGCTGCGAAGCGCTCCACGAAGCGCTCGGCTGCCGAGCTCATCACAACCTCCGTCGTCGTCTGCGGTGTGCCGGGCACGCTAGTTCAGGTCGCCGCCACGACGTCGACGGGTGTGGAGCCCGTGCTCCCTCCGCGCAGCCCGACCTCACGTCCCGTCGCGGCGGATGACCTCGGAGCCGCGGGACCATGCGGCCAGGGGCTCGGCGGACCCGATCTCGTCCTCGTGTAGGTCGAACGGGTCGCGGTCCAGGATCAGGATGTCGGCCGAGGCACCGACCCGCAGGTTCCCCGAGTCCTCCTGGTGGTTGGCGTGCGCGGCGCCGCTCGTGTAGGCCTGCAGCGCCTGGGTGAGGGTGAGGCCCTGCTCGTCCCGCATGGGGGGCTCCTCCTCGCTCTCGTCGGTGCTCCGCGAGGAGCGGTTCACCAGCACGTGGATGCCCTCCATCGGGTCGGGCGGGTTGATCGGCCAGTCCGAACCGCCCGCCACCAGGGCGCCGCTGCCGACGATGTCGGCGAACGGGTACTGCCACCCGAGGCGCTCCTCGTCGAGGTACGGCTCGACCATCTGCACGGCGGGAGTCTGCGACCTCGCCCACATCCCCTCGACGTTGGCGATCGCGCCGAGCAGCCGGAAACGGTTGCGGTCCGGGGGTGCCACCAGCTGGAGGTGTGCCAGCTGGTGGCGCTGGTTGCTCCACCCGTTGCGGCGCCGGGCCGTGCCGATGGCGTCCAGCGCCGTCCGCACCGCCCGGTCCCCGAGGGCGTGGAAGTGGGCCTGGAAGTCGGCCGCGTCCAGCGCGACCACCGCCTCCTCCAGCTGCTCGGGCTCGAGGAAGGTGAGACCACGCTCCCCGCCGTGGCAGGGGCACCGGGCACCGCCCAGGTAGGGCTCGTCGACGGCCATGGTGAAGATCTCCGAGACACCGTCGACCATCAGCTTGGCGGAGCCTGCGTCCAGCCCGGCCTCGGCGAGCCGGTCCCGCTCGGCCACCAGGTCCTCGATCTGCTCCACCCCGCGGTGCCGGTCCCACCACAGCGCGAGCCGGACCCGGGCGGAGAGCTCCCCGGCCTCGACGAGGTCCAGGTAGGCCTGCGTCGGGTCGTCGATACCGGCGTACCCGCCGACCAGGGCGTCCTGCCAGCCGACGATGCCCCAGGAGTGGAGGTGTGCCTGGGCCTCGCGCAACGCGTCGCGCTTCTCCTCACGCGTGGTGTCGACGTGGCGGTGCACCAGCAGCGCCGCCGCCTCGCGGAGGGTGCCGGTCGGGTTCCCGTCCCGGTCGCGCTCGATCCAGCCGTCCGGCGGGTCCGGGGTGTCGCGGTCGATCCCGGCGACCTCGAGGGCCCGGGTGTTGACCCACGCGTTGTGGTGGTCGTTGCTCGGCAGGAACGCCGGGCGGTGCGTCACGACCCGGTCCAGGGCCTCCGCGGTCGGCCCCGTCCACTGGTCGAAGTGGTCCAGCGACCAGCCGCCGGCACGGAACCAGCCCTCACCGTCCTGCTCCCCCACTGCGGTCGCAATCGCGTCCAGGCACTCCTCCGCACTCTCGCAGTCGGTGAGCAGGGTGCTGCGCAGCTCCAGCCCCCCGATCAGGGGGTGGACGTGTGCGTCGTGGAACGCCGGGAGCACCAGCCCGCCGGCGACGTCGACCTCCTCCACGCGCCGGTCCGGGGCGGCCATCTGCTCCCGGACCCGGTCGAGGGGTCCGACGGCATGGATCATGCGGCCGCGCACGCCGACCGCGTGCTCGTGGTGGTAGGCCAGCCCGTCGAAGAGCCGCCCGTTGGCGAAGATCAGGTCGGTCACGGTCGGGCCCGTCGTCGGAGGAGGAGCTGGCCCGCGACAACCTACGCGACCCCGCTCGGCGCTAGTGCGGCTGCCAGGCGTCCTCGTCGGCGGTGCGGGTCGTGACCTCGGCCGGCAGCTCCGCCGCGGCCAGCTGCGCGATCGTGACGTGCTCGAAGACGTCGCGCAGCGAGCGCCGCGCGGCGATCCAGACGTGCTGGAGGACCGAGGCCTCCTCGTTGTAGCTGACCGCCTCGGGCCGCAGCCCGTAGACCGACACCAGGGGTCCGTCCACCGCGCGGATCACGTCGGCCACGGTCACGTCGTCCGCCGGCCGCGCCAGTCGCCACCCCCCCGACTGCCCCCGCTGGGACAGCACGACGCCCGACCGCCGCAGGTCGGCGAGGATGCCCTGCAGGAAGCCGTGGGGGATCTCCTGCCGCCGTCCGAGCTCCTCGGCGCTCACGGCCGAGCCGTCGGTCTGCCGCGCGATCTCGATCAACGCCCGCAGGGCGTAGTCGGACTTCGCGGAGACACGCATGCGCAGATTGTGTCAGCCCGTGCCCTCGGTCACACCGGCCCCGTCGGCGGTTCCCATTTCCTTGCGTGCGTGACCGGGCCAAGGGATACTCGTTGTTACTGACGAGTATCCCCTGGAAACAGGCCCCCTTCGAGCAACGAACAGGTGGAAGCAGTGAGCCACTACCGGAGCAACCTCCGCGACATCGAGTTCACCCTCTTCGAGGTCCTCGGCCGCGACGAGATCCTCGGCACCGGCCCGTTCGCCGAGATCGACACCGACACCGCGCGGGCCATCCTCGCCGAGGTCGACCGGCTCTCCCGCGAGGACCTGGCGGCGTCGTACGAGGACAGCGACCGCCACCCGCCGGTCTTCGACCCCGAGACCCACACCGCCCCCGTGCCGGAGTCGTTCGCGAAGAGCTACCAGGCCTGGATGGACGCCGAGTACTGGCGTCTGCAGATCCCCGAGGAGCTCGGCGGCACCCCCGCGCCCTCGTCGCTGGTGTGGGCGCTGGGCGAGATGGTGCTCGGTTCCAACGCACCGGTGTGGATGTACGCCGCCGGCCCGGCGTTCGCCAGCATCGTCCACCGCAACGGCAACGACCGCGACAAGCGGATCGCCCAGATCATGATCGACCGGGGCTGGAACACCACCATGGTGCTGACCGAGCCCGACGCCGGCTCCGACGTGGGCGCCGGGCGCACCAAGGCCACCCCCAACGACGACGGCACCTGGAACATCGAGGGCGTCAAGCGCTTCATCACCTCGGCCACCAGCGGCCTGTCCGAGAACGTCGTCCACCTGACCCTGGCGCGCCCGGTCGGCGTCGAGGGCGCCGGCGGCCCCGGCACCAAGGGCCTGAGCCTCTTCATCGTCCCCGAGCACCACTTCGACCCCGAGACCGGCGAGCTCACCGGTGAGCGCAACGGCGTCTTCGTCACCAACGTCGAGGACAAGATGGGCATCAAGGTGTCCAACACCTGCGAGCTCACCTACGGCGACCCCTCCATCGGCAACGGCGCCCCCGCCAGGGGCTGGCTGCTGGGTGAGGTGCACAACGGCATCGCCCAGATGTTCCAGGTCATCGAGAACGCCCGGATGATGGTCGGCACCAAGGCCATCGCCACGCTGTCCACCGGCTACCTCAACGCCCTCGACTACGCCAAGGAGCGGGTCCAGGGCGCCGACCTGACCCAGGCAGCCGACAAGACCGCCCCGCGGGTGACGATCACCCACCACCCCGACGTACGCCGCTCGCTGATGACGCAGAAGTCGTTCGCCGAGGCGATGCGTGCGCTGGTGCTCTACTCCGCCAGCTGGCAGGACCGGATCCAGGTCGCCGAGCACAACGGGGAGACCGACGAGCTGGCCGCGGCCGTCAATGACCTGCTGCTCCCGATCGTCAAGGGCTACGGGTCGGAGCGCTCGTGGGTGCTGCTCGGCACCGAGTCGCTGCAGACCCTCGGTGGCTCCGGGTTCCTCAAGGAGTACCCGATCGAGCAGTACGTGCGCGACGCCAAGATCGACACCCTCTACGAGGGCACCACGGCGATCCAGGGCCAGGACTTCTTCTTCCGCAAGATCGTCAAGGACCAGGGCCGGGCGCTGGGCCACCTCGCCTCGGAGATCGAGTCCTTCATCACCAGCGAGGCCGGCAACGGCCGCCTCAAGCAGGAGCGGGAGCTGCTCGCCGCGGCCCTCGAGGACGCCAACGCCCTGGTCGGACACATGATCAACGACCTGATGTCGGCCGACGCCTCGGCCGAGGGCGGCGACGTCCGCAACATCTACAAGGTCGGGCTCAACACCACCCGCCTGCTGATGGTGCTCGGCGACGTGGTGTGCGCCTGGCTGCTGCTGCGGCAGGCCGAGGTCGCGCTCACCAAGCTGGGCGAGGGCGCCGCCGGCAAGGACCAGGCGTTCTACGAGGGCAAGGTCGCGGCCGCGCAGTTCTTCGCGCTGCACAACCTGCCCAAGGTCCGCGCGGAGCGGAAGATCGCCGAGAGCACCGACCTCGCGCTGATGGACCTCGACGAGGCCGCCTTCTGAGAGCAGACGACGGCGCCGCACGGGATGTCCCGTGCGGCGCCGTCGTGCTGTGTGCGGGCGTCGGTCCTCAGTAGACGCTCACGCCGTAGGCGTTCAACGCCTCGGTGACGGGCTGGAAGTACGTCGTCCCGCCCCAGGTGCAGTTGCCGTTGCCGCCCGAGGTCAGGCCGAGCGCGGTGGACCCGGCGAACAGCGAGCCGCCGCTGTCACCACCCTCGGCGCAGATGTTGGTCTTGATCAGGCCGTAGACGGTGCCCTCGGCGTAGTTGACGGTGCTGTTGAGGGCCTGCACGGTGCCGCTCCGGACACCGGTGGTGCTGCCGCTCCGGGTGACCGACTGCCCCACGTAGGCGTTGCCGGAGGTGGTGATGTCGCGGTAGGTCCCGTTGTAGAGGTAGACGTTCCCGGACCCGGCGCTCGTGGTGTAGCGGACGATTCCGTAGTCGTTGCCCGGGAAGCTGGTGCCGGCCCGGTCGCCCATCTTCGAGGTCTGGCTGGAGTTCGAGTACCACGGGACCGACAGGTTGGTGCAGTGGCCGGCGGTCAGGAAGTAGTAGGTGCTCCCGGAGCGGACGTTGAAGCCGAGCGAGCAGCGCGAGCCGCCACCGTAGATCGCCTGGCCCCCGGAGACGGTCGGGGAGAGGGTGCCCTCGATGCGCTCCACGCTCGCCTTGTCGCCGAACGACGCGACGATGCGGGTGATCCGCGCGGTGGCCTTGGGGCCGACCGTCGAGTCGAGGCTGACGACCACCTCGTTGCTCTGCGGGTCGACCGCCCAGGCGGTGCCCGCCGTGGAGACGCGGTCGTCGAGGGTCTGGGTGACCTTGTCCAGCGCCTTGGCGCTGAACCGCACCCGACGGGCCGCGAAGCCGTCGGCCCGGGCCTCGCGCGCCGCGGCGGCCGACGTGACGTCGACGACCATTCGGCCCTTGCGAGCGTCGTACCAGGCCCCGGCAGTGCGCCGGTCACCGATGGCCGCGGCCGCGTCGGTGGCCCGGTCGGCCTGGCGGACGCCGGCGTCGGCGCGGGCGACCGAGCGGGCGCCCTCCTTCTTGCCGGGCTGGGGATCCGGGGACGAGGCCGATCCGGCCGGCGCCATCCAGATGGTGAGAGAGGTGCCCAGCGCCACGGTGGCGGCGAGCAGGGCCTTCTTGGGGGTGGATGTTGACACGAGGGTTCTCCCTTCGGTGGATGCACCCGATGCACATCCACCGCCGTCCGGGTCCCGGTGCGGAGTGTCCCCCCGATGGGACACGAGTCAGGACGACGTCCTGTCCGGCGGCGACGCGTGCGGCTGGACACTGCCTATCCCGGAACGGAGCAACCGGACAAGGGTTGACTTCCTCCGGGAGGGGGTCTACGGCCGCGGTGCCGACCTCGCTACGCTGACCTGACTGTTCACTCGACAGGAGGCACACGCATGGGCATCGGTGTAGGCATCCTCTTGCTGGTCATCGGCCTGATCCTCACCCTCGGGGCCGTCGACCTGCCCGACGCGATCACCGACGTGGTCGACACCAGCACGGTCGGCTGGATCTGCCTCATCGTGGGCGGCCTGGCGATCGTTCTCGCGCTGGTGATGAACCAGCAGCGGACGCGGACCAAGCACGTCGAGGAGCGACGCCACGGCTGACCGGCGGTGATCACGGCCGCTGCGGCCGGTCTGGTCACCGGGCTCACCCTCATCATCGCGATCGGCGCGCAGAACGCGTTCGTCCTGCGCCAGGGGCTGCTGCGGGCCCACGTCGGCGTGGTGGTGGCGATCTGCGCGGTCTCCGACCTGGCGCTGATCCTCGCCGGGGTGGCGGGGATCGGCGCGGTCGTGGAGCAGGCTCCGGTGGCGATCACGGTCGTCCGCTGGCTCGGGGTGGCCTTCCTCAGCTGGTACGGCGTCAGCTCGCTGCTGCGCGCCCGGCAGCCCGAGGCCCTGCGGGCCTCCCGGACCGCGGCGGCCTCCCGGCGTACGGCCGTGGCGACGGCGCTCGCGCTCACCTGGCTCAACCCGCACGTCTACCTCGACACGGTGCTGCTGCTCGGCTCCATCGCCAACCAGCACGGTGACGGGCGGTGGTGGTTCGGAGGTGGGGCAGCGCTGGGCAGCCTGGTGTGGTTCACCGGTCTGGGCTACGGCGCACGTCGGGCCTCCGGCCTCTTCGCCAGTGCCCGGTCGTGGCGGGTGCTCGACGTGGTGATCGGACTGACGATGCTCGGCATCGCGGTCACGCTCGCCCTCGGCTGACCACTCCCCCTCGCGACCGCCGTCGGTCATGATGGGCCCGTGACGACCTACTCGGGGACGGACGAGTTCGAGGGCGCAACCTTCATGAGGGCCAGCTTCAAGGGAGCCACCCTGCGGTTCTCCGACGTCAGCGGCGTGACGATGCGCAGCGTCGACGTCGACGGGCTCGACATCGACAGCCACGACCTGGCCATGGGCACCCTCGTGGTCAACGGGGTGGACGTGGTGCCGCTCGTGGAGGCCGAGCTCAACCGGCGGTTCCCGGGCCGGGAGCTGCAGCACGCCCAGACACCCGAGGGGCTGCGGGAGGGCTGGGTCGCGGTGCAGGCGGCGTGGGCGACGATCGTGGCCGAGACACCACCCGAGCTGGTGGACGCCCACGTCGAGGACGAGTGGTCGCTGGCCCAGACCCTGCGCCACCTCGTCCTGGCGACCGACACCTGGCTGCGGCGCGGCATCCTGCGGCTCGAGCAGCCCTTCCACGAGATCGGCCAGATCTTCACGGGGGCGGCCGAGATGGGTTTCGACATGTCGATCTTCCGCGCGGAGGCGCCGGCGTACGACGAGGTGCTCGCGGTGCGGGCCGAGCGGCAACAGCAGGTGACCGACTTCCTCGCTTACGTCTCCCCCGAGCAGCTCGCGGAGACACGCGACGACCCCTGGGGCTTCGACTGGCACCCCACCGTCGGCGACTGCGTCCGGGTGATCCTGGAGGAGGAGTGGGCACACCTGCGCTACATCCGGCGAGACCTCGAGCGGCTTCGCTGAGGTGACCACCCTCGGCATCGTCTCGCCCGGCGCCATGGGCTCGGCCCTCGGCCGCGCCTGGTCCTCCGGTGGAGCCCGCGTGGTCGCGACCGTCGAGGGACGCAGCGAACGCACCCGCGGCCTCGCCCACGGGCTCGAGCTGCTGCCCGGCCTGGAGGACGTCGTGGCCGCGGCCGACGTGGTCGTCAGCGTCTGTCCACCCGGAGAGGCCGGGCCCTGCCTCTTCTCGATCCTGCAGGCCGCGTCGTCGACCGGCGCGACCCCGGTGGTCGGGGAGCTCAACGCCGTGGCGCCGCCCGTGGTCGAGGAGCTCGCGACGCTGGCGCGCTCGGCCGGGCTCGACCTGGTCGACGGCGCCATCAGCGGCGGGCCACCCACGCCGGACGGCGAGACCACGCTCTACCTCGCGGGTGACCGTGCCGCGGAGCTGACGCTGCCCGCGCCGGGGCTCACGACCCGGGTGGTGGGCAGCACCGTCGGCGTCGCCTCGGCGGTGAAGATGTGCACCGCCTCGGTCTACAAGGGAACGACGGCGGTGTGGACCCAGGCGCTGGAGACCGCACGTGCCCACGGGGTGCTCGACGTCGTGCTCGACGACCTCGCGACGGCGTACCCCGACGAGGTCGACCGCGCCGCGCGGCGGCTCGCGATGGCGACCAGCAAGAGCGCCCGGTTCGCCGACGAGATGGAGCAGATCGCCGAGACCCAGGCAGCGGCGGGGGCGTCGGCCGAGCTGTTCGCCGCGATGGCCGCGGTCTACCGTCGGCTGTCACGGACGGCGCTGGCGGACCTCAGCCCCGAGGAGGCCGCCGACCTCGACGACCTCGGCACCGTGCTGGCGCGGCTGCGGGACTGAGCCCCGGCCCTCACCCGTGGCGCTTGCCGTGCGGCTTCTTGCCGCTCCGCGGCCGGTTGCCGGGTCGCCGCGCCGGCGGGCCCTCGTCACGGGTCAGCTCGATCAGCTTGCCGCTGATCCGGGTCTGCTTCAGCGCCGTCCAGGACTCCTCGGACAGGGTGGCCGGCAGCTCGACCAGGGAGTGGTCGGGCCGGATCACGATCGCCCCGAAGTCGGCACGGTTGAGACCGCCCTCATTGGCGATGGCCCCCACGATCTGGCGGGGCTCCACCTTCTGACGCTTCCCCACGGAGATGCGGTACGTCGCCATCGGCCCGGACGGCTCCCGCCCGCCACCGCGGCGCGCCGGCCGGTCCTTGGCGCCTCGGCCCTCCTTGCCGCGGTGCTCCCGCGCCGGCCGTACGGGCTCCTCCTCGAGCAGCATCGGGGTGTCACCCTGCAGCACCACGGCCAGCGCCGCGGCGACGTCCACCTCGGGCACGTCGTGCTCGCGGACGTAGTGGCTCACGACGTCCCGGAAGAACCCGACCTGGGCCGAGCCGAGGGCGCCGGTGATCTGGTCGTCGAAGCGGGCCAGCCGGGTGACGTTGACGTCGTCGACCGTCGGCAGCCTCATCTCGGTGAGCGGCTGCCGCGTCGCCTTCTCGATGTGCTTGAGCAGGTAGCGCTCACGCGGCGTGACGAACGAGATCGCGTCGCCGGTGCGGCCGGCCCGGCCGGTGCGGCCGATCCGGTGCACGTAGGACTCGGTGTCGGTGGGGATGTCGTAGTTGACGACGTGGCTGATCCGGTCGACGTCGAGCCCGCGGGCCGCGACGTCGGTGGCGACGAGGATGTCGAGCTTGGCGGCCTTCAGCTGGTTGACGGTCCGCTCCCGCACCTGCTGCGGGACGTCGCCGTTGATCGCCTGCGCGGAGAAGCCCCGGGCCCGCAGCTTCTCCGCGAGCGTCTCGGTCTCGTTCTTGGTACGGACGAAGACGATCATCCCCTCGAAGTTCTCCACCTCGAGGATCCGGGTCAGGGCGTCGACCTTCTGGGGGTAGCTGACGATCAGGTAGCGCTGGGTGATGTTCGCCGACGTCGCGGTCTTGCCCTTGACGGTGATCTCGACCGGCTCGGAGAGGTACTGGGAGGCCAGTCGCCGGATCGTCGGCGGCATGGTCGCCGAGAAGAGCGCGACCTGCTTGGTGTCCGGGGTGTCGGCGAGGATCCGCTCGACGTCGTCGGCGAAGCCCATGTTGAGCATCTCGTCGGCCTCGTCGAGCACGAGGAAGCGGAGCTCGCTCAGGTCGAGGGTGCCCTTGTCGAGGTGGTCCATGATCCGCCCCGGCGTACCCACCACGACGTGCACACCGCGGCGGAGCGCGGACAGCTGGACGCCGTAGCCCTGGCCGCCGTAGACAGGCAGCACGTGGACGCCCTTGAGGTGGGAGGCGTAGCGCTCGAAGGCCTCGCAGACCTGGAGCGCCAGCTCACGGGTCGGGGCCAGGACGAGCGCCTGCGGCGTCTTCTGGCTCACGTCGAGCCGCTCGAGGATCGGCAGCGCGAAGGCGGCGGTCTTGCCGGTGCCCGTCTGCGCCAGCCCGACGAGGTCGTGCCCCTCGAGCAGCGGCGGGATGGTGCGGGCCTGGATGGTGGACGGCGTCTCGTAGCCGACTTCGTGCAGGGACTTCAGGACCGCCGCGCCGACACCCAGGTCGGCGAACGTGACGGCCGAGGGTTCGGACGGTTCGGTGCTCACCGTTCCACGGTAGGGGTTGCCGGCCCCGACCCCGCATTCGTCGTGGCCGTACGCTGCCTCACATGGCCCACCCCCTGCCCCCGCTCGTCGCGCTCTGGTGGCGGGCGATCGACGACTACACCACCCTGCTCGAGCAGCTCTCCCCCGAGGACTGGCGCAGGCCCACGGACCTCGCCGGGTGGGACGTGTTCTGCGTCGCCGCGCACGTCGCCCACCTCGAGGCGATGCAGGCCGGCAACCCCCACGAGGAGACCGAGATCGGCGAGCCCCCGCACGTGCGGGGGCTGATGGGCACCTTCACCGAGCAGGGCGTCGTCGCCCGTCGCGACCGGACCCCCGACGAGCTGATCACCGAGACCCGGTCGTGCGCCACCACCCGGCACACGCAGCTCCTCGCCGAGGCCCCCACCGATGGCACGGTCGCGGCCCCGGGCGTCTTCGGTCTCATCGGCTGGAACCTCGAGCAGCTGCTGCGCAACCGGCCGCTGGACGTGTGGATGCACGAGCAGGACATCCGGCGGGCGACCGACCGCCGCGGCAACCTGGAGAGCCCTGCGGCGGTCCACACGGCCGACTACCTGGCCGAGAGCCTCGGCTTCGTGCTGGCCAAGCGGGTCGGGGCACCCGCCGGCACGACCGTCGTCCTCGAGGTCGCCGGCCACCCGGCGTACGCCGCGGAGGTGGGTGAGGACGGCCGCGGCCGGATGCTCCCCGAGTCACCCGACCAGCCCCGTGCCCGGCTCGCCACGAGCCGCGAGACGTTCGTGCTGCTGGCCGGTGGCCGTCGGCCGGAGCTCGCCGACACCGTCTCGATCAGCGGAGACGAGGAGCTCGGCCGCGCGATCGTCGCGAACCTGGCGGTGACCCCGTGACCTGGGCGGGGTCCTGGAGCCTGGCCGACCTGCCCGACCAGCGCGGGCGGACCACGCTGGTCACCGGCTGCACCACCGGTGGGATCGGCTACCACGTCGGCCTGGAGCTCGCCCGCGCCGGCGGTCGAGTCGTGCTGGCCGGACGGACCGCCGCCAAGCTGCAGCAGGCCGAGGAGCAGATCCGCGAAGAGGTGCCCGAGCCGGACCTGACACCGCTGGCGGTCGACCTGGCCGACCTCGCCTCGGTCCGCAAGGCTGCGGCCGAGGCGGCCGCCGTCGGACCGATCCACTGCCTGGTCAACAACGCCGGCGTGATGGCCACGCCGTACTCGCGGACCCCCGACGGCTTCGAGCTGCAGATGGCGACCAACCACCTCGGGCCGTTCCTGCTGACCGGACTGCTGCTGCCGCAGCTGGTCGACAGCGGTGACGGACGGGTGGTCGCCGTCTCCTCGCAGATGCACCGGGTCGCGCGGCACGCGCCGCTCGACGACCCGCGCCAGGGACCCGACCGCTACCGACGGTGGCCGCAGTACGCCGCCACCAAGCTGGCCAACCTGCTGTTCACCTTCGAGCTGGACCGGCGGCTGCGTGCGGCCGCCCTGCCGGTGAGGGCGCTGGCCTCCCACCCCGGCTACGCCGGGACCCACCTGGTCGCGAACGGCCAGTTCGGCCGCGCCCGTGGCGGCGCAGCGTCCATCCTCGACGCCGCCAACCGGGCGGTGTCGCAGTCGGCAGCCGACGGGGCGCTGCCGGTGCTGATGGCCGCTGCGGCTGACCTGCCCGGCGGCAGCTACTGCGGCCCCAGCGGGATCCTCGAGGGCCGCGGCCGACCCCGGCTCGTCGGCACCTCCAGGCTCGCCCGCGACGAGGACGCCCAGCGTCGGCTCTGGGAGATCAGCGAACAGGCCATCGGTCTCGCCTACCCCTGACCCCGCCGAGCCGTCACTCCAGCTTGTTCAGACCCTGCCGAGCCGTCACTCCAGCTGGTTCTGAACGCGGTGAGCCGTCACTCCAGCTGGTTCGGCAGCGGGCCAGCCGGCGTGTGAACGAGTGCCCCTGACCGCCCGGCATCCCCCAAACCTGCACGAGTGACGGCTCGGCATCCCCCAAACCTGCACGAGTGACGGCTCGGCACCCCCCAAACCTGCACGAGTGACGGCTCAGCGGTGTTTGAACCTGCACAAGTGACGGCTCGGCACCCTTTGAACCAGCACAAGTGACGGGTCGGCGGTGTCTGGGTTGGGGT
Source organism: Nocardioides coralli (assembly GCF_019880385.1). Classification (NCBI taxonomy): domain Bacteria; kingdom Bacillati; phylum Actinomycetota; class Actinomycetes; order Propionibacteriales; family Nocardioidaceae; genus Nocardioides; species Nocardioides coralli. The sequence goes on from NZ_CP082273.1 coordinate 3,274,574, forward strand.
CAGCGGGTGGGAGTGGGGTCGGCGTGGTCCTGGGCCCAGAGGCCGAGCAGGCCGCGGAAGTGGGCGAGGAACTGCTCGTGCTCGTGGCGGGGGTACGTCGCCTCGACGGTCTCGCGCAGCAGCCGGTCGAAGTCGGCGGAGGTGACCCAGTCGTGCACCTGCTCGGGCAGGTGTGACAGGTGCTCCTCGCAGAAGGACCAGTAGCGGTCGGCCTCGAGCTGGGCGTCGGCCAGCGCCAGGTAGGCGTCCAGCTTCTCCTCGTAGGACCGCTCGGAGTCGGCGATCTCGAAGTAGCGCTGCATCTGGAGGTCGATGCGGTAGCGCCGCTCGGTGACCGCGCAGAACACCGACCACCGCACCAGCGCCGTGATCGCCCACGGGAAGTAGTAGTGGAGGCTGGTGACGGCGACGTCGGGACAGGCGTTGGCGTAGTCGATCGGGTAGACCTCGTCGCCGGTGACCAGCATCTCGGCGGAGTTGAACTCCCACCCGAAGAACGCGTTGACGATCCGGCTGATCGCGGCTGTCTGGTGGCCGGCCGACTCACTGAGGAAGCCGTGGGTGACGGCGTACCGGTTGTGCATCGGCTGCTCGGGCCGGAAGTCCATCACCATCGTCTCGGGGCCGATCGACAGCGCCCGGGCGAAGTGCTCGTAGTCGACGGTGGCCTGCAGGTGCATGAGCATCTCGCCGGACTCGTCGTAGGAGCGGTGGAGCCCGCGCCGGTCGTCGACGCGGGACACCCCGCGCCAGCCGCCTCCGTCGAAGGGCTTCATGTAGAGCGGGTAGCCCAGCTGCTCGGCGAGCTCGTCGAGGTCGAAGGGCTGGTTGTAGCGCTCGCTGGTGTAGGCCCAGCGGACGTTGTCGACGGGGTTCTTGTAGGGGACCAGGATCGTGGGCGGCACCTTCAGCCCGAGCCGCAGCATCGCGCAGTAGGCGCTGTGCTTCTCCATCGACTGGAAGGTGAAGGGGCTGTTGAGCAGGTAGGTGCCGTTGACCAGTGCCGCCTTCTTCAGCCACTCCCGCGGGTGGTAGTACCAGTGCGCGAGCCGGTCGATCACCAGGTCGGTGCGGACCGGGTCGGTGAGGTCGAACGGCTCGATGGTCAGCCGCTCGCTGCTCACCCGGTGCTCGGTCCCGTCGACGGTCACCGGGCCGACGCGTCGCAGGATCTCCTCGAAGGCCCGCGGCCAGTCGTCCTCGGCCCCCAGCAGCAGCCCGATCAGGTGGTCGGTCATCTGTTCCTCCTCAGCAGAATCGCGGCAGGTGGTGGGCGATCTGGCGTTGCCACCACGGCCAGTCGTGGGCGGAGTCGTGGCCCCACACGTCGAGCTCGTGGGGCAGCCCGCGCTCGGCGAGCAGCGCGGCCAGCCGGTGGGCGCTCGGCAGCGAGCCGGTGGGGTGGGTCTCCCACGGGCCCTCGCCGACGACGAGGACGACGTGGAGCCGGCTGCGCAGCCAGTCGAGGTGGTCGCCGTGGAGGTGAGCGACGTAGTCGGTGGGGTTCGTGAAGTACGCCGCGTCGCCCCGCTCGCCCCACGCGTGCCACTCGGACGGGTCGTAGTTGCCGGACTGACAGATCGCGACGGGGAACAGGTCCGCGCGGGTCAGCGCCAGCTGCACCGCGTGGTAGGCGCCGAGGCTGCAGCCGGTGACGACCGCGTCGGTGGCGCCCGGGGTGTCCTCCCCGATCAGCGGCACCACCTGGTCGTGGATCCACGCCTCGTAGGCCTGGTGGCGGCGCGCCCGCTCCTCCAGCGGGAGGCTGCGGTCGGACCACGAGACGTGGTCGAAGGCGTCGACGCAGTAGAGCTTGGCCCGGCCGGCCTCGACCAGGTCGGCGACGGCGGCGACCATGCCGTTGTTCTCGTAGTCCCAGGCGCGGCCCTGCTCGCTGGGGAACACGAGCACGGGCCGGCCCCAGTGGCCGTAGCGGATCACGGTGCCGGGCCGGTCGAGGCCGGGCGCGTCGAGCTCCCACTGCACCCGTTCCATCAGCCCCACACCTTCCGCAGCAGGTCGGTCAGCGACGGGTCGAGACTGTCACGCCAGCAGGTCCACGTGTGGCCCTGCCGCACCTCTCCCCACGTCACCGTCATCCCGGTGGCGGCCAGGTGGTCGCGCAGCTGCAGATTGTTGGCGTGGTTCTCCTCCGCGCTCCCGCAGGTCATCGCGACCACCGGCGCGGACGGGGCCGCCGTGGTCGCGGCGAGCAGGCTGGCCACGAAGCCGGTGACCTCGTCCCAGTACTCGAAGTCGCTCTCCTGCGGGTCGAGCTCGGGGGTGAAGAACGAGCCCGACTGCAGGAGCAGCCCCGCGAAGGTGCCGGGACTGGTCCACGCGGCGTGGAGGGCGGCGACGGCGCCGAGGCTCTGGCCGGCCAGCACCGGCCGGTGGTCGGTGGGGCACGCGGCCCGCAGGCCCGGCACGACGTGGTCGACCAGCGCCGCGGCGTACGCCGGGTTGGCGGCGTAGCGCTCGTTGCGGGACCCGGGAGCGAGCAGCCCGACCCGCATCCGGGGCAGCCGGTCGGCGGCGATGCCGCTCGAGGCCCAGTCCAGCAGCCCGCCGTACGCCGCCATCTCGGGTCCGTCGTGGCAGAGCAGCATCGGCAGCGGCTCGTCGCCGTCGGCGTCGGCCGGCGCCCACACGGTGACCTCGACGTCGCCGACCGGGGTGTCCTCGAAGACCACGCCCGCCTGCTCGGCGGCAACCCGGTCGGCGGCCAGCCAGCCGGGCTCGGCGTAGGCGGGCAACGGCAGCCACGAGTGGTCGCCGAACGGCCCGCCGACGGTGCGGTCGTGCGTGGGGTCGGTCTGCATCGCGCCGTCCACGTCGAGGAGGTACTCGAGCCGGTCGACCGGCAGGTCGGTCAGCCGCACCTCCCAGCCGGCGTCCAGCCGGTCGAGGGTGGTGTTCCCGAGCTCGAGGTCGCACCACAGCCGGACCTGCTCCGCGTCGGCGTGGCCGGGCAGCCGGACCACGGCGGCATCGCCCTCGACGGCCGTCACGAACCCGGTCATCTGCGCAGCGTAGTGCGGCTCAGAGACCGGCCACCGCGTCGTAGAGCTCGTTGGCCGCGAAGGCGACGAACACGAGGGCGGTGAGTGCCATCAGCACGTTGGAGGCCAGCTTGTTGCGCCACTCCCCCGCGACCCGGTCGCTGTTGAGGATCCACAGCAGCGTCACCGCGAGGAACGGCATGAAGAAGGCCCCGAGCACGCCGTAGGCGAGGATCAGCCAGATCGGCTCCCCGACCAGGATCAGCGCGATCGGCGGCAGGGTGAGCCAGAGAATGTAGGCCCGGTACGCCTTGCTGCCGGAGCCTCGCTCGGGGTCGCCCTCGGGCAGCTTGCGGACGTGGCCGGCGAAGTCGGCGAACATCAGGGAGACGCCGTTCCAGACCCCGATCAGCGACGACATCGCCGCCGCCCAGAAACCGACCAGGAAGATCGTGCCCGCCGTCGGGCCGTAGCGGTCCTCCAGCACGCCGCCGAGGTCGAGCAGCCCGGCACCACCCGCTTCGACGGCGATGCCTGCGGAGTAGAGCAGCTCGGCCCCGACGATCAGGGTCGCGGTCACGAAGAGGCCGGTCACCAGGTAGGCCACGCCGTTGTCGAGGCGCATCACGCGCATGTGGGACGCGGTGGTCCAGCCCTTCTCCCGCACCCAGTAGCCGTACGCCGCGAGCGTGATGGTCCCGCCGACGCCGCCGGCGACCGCGAGCGTGGTGATGAGGCCGCCCTCGGGGACCATCGGGGCCAGCCCGGTCAGGACCTCGGCGAGGTTGGGCACGGTCAGTGCCGCCGCCATCACCATCGCCACGAACATGATGCCGACGAGGGCCGCGCAGACCTTCTCGAAGATGCCGTAGCGGCCTGACCACACGAGGGCGAGCCCGAGCAGGCCGGAGAGGATGCCCCACGCCTCGACAGGGAGCCACGGCAGCAGCGCGTTGAGCGGGAGACCGGTGCCGGCCATGGCGGCGGCGCCGTAGACGAACCCCCAGACGACGATGTAGGGGCCGAAGTACCACGTCGTCCACGGCCCGAGGCTGGTCCAGCCCTCGTAGATCGTGCGGCCGGTGGCCAGCGAGTAGCGGCCCGCACCCTCGACCAGCACCACCTTCATGACGCAGCCGAGGACCACCGCCCACAGGAGCGCGTAGCCGTAGCTGCTGCCGGCGACGAGGGTGGCGACGAGGTCGGCGGCGCCGACGCCGGTGGCGGCGACGACGATGCCGGGTCCGACGAGCGACCACTTCGGGGTGGTGGTCGGGACGGTGTCCATGCTCACGGGAGGGGTCCTTCCGGCCGAGATCCGGGGTCCTGGGCACGCTACCCCGTGGGACCGGCGGTGGTCAGTGCCCCGTCCGTCGCACCATGATGAGGGCATGCCCGCCGACAGCCGCGCAGGTCAGCCCGCCACCGACTCCGACCTCGTCGACGTCAGCGACCTGCTGGCGGCGTACGCCGACCGCGTGCCCGATCCCGACGACCCGGACCAGCAGGTGGTCTTCGGCACCAGCGGCCATCGCGGCACGTCGCTGCGGACCTCCTTCAACGAGCACCACATCCTGGCCACCACGCAGGCGATCTGCGACTACCGCCGGGAGCAGGGCTACGACGGGCCACTGTTCATCGGCCGCGACACCCACGCCCTGAGCGAGCCCGCGTGGGTCTCGGCCCTCGAGGTGCTGGTCGCCAACGACGTCGACGTGCTCGTCGACAGCCGCGACGGGTTCACCCCCACCCCCGCGGTGTCCCACGCCATCCTGCGCGCCAACGCCGGCCGGGTCACCGGTTCCGGGCTGGCCGACGGCATCGTGGTCACGCCGTCCCACAACCCGCCGAGCGACGGCGGGTTCAAGTACAACCCCCCGCACGGCGGACCGGCCGACTCCGACGCCACCTCGGCGATCGCGGCGCGCGCCAACGAGCTGATCCGCGGTGGGCTGGAGGGCGTGGCGCGTACCGCCGACATCTCCGGCGTCGGGCGCTACGACTTCCTCGGCGCCTACGTCGACGACCTGCCCGCCGTGCTCGACCTCGACGCGGTCCGCGAGGCGGGCGTGCGGATCGGGGCCGACCCGCTCGGCGGGGCGAGCGTCGACTACTGGGCCGAGATCGCCGAGCGGCACCGGCTCGACCTGACCGTGGTCAACCCCGACGTGGATCCGACGTGGCGGTTCATGACGCTCGACTGGGACGGCAAGATCCGGATGGACTGCTCCTCCCCGCACGCGATGGCCTCGTTGATCGAGCGGCGGGACGACTACGCGATCGCGACGGGCAACGACGCCGATGCCGACCGCCACGGGATCGTCACCCCGGACGCGGGGCTGATGAACCCCAACCACTACCTCGCGGTGGCGATCGGCTACCTGTTCGGCGACGGGCGGCCGGACTGGCCGGACACGGCGCGGATCGGCAAGACGCTCGTGTCGAGCTCGATGATCGACCGGGTCGCCGCCGCGATCGGCCGGCCGATGGTGGAGGTCCCCGTCGGGTTCAAGTGGTTCGTGCCGGGCCTGATCGACGGCTCCTTCGGCTTCGGCGGCGAGGAGTCGGCCGGCGCCTCGTTCCTGCGCCGCGACGGTTCGGTGTGGACCACCGACAAGGACGGGATCATCCTGGCGCTGCTCGCCTCGGAGATCCTGGCGCGCACCGGGCAGACCCCCTCGCAGCGGTACGCCGACCTCGTGGCCGAGCACGGCGACCCGGCGTACGCGCGGGTGGACGCCCCGGCCGACCGCGCCCAGAAGGCCAAGCTGGCCGCGCTCTCCCCCGACGACGTCACCGCCACCGAGCTCGCCGGCGAGCCGATCACGGCGCGGCTGACCGAGGCCCCGGGCAACGGCGCGGCCATCGGCGGGCTGAAGGTGACCACGGAGAGCGCGTGGTTCGCGGCCCGGCCGAGCGGCACCGAGGACGTCTACAAGATCTACGCCGAGTCCTTCCGGGGGCCCGACCACCTGGCTCAGGTGCAGGACGAGGCGCGCGAGGTCGTCGCGGCGGCGCTGGGCTGAGACGCGCGGGTCGACGAGCACCAGACCGCGGTCGAGGCCGGCCTCCAGCCGGTCACGGGCCGCACGCGGCGTCCATGTGCCGGATGAGGGCCAGCTCCATCGTCGCGTCGTGGTCACCGCTGAGGTCCTGGTGGACCACTCCGCGCTGGTCCCGCCAGGTGAGGGCGAGCGGCTGGGCGCTGGGCGTCCAGCGGGTCGCGAGCTCGCAGTGACGGGGGCTGATGAACAGCCTGACCCGCTCGAAGGAGTCGTTGACCGAGAGCTCGACCGGGAGCTCCGGGACCCGGATGTCGAGGGCCCGGCCCGGGCGGTGGATCCGCGTCACGGTGGCGGTCCCCGATCCGCGGCTGTGCAGCAGCACCGCGTCGACGCGCAGGGGGCCTTCCCCGTCCGGGGGGCTCGCAGTGTCGCTCAGCACGAGCCTGACGTCGTTGACGGCTGACGGTGCGGGGGGCGCCGGCTGCTCGACGGCCGGGTCGTCCTGCGCCCACAGCATGACGGAGCCGCCGAGGAGCGTACCGACCACGAAGACCGCCGCGATGACACCCCGGAGCCGCCACCGGGCGGGGATGCGGTCGAGCAGGGGCGGGCGAGGGGGACCGCCCTCGAGCATCTCCCCCTGCGGCGACTGCGTCCCACTGGGAGCCACCCCAGCACCCTAGGCCGACTCCTCGTCACCCGCCTCTCGCACGGCGACGGCGACCTTGCCCACGACGTGGCCCGCGCTGAGCTCTTCCATGGCCTCACGGACGTCGGCGAGGGGGTGCACGCCGTGCACCGGCGGGACCAACGACCCGTCCTCGACGGCCCGGGCCAGTCGCTCCAGGTCCGCCACGGCCTTCTCGCGGCTGGTCAGCAGCACGAACCGCTGGCGCGACAGCAGCATGCGCACGACCCAGCGCAACGGGCGGCCGAAGCCCCCGGTCCACTCGCCCCCGGCCTCGCTGCCGACGAACACCAGCGCACCCCGCGGCTCCAGGACGCGACGCAGTCGGTGCAGCGGGGCGCCGCCGGCGACGTCGATGATCGCGTCGTAGCGCTCCTCGCCCTCGGTCGGGTCGGTGGTCGCGTAGTCGAGGACCCGCGACGCGCCCCAGCGGCGGACGGCGTCGGCCTTGGCCGCGCTGCACACCCCCGTGACGACGGCGCCCCGGGCGACGGCCAGCTGCACGGCGTAGGCGCCGACCCCGCCGGAGGCCCCGGTCACCAGGACCCGGTCACGCGCCCCGACCCGGGCGGCGTCGAGCGCCTGCAGCGCGGTGAGCCCCGAGATCGCGAGCACGGCTGCCTGCACCGGAGTCGCTCCCGCCGGCTGGTGGGCCAGCCGCGCCTCCTGCGCGGTGGCGTACTCGGCAAGCGAGCCGCGAGCGGCGCCGAAGACCCGGTCGCCGACGCGAAACCGTGTCACGCCCGCGCCGAGGGCGACCACGGTCCCCGCGACGTCACGCCCGGGGACGTAGGTGCCGCGCGGGCCGCGCCAGCCGACGAAGGGCCGCAGCATCCTCGGCGTCCCCGTCATGAGATGCCAGGTACCGCGGTCGATGGCGGCAGCCTCGACGCGCAGCAGCACCTCACCGCGATCCGGCACGGGGACGGGGACGTCCTCGAGCTCGAGGACTCCCGCGTCGCCGTACGCGCGCTGGACCACGGCGTGCATGGTCCCGGTGGGCGCGGGCGTCTCGGTGGGCGGCTGGGTGGGTGCAGCCATGGGGACTCCTGACCAGTGGTTCCGTACTTTGTACGGTACAAAGTACGATAAGGTTCGACACGTGTCCACCCCCACCCGTGCTCCCCGCAACACGCTGAGCCGGGAGCTGGTGGTCGAGAACGCGGTGCGGCTCGCCGACCGCGACGGCCTGGGGTCGCTGACGATCCGGGCCCTGGCCGCCGAGTGCGGGGCCCGGCCGATGGCGATCTACCACCACATCGCCAACAAGGAGGCGATCCTCGACGCGATCGTCGACGCGGTGTACGCCGAGGTCCACCTCCCCCGCGCCGACCGCCCGTGGCGGGACGAGCTGGCCGAGCGGTCCCGGTCGATGCGCGCGGCGCTGGCGCGTCACCCCTGGGCGCTGGCGGTCCTGGAGAGCCGTCGCAACCCGGGCGCGGAGACGCTGCGTGGGCACGAGGCGTGCCTGGAGATCCTGCGCACCGCCGGCTTCTCGTTGCCCGCCACCGCCCACGCGTACGCCCTGCTCGACGCCTTCGTCTACGGGTTCGCGGTGCAGGAGGCGATGCTCGACCAGGCCGGCCTCGACGACGACCCTGCGGACCTCGTCGAAGGTCTCGACCTGTCGCGCTTCCCCCGGATGGCCGAGTTCGCGAGCGGGCACGTGCTCACCGAGGGCTACTCCTTCGGCAGCTCCTTCGAGGTCGGCCTCGAGCTCACGCTGGACTCCCTCGACCGGCTGCGGCACACGTACTAGAGGGACACCCCACGTCGACCCCAAGTCGACCTCAAGACGATCCCAAGCGGACGGCGCGACGGTGGCCGGGACAGCCACCCACCACCGAAGGACCGTCATGTCCCACCTCCTCCACCGCCTCGGCCGCGGCGCTGCCGCCCACCCGTGGCGGACCCTCGCCGGCTGGCTCGTCGTCGCCGCCACCGTGCTCGGTCTCGCCGGCGGGTTCGGCGGGACGACACAGGACGACTACGACGTGCCCGACGCAGCGGCCCAGGTCGGCGTCGACCAGCTGCGGGAGCACCTGCCCGAGGCCGGCTACGCCTCCGCCCAGGTCGTGGTGCACGACCGGGACGGCGCCAGGCTGGCCGAGTCCGAGATCGTCGCGCTGGCCGATCGGCTCGCGGAGCTGCCGCACGTCGCGGCGGTCTCCCCGGCCCGCTACTCCGACGACGGTGACACCGCGCTCCTCGACGTCGCCTACGACGTCCCCCTCACCCACGCCGACGTCATGGGGGACCTCGAGCCCCTCGAGGGCGCTGCGGCCCCCACCCGCGACGCCGGCCTCCAGGTCGAGCTCGGCGGTGAGGTGCCGAGCAGTGCGGCCGCGCCCATGGAGGGCTATGGCGAGCTGATCGGGATCGTGACGGCGCTCGTGATCCTGGTCGTCGCGCTCGGCTCCGTCGTCGCGGCCGGGCTGCCCGTGCTCGTCGCGGTCGGCGGGCTCGCGGTCAGCGCCGGCGGCGTGCTGCTGCTCGCCGCCGTGACCGATGTCAGCACCATCGCCCCGGTCGTCGCGACCATGGTCGGGCTCGGTGTCGGGATCGACTACGCCCTCCTCATCGTGACCCGGTACGCCGAGAACGTGCGGGCCGGCCACGCCGTGCCCGAGGCGGCCGGGCGTGCGGTCGCCACCGCCGGCCGCTCGGTGGTGTTCGCCGCGAGCACCGTGCTGGTCTCGCTGATGGGCCTGCGGTTCTCGGGGCTCTCCACCTTCGAGAGCTTCGGCTTCGCCACGGCCATCGCCGTCGTCGCCGTCGCCGCCTCCGCCCTCACCCTCGTGCCAGCCCTGTGCCGGCTGGCCGGTCGGCGGATCCTGCCGCGCCGCAGCCGCAGGACCCCGACGCGCCCGGTGGCGCCGAGTGAGTCGTGGACCAGCCGCTGGGCCGCTCGCGTCGGGCGCCGGCCGCTCCCCTGGGCCGTCGGTGCCGCGTTGCTGATGGTGCTGCTCGCGCTGCCGGTGCTCGACATGCGCACCTGGCCGCAGGACGCCAGCATCCAGTCGACCGACCTCACCACGCGGCAGGCCTACGACCTCGTCGCCGCGGAGTACGGCGCCGGCCACAACGGTCCGCTCACGCTGGTCGTCGACCGGGAGCGCGTATCCGACGGGGAGGCCGCGGCGCTCGCCACGAGCCTGGACGAGCGCGGCGACATCGCCTCGGTGACCGAGCCCTTCGCCTCACCGGACGGCGCCATCTCGGTGCTGACCGCCGTGCCGACGTTCGGGCCCACCGACGAGCGGATGCCGGGGCTGGTCGCGTCGGTCCGCGACCAGGTCCCCGACGGGGTCGAGGTCACCGGGGCGACGGCGATGATGTCCGACATCGCCGACCTGCTGGCCGACCGGATGTGGCTGGTCATCGCCTTCGTGGTGGCGGTCTCGGTCGTGCTGCTGGCCATGGTGTTCCGCTCGGTCGTGGTGCCGCTCAAGGCGGCGGCCATGAACCTGCTGAGCATCGGGGCGGCGTACGGCGTGATGGTCGCCGTCTTCCAGTGGGGCTGGGGCACCGACCTGCTCGGCCTCGACCACTCCGTGCCCGTGTCGAGCTGGGTGCCGATCCTGATGTTCACCATCCTGTTCGGCCTGTCGATGGACTACGAGGTGTTCCTGCTCTCCCGGATCCGGGAGGACTGGGAGGCCACCGGCGACGCCCATCGCAGCGTCACCCGCGGGCTCGCCGCCACCGGCCGGGTCATCTCGTGCGCCGCCGCGATCATGATCGCCGTCTTCCTGGGCTTCGCCACCGAGGTCGACGTCGTCGTGAAGATGCTCGGCGTCGGGATGGCGGTCGCGATCCTGCTCGACGCGACCCTGGTCCGGATGGTCCTCGTGCCCGCGACCATGTCGCTGCTCGGTCGCTGGAACTGGTGGCTGCCGACGTGGCTGGACCGCCTGCTCCCCGGGGTCCGCGCCGAGATCACCGAGGCCGACCTCGCCCTGCTCGACACCACCGACACCACCCCGAACACCACCACCCGAGAGGACGCACTCCGATGACCCCAGCTCCGATGACCCAGCACACCGTGACCGACCCGGCGTGGCCCCGCCAGGTCCGGCTCCCCGGCCAGACGGCCGCCCACCCCGGCCCGGTCGACATGACGATGATGTACGTGATGCACCACGCGTTCCGGCGCGACCTCGCCCGGTTCGCCGTCGCCGCGGAGGCCACTCCGGCCACCGACCGGCCGGCCTGGCAGGCGCTCGGGCGGGCGTGGCGGCAGTTCGCCGCCGCCCTGCACCACCACCACAGCGGCGAGGACGCGGGCCTGTGGCCGTTGATGGAGGAGCGGGCCACGCCCGAGGAACGGCAGGTGCTCGCGGCCATGGAGGCCGAGCACGCCGAGATCGACCCGATCCTCGAGGCGTGCGCGGCGGGTTTCGAGCGACTGGCCACCGAGCCCGACGACGACGCCCGGCACGCGCTGGCGGTCCGGCTCGTCGCAGGGCGCGAGCGGCTCGGCCACCACCTGCGCCACGAGGAGACCGAGGCGATCGCGATCGCCCAGCGGGTCATCAGCCAGACCGAGTGGGAGCGGGTCGAGGCGGAGCACTTCCGCTCCGGCCTGGCCTTCCGCGAGGTCGCAGCGCTGGTCCCGTGGGTGATGGACGGCCTCCCCGACGAGGTACGCCGCCGGCTGCTCGGGCAGCCGGGGGGACTCGTGCTGCGGCTCGTGGGGTGGCTGACCGGCCCGGCGTACGAACGGCGGAGTCGCGTGGCCTTCCGCCACGCCTGAGGTCAGAACCCGTACCGGTCCCGCTGGTCGCGCAGCCACTGCGCGGCCAGCGGGATCTTCCACTCCTCCGTCAACCGCAGCGCCTCGTCGGCGTGGCGAGACGCCAGGTCGAGGTCGCCGACGGCGGCCGCCGCGTGGGCGAGGAAGGCGTCGACCGGCCCCAGCGCGTTGCCCGACCCGGCGACCACCGTCCGGCCCGCGTACGGCGCCAGCAGCTCATAGGCCGCCGCGCCGAGCTCCGGGTCGGCGAGTCCCGGGGCGGACTCGGCCGCACCCGCCCAGTTGAGCATCGAGAACCAGTCGTCGCCGCTCAGGTCGATCGGGTGGCGCAGCACGTGATCGCGCGCATCGCCGACGCGGCCCGCTCGCAGCATCGCCGCCACCAGGGTGCTGGTGATCGGCAGCGGACCGCCCTCCATGGCCAGGGCGATGGACAGCATCTCGTCGTACCGCTGCTGCCACAGGTGGAGTGACGTCATCGCACCGGCGAGCCCGTCCCGGATCTGCTGCATGCGGATCCGGGTTGCCATCGTCCTGAGACTGGCCAACCTCGCCTCGGCTTCGGTGAACCTGCCGGCCATCGCGTGCCACGGGAGCTCGACGGTGTCGAGCACGACCAGGGCGTAGAACAGACCGAGGCGGTCGGCCTCCTCGCGCGCTGTCGCAGCAAGCTGCCACATCTCGGCCGGGCGCCCCAGCTCGGCGAGGACCACCGCGGCCATGGTGGCGGCGACGGCGAACCCGCGCTCGTCGTGGATCCGACGGGAGATCTCCATGGCTTCCTGTGCCAGGGCCAGTCGCCGCTCAGCGGTCGCCGGGCGCCACTGCGCCACGTAGCCCACGTGGCAGGCCTCGAGGAGCAGCACCTCGTCGCCCAGTCGTCGAGCCACGGCCAGGGCCTCCTCGAGGAGGGCGACCCGCTCCTCCGCGGCGTCGGCGTAGTAGAGCTCACTCGCCAGACCCAGCATGGCGCGGCAGCGCAGTGGGTCGTCCTCGCCGGGCAGCCCGGCCAGCGCCCGGCGCAGCGCGTCGACCACGCTCGTGTGGACCACGCCGTGGCCTGCCGACTGCCAAAGGGCACCGACCGTCATCGTGGCAGCGGCCCGCGCCAGCAGGCGTACGTCGCCGAGCTCGTCGGCCGCGGTGATCGCCTGTTCGACGGTGTCGAGGAGCTCGGCCCACGACCCCCGCCACCGGTGGGCGTCGGCGAGCTCCATCAGCAGGTCGTAGCGCTCCGCGACACCGGCCGCGGGGTCCCCGGGCAGCCGGGCGAGCGCGGCGCCGAGCAGCTCCGCGGCGGTGCTGTGGGCGTGGAGCCTCTGGGCCGCAGCGGCGGCCTCGCGAGCCGCGCGCCACGCCCGTCCCGCGTGATCGGGTCCTGCCGCGAGCCAGTGACGGGCCGCCTCGCTCTCACGGTCGGGTCGTTGCTCGACGACTTCCGCCACGCGGGCGTGGGCACGGGCTCGCCGGGTGGGCCGCAGTCGCCCGTAGACGTCGTCACGCACCAGCGCGTGCGCGAAGCGGTAGCGGCCGACGTCGTCCTCGCGGACCAGCCCCGCGTCGATCGCGGGGTCCAGCAGGTCGAGCACCTCGTCCTCGGTCGTCGCTGCGACCTCACTGACCATGGAGGACTCGAAGAAACGACCGACGACGGCCGCCCACTGGAGGACGTCGCGGGTCTCCTGCGGCAGCCGCGCCACGCGACGTTCGAGGACGTCGGCCACCGCCGTCGGCGGGTCGGCCCCGGTGACGAGCTCCTCGAGGTCCCCGTCACGGGCCAGCCGTGCGTACTCGACGAGGAAGAACGGGTTGCCGTCGGTGCGGCTGGCCAGCAGGTCCGCCTGTGCGCCGTCGGGGGCGACCTCGGCCACCGACTCGACGACCGCCGCGGCGCCCGTGGCGTCGAGGCCACGGAGCTCGATGCGGACGGAGTGGCGACGGGCGAACGCCTCGGCGACGTCGGCGAGGGCACCCGTCGGCTCCGGGTGGGAGCGCCACGTGCCCATGACCAGCAACCGGCCGGAGTCGGCCGATTCCGCGAGCAGCCGCAGCGTCCTCAGCGTCGGCTCGTCGGCCCACTGGAGGTCGTCCAGCACGACGACGAGCGTCTCCTCCCGGCAGGCTGCCAGCACGTGGCCGACGACCGTCTCCCACGTGCGGAACTCCACGCCGGTGTCCTCGTGCCCGACGTCGGACTCCTCGAGGTCGATGCCGAGCCAGCCGAGCACCTGTCGCCACGGTCGCAGCGGGGGTGCACCCTCGTCCTGGGAGCAGCGCCCGATCAGCAGTCGGGCGTCGCGACGCACCGCGACGCCGCCGAGCTCGGCGCACAGCCGCGACTTGCCGATGCCGGGCTCGCCGGTGACGGCAGCGAAGACCGGGACCCCGGCACCCGCCCGGTCGAGGGCGTCGGTCAGGGCGAGCAGCTGGACCTTCCTCCCCACCATCGGCCATGCCGGCAGCACCGGCACGTACCGCTCCGGCTCCGGGGGCGGGCGGGGTGCGGTCACCGGCTGCGGTTCACCGACCGGCGGCGTGACCACGGCGGGGTCCTGGCGGAGCAGTGCAGCCTGCAGCTCCCGGAGCTCCGCCGACGGGTCGAGCCCGAGCTCGTCGGCGAGGAGGTCGCGGACCTCGCGCAGGACCCCGAGCGCGTCGGCCTGGCGGCCGGCGCGGGCCAGCGCCAGCGCCCGGAGGGCCCACAGCCGCTCGCGGAGCGGGTGGGCCGTGGTCAGGGCCTCGAGCTCGCCGGCCACCGTGGACTGCCGGCCGAGGGCGAGCTCGGCGTGGGCACGATCCTCCAGCGCGACGATCCGCAGCTCCTCGAGCCGCGCGCGCTCCGGCTGCACCCCGGGAGCGTCCCCGAGCTCGGCGTACGGCGTGCCGCGCCAGAGGGCGAGAGCCTCGTCGAGCTCGGCCACCAGCGCCTGCAGGTCGACCGCACCGGGGTCGGACAGCTGCCAGGAGAGCTGCCGCTGGCCGAATCGGCGGTGGGCATCGCTGACGGCCCGGTCGAAGCGGGCCGCGTCGAGGGCGCCGTCCGGTAGCTGGAGGGCGTAGCCGGAACCGACCGTGACGAGCACCGTCGCCGGGGCACGGGGGGCGCGGTCGGGTTCGAGAGCACGGCGCAAGCCGGAGACGTAGGCGTGCAGGGTGCCCGCCACACCCTCGGGCGGGCTGCCGGCCCAGAGCAGGTCGACGATCGCGTCGACGGACACCGGCCTGCCACCGGCGAGCGCGAGGGCGGCGACCAGCGCCCGGCGCTTGCGGGTGCCGAGGTCCACCCGCAACCCGTCGCGCCAGACCTCGGTGGCGCCGAGCACGCTGACCTGCACGCTCGGAGGATAAGGGCCGCGCGCGCCGTCCGGTGTCAGCCGACGGCGGTCTTCACCAATGCTCGGATTCTCTCCTCGACGGCAGGGGTCCACTCCACCAAGGCGTAGGACACCGGCCACATGGCGCCGTCGTCGAGGTGGGCGTTGTCCTGGAACCCGAGCGTGGAGTAGCGGGTCCCGAACTTGCCGGCCTCCTGGAAGAAGACCACCGCCTTGCCCTCGGCGTCGGCGTAGGCCGGCATGCCGTACCAGGTCTTGGGGTCCAGCTGGGGCGCGGTCTCGGTGACGGTGACGTGCACCCGCTCGGCGAGTGCCCGGTCCGCAGGCGACATCGCGGCGATCTTGTCGAGGACCGCCTGCAGGCCGTCGGCCTTCTTCGCCCCCTTCCGGCCCTCGGCGCGCAGCTCGGCGGCGCGCTCCTTCATCGCGGCTCGCTCCTCGGCGGTGAACCCGTCGGACGTGGTGGCAGCCATGGGTCGATCTCCTCTCGGTGGTGCTGTCGAGGCTAGGCCGCACCGGGCCGTCGTGCTTCTCGATTCCTGACCAGGGGCGGCGACGGGAGGGCGGAGGCGGTGAACGTCTGATCCACAGTTGGGTGACCTTTGCCCGGGAATGCCGGAGACGCGGCCGACAGGCTCCTACCGTCGTGTCATGGACCTGACTGCGGTGCCGGCAGGGTGGGAGCTCGTGGTGATGCTCCTGACCGCGGTCCCGCTCGCCGCGCTGCTGGTGCTCGTCCTGTTCCTCGTCCGGCTGACCGCCCTGCCCCGGGGCGGCCCGATCCAGGAGGCGGAGCTGGCGAAGCTGCTGGAGCAGGAGGAGCAGGAACGCGCCGACGCCGACGAGGGTGACGCACCGGTCTAGCTGCCGTCGTCCCGCCGGGCGGAGGTCTCCTCCCCGGGGAGGGCCGGCTCGGGGGGCCGGCTCAGGTCGAACTCGCCGCGAGCGGTGCTCTCGTCCTTGAGGGGGAGGTCCTCGACGAGGGACTTGGCCTTGGAGTCGAGGGTGCTGGTCAGCAGCTGCTGGGCGAAGCCGAAGAGCAGCGCGTAGGCGAGGATCTGCTGCTGGGTGTCGAGCCGCGACAGACCGGGGACGAAGCCGCCCTGGATCGCGAGCAGTCCGAGGATCGCCACGAAGGCGCCCAGGGGCACCTTCAACCAGGCCAGCGCCACCGGCACGTCGTAGGACAACGACGACGCCCGGCTGACCTTGCGGATCGCGATGGACGTCGCCAACGCTCCACCGAGCAGCCCCAGCAGGCCGACGATGAGGACGTCGGCGCTGCGCGGGCTCGGGGTCCGCGCGGCCGTGGGGCAGTTGAGCAGTCGCGCCTCGGTGTCCGGCGGGATGTCCATCGCGGGGAAGCACAGCGGCACGAACGACGGGTTCCTGGCGATCACGAAGACGGCCACACCCAGCAGCGCCGAGACCACGAAGGCGGCGCTCAGCAGGATGTTGCGGAACTCGCGCAGCTGCGCGTGCTGGAGGTCGCTGGCGTCGTAGGTGTCCTCGATCAGGCGCCGCAGGAAGGCCCGTTGGACCTCCGGGCGCTCCCGGTCCATGCCTCTCAGCGCCAGCCGGCGCGGGTCGTTGCGGTGGAGGCGGGCGTTGAGCCGGGCGACGGCCCGGTCGATCTCGGCCTCGAGCTCCACCTCGTCGTAGAGCTCGACGATGAGCGCGCGGGCGGCGTGCAGGTTGCGGAACGCGGCTTCGACCAAGGTGCCGCGCCACCAGTTCAGGACGTAGTAGGGAGCCGGGTCGCGGCGGTCGACGGCGTTCTGCGCCCGCTCGAGGAGCTCCTGGACGCCCTGGGCGATCTCCTCCTGGGCGGGGTCGAGCCGGCGCGTGCGCAACGCCGCGAGCTGGATCCGCAGGGCTGCCAGCTCCGGGTCGACGTGCTCCACCCACACCCGCTTGCGCGGTCTGTCCCGCTCGTCGGCGTCCCGCCGCCGGGACCGGATGGCCATCGCTGCCTCCCGAGGTGGGGTCCGGTCACCTGACGCGGACGTGGAGATGGTTGTCATGAGCCGGCCACTGCTTGACCCCGGCGATCTCGCGGTCGTTGAACAGGATCTGGTCGATCGACGACTGCGCCTGCAACGACTCGACGAGGAGCCGGGTCGAGTCACGGCTGTAGCTCGGGTCGTTGATGTTGGTGGGCGAACGACCCGCGTCGCTGCGGATCGGCCGCAGGTCGGCGTGGCGCCCCGCGGTGTGGGTCTTGTGCGGTCTCATGGTGCCGCCCTGCTCGAAGCTCAGGTCGCCGACGCCGTACTCCAGCCCGGCCCGGGCGAGCCTGTGGCCGACGTCCCGCAGCGCACCCAGCAGCGGGTCACCGGCGAACTGTCGATCCGTGCGGGCGTAGGAGTAGAAGCCCTTGCCGCTGCCGAGTGCCTGCAGCCTGGTGCCGGAGGAGGCCCCACCGCTCGGGGAGGAGCCGCCGCCCTGGCCGGGCGGGCGCTGCGGCCGGGCCCCGGCCGCGTCCCGGAGCTTGCGCAGCGTGAGCCCCTCGGGGTCGACGCGACCGTCGGGCCGTCGCAGGAAGCCCTGCTGGTAGTCGGTGATCGCACCGATCGTGAGCGACCCGCAGGCGCCGTCGACGTCGAGGCCGGCGTCGGCTGCGCGGTTCAGCAGGTCCTGGACCACGCGGACGTCGGGGGCGCCGTTGCTCCCGCCGGCACCGACCGACGCCGAGATGCGGGGGTGGATCATGATCCGGACCTCCGCGCCCCGGCCAACCGGTAGGAGACCACGTCTCCGGCGGTGCGGGTGACGACACTGCCGTCGGCGACCAGGGCGGCGAGCACCCGTTGGGCCACCGGCGCCGGCACGTGTGCCGACCGGCTGAGGACCGAGGCCGTGGCCCCGCGGCGACCGCGCTTCTCGAGCTGGGCCCGGACGGCCTCGGTGGCGGCCTCGTCGAGGCGGTCGGGCGCCATCGTGGCGAGTCGACGCATCGCGGCGACGTAGGGCTCCAGCAGCTCGAAGACTTCGCGCGCGACGTCGCCGAGGTGGTCGAAGCGCGGCGGGGCGCCTGCTCCTCCGGGCTGGTGGAAGAGCCGCTGCGCGACCAGCACCTCGGCCATCCGGCTGTAGGCGGGCGCGCCGTCCTCGAAGCCCGAGCGGCGCAGCGAGGAGGCCAGCTGCTCCAGCGCGCCGATCGCTGCCTCGACGCTGTCGGCGACCCGGGTGTCGGCGGTCGCGGTCACTGGTCATCCTCCACGGGCCGCGAGTGGGCCAGCTCGGCCAGCTCGAGCAGTCGTTCCAGCCCCAGGGGCAGCGCCTCGCTCTCGACGGTCACCTCGACGTCGATGCCGGTCTGGGCGGTGCTGTCCGTGGACGTGGTCGTACGCCGGGTCACGAAGCCGACCAGCCGGACGGGCTCGACGCGGCGCAGGCGCTCGAACCTGTTTGCCACGATCAGCTCGTCGCCCTCCTTCTCGGTCGACGTGGCCTCCTTGGTGGTCGTCACCACGTCGTAGGTGAAGGCGACCTTGGCCTGCTTGACGGTGATGGTGGGAATCGTCACCAGGGCGAGCAGCGGCAGCTCGAGCTCGAACTCGGCCGGCTCCTGGTTCTCGTCGAGCTTGGTGTAGCGGATGGTGACGGTCCGGAACGCCGGGTGCTCGGCGTCGTCGGACAGACCCACGCGCTCGACGAAGTCCAGGGAGCTGCTGGTGGCGGCCGTCTGGCCCTCGACGATCGCCGTCAGCAGCGACCCCAGCAGCTCGCCGAGCCCGAGGGTCTTGATGTCGGTGACGGCCATCGGGCTACCTCCACTGCGCCGGGTCGGGCAGGATCTCCTCGAGGTCGTCGACCGCGAAGGTCACCTCGAGGGACTGGAGCGTCTCGGGAGGGGACTGCGCGACCTCCGCCGCCCCCACCTCCACGTCGATCGTGGACCGCTTGGCGACGTCCGCGAACCGCACCCGGCGCAGGTCCTCGACGAGGAGCCGGGCCTGGTCGCGGACCAGGTCGGCGAGCTCCTCCCGCTCGGCGGCGCTGACCCGACCGCGGCCCTGCATGAGGTGGCCCATGGTCGTGGCGACGAGCGGCTCGAGGTCGCCGCGCAGGCCGACGTCGAGGTCGTCGCGCACCACCGGCACCGACCTGAGGTCCGTGCCGCGGCCCGTCGAGCGGATCGGGGGGAACTTCTCGAGCACCCGGTCGGCCAGGCGCTTGGTCCAGCTCTCCCCGACCTCGTCGAGGTCGAAGGGCACCGCCGAGGCCAGCTCGACCGAGTTGACCGCGAAGTTGAGCCGCACCGTGAGGCTGCTGACCGTCGCCCGCGGAACCGAGAGGCTCGCCAGGGTGGGGTCGGCACGGTAGGCGTCAACGGCCTCCGCGGTCACCTCGTCGGCCGCCATCCGCGCGCGGACCACGTCGGTGAGCATGCCGCCCAGGACCTCGCCCAGCTGCGCCATCGGGAGCTCCTCGCTGATGTCGGTGGCCGGTCTACGGCGTCGCCGGCACCTCCTTGATGGCCTGCTCGAGCATGTCGAGCATCCGCGACATCCCGGACGGCATCTCGTCTTGCACCGCCCGGACGTGGATCTGCATGGAGTACTCCCGCTGGGAGTGCTGGGTGGTGGCCGACTTGTGGTTGAACGTGGCGCTGACGCGGGCATCGACCTTCACCGGGCTCCAGAACGCGCTGTAGCTGGCGCTGACGCTGCTGCTCAGCGTGAAATCGGAGCTGGTGTTGCGGGTGACGGCATCGGTGAGCTTGGCGTTGAAGTCGATGGTCATCTCGTCGATGCGGATGTAGGGGATGGGCGTGATGGCGAGGAACGGGACCGTCAGCGAGAACTCCTGCTCCTCGTCGTTCTCGTTCTTCTTCAGGTAGCTGAAGGTGACCGAGCGGAGCTCACCCGCGTCGGCGTTGTCGGCAGGGTTGCCGAACACGAGGTCCGTGGCGCCGGTCGCGGGCTCCTTGAAGCCGACCTTGTGGATGAACTCGATGGTGGACTGCGCGGCGAGCGCCTGCGCCTCGACGGCGGCCTTGAGCGGGGAGCCGATGAGGTGCGCGAACGGGATCTGCTGCAGCTCGGCGACAGCGCGGGTGTCAGGTGCCGGCATCGGTCTCTCCTACTTCTTCTTCTCGGCAGCGAAGAGCGGTTCCTCGCTCGGGGTGCTCTGGACGGCGGGCCGTCGCTCGAAGTGGCCCTTGACCTCGACGACCGCGATGTGGCCGATCACCGAGGAGTCGAGCTCGTCGAGCCGGGCGACGGCGTCGGCCTCCTTGTCGGCCTCCGCGAGGACCCGGACGTTCCCGCCGATCCGTGCGTTGTCACCGAGACCGAGCAGCAGGAACTGGCTGGCGGCCATCACGAACCCCCTTCGGAGTGGGCGGACCTGTGACGCTACGGCCGGCGCGTCACCCGCCCGTCACCGCGACGTCACGGACCGCCGACACGAGGACGCCCGACGTCCTCGCCGAGGGCCGGACACCGAGCTCGCGCTGGAGCAGGTCGGCACAGGTGTCGTAGGCGCGCCGCGCCTCGGCCAGGTTGCCCTCGGCGACGTGGATCCGGATGACGGACCGGTGGGCGCTCTCACGCAGCGGGTCGGCCCGCACGGCGGCCAGGGCCCACTCCAGCGCGAGCCCGTACTGCCCGGCGGAGCTGAGCCGGTCGGCGCTGGCCTCGAGGAGGTGGAGCTGGAGCTGGCGGACCCGTTCGCGGTCGTGGACGAGCCACTGGTCGTCCCACATGGGGAGGAGGTCGACGTCGGGAGGCAGGCCGCGGCCCGGCGGGGAGCTGGTGGTGAGGAGCGTGGTGGAGGTGAGGAGCATCTGTCGTACGTCGACATCGGCCGCCGGGTCGAGGTCGAGCGCCCCGCCGGCGGCGTGGACGAGGCCGTGGGTGGCCTGGTTGATGCGCCAGATGGCCGTGCGGAGGCTGTGCATCGCCCGGGACTGGGTCGCCTCGGGCCACAGCTCCCCGGCCACCCGGCAGCGGGTCGTGACGCCGCGGAGCGCGAGGTAGGCGGCGAGTCGCTGGGGGCCGGCGGCGAGGTCGACGTCGGTCCCGCCGACCGTGAGGGCGAAGTGGCCGAGCAGGTGGATGCTCACGCGAGACTCGGAGCCGCCCGCCGATGGCGGCTCCCGCGATACTGCACGGGTGGTCACGCAGGCTCCCTCAAGGGGGCGAGGCCCCCGAGCCAGCGCGACCCGAACGCCCGAGCGTCCCCTGTTCTCCCTCCACCTGAAAGTAAAGAACGTGGGGCTACGTCAGGCCATAGCCCGTTGTGACTAGGCGGACATGGTGTGCTGCGGTCGAGGCCGGTCCTCAGCCCTCCACGTCGTGGGAACCCGAGCTCGGCGACCCGACCGAGACCGTCAGGTGGGTGACGACGTGGGCCACCTCCTGCCCGACCCGGGCCCACGCGTCGGCAGCGGTCGCCAGGACGTCGCCGAGGTCACCGGTGAGCAGCGTGGCGTAGTGGGCCGGCTCCGCCGCGGTCCCGCGGCTCTGGGCCTCCTTGATCGCAGCCTCGATGTGGTCCATGTGGGCGTCGTCCGGCCCGCCGTCGAGCAGCGGGTAGAGCGACCACTGGGCGGCGGCGCGGATCCCGGTGCCGGGCAGCTCGATCGCCGTCGCGCGCGGCAGCTGCGCCGCGGTCGGCTCGCAGGTGGCTTCCCCGGGGCAGCCGCGCGAGAGCAGCACGTGGGCGACGACGTGGCCACCGTCGCTGCGACGGTGAGCCGCGGCGACCAGGGCGGCGGCGTACTGCACCAGCCGCTGCTCGGGGTGCTCGCCCCTCGCCGCGACGTAGGTGCTGACCTCGTCGGTCTCGACCTCGAGACCCTCTCCGGCGCCGGCGTGCTGCGCGTCCTCGAGCGCGCCGAGGATCACCGCGACGTAGTCGTCGCAGTGGGGGTGGACGCTCAGCCTCATGCCGACGCCGAGCTGGTCGGGTGTGATGGTGTCCGTCATGCCGGCCCTCCTGGTGGACGGCCCGAGGACGACGAGAGACGCGCCGACGGATCCGTCCGCCGAGCACGTGCCCAGCTCCCTACGCCGGTGCTAGCCGGATCAGGTTCTCGGGTCTGCGGACTCTCCGCACTCTCAGCGCCCTGGCAGGCGCTCCCCGGGGGTACCCGGACACCGTAGTCCAGCCCGGTCGGACCGGGCGCAGCCACCGTGGTCTGCGTGAGGGCCGGCGCGGATGTCCGACCTACATTGGAAGCATGAACACCGTCCATCTCACCGACGAGGAGCTGGAGATCGCGCGCCACGGGATGACGGCGTACCTCCGCAGCTTCGGCCACGACGAGGCCGACACGGGTGCTCTCATCCGTGCCGTCCTGGCCCGGCTCGCTGCCGCCCAGCCCGAGGCCGACTCGGAGCCCGCAGCCGGCTGAGTCGACCACAGGGTTGCGGGGACGCCGGTGTGGGTAAGGGGGGCACGGAGGTGCCCACGCCTCCGGAGAAGGAGTCCCCCATGAGAAGCATCGTCGGCGTCATCGTGCTCGTCTGGCTCGTGATCGGCACGGTCGCCGCCATCCAGCGCGGCTACTTCGGCAACGACCGCGACGTCAGCTGCAAGACCGCAGGCGACACGGCCCTGACGATCGTGGCCGGTCCGCTCAACTACATGGGCGTGAACCCCAAGATCACCTGCAAGGTCCCGCAGCCCTCCAAGTAGTCGGGCCGAGGAGCGCCTCGTCGTCGGCGAGGCGCTCGGAGCTGCGCACTTCCCGTTCGAGACCGGGGGGCTCTGACGAGCCCGACCTGGGTCTGGCTCGGCGATGTCGCCGGTCTTCCACCCGGAGACGTCAGCGCCCTCCAGCACTGGATGGTCGACGCCCGCGTCACCCAGGCCTCGACGTACCGCCGGGGTGAGGAGTGACCCCCGAGCCCGGCGTCACCCCGAGAACGCGGAAGCTCGACGGACCAGTCGTAGCTCGGTCTGGATGGCCCCCACCAGCGAGTCGGCGTCAGCGCGGGACCGCTCCAGGGCTGCCTGGTTCATGGCATCCGGCGACGAGAGACCCTTCAGGAGCTGCTCCAGGCTGTCGAGCTCCCGCGTGAAGCCAGACCCTTCGAAGCCAGCCCTGCGCGCCTTGCCCTCGGCGAACGTGCCCACGCTCCGCAGCCGCGCTACGGCGTCCTGCGCGGCGCCGATGGTGCCGGAGACGTCGGCAGAGGGGCCGCCCGCCTGATCTGCCACGGAGTCATGGACCTGACGCAGGTAGCGACGCAACAGCCCCACCTCTCGCATGGCCTCGGCCATGCCCGAGACCGAGGTCCGGGTGGACTCGAGGAATCCGACGTACACCGGCAGGTCCGGGCGCGCCAGACCCACCGCGTCGGGCGAGTCGAGGAAGCGTCCCAGCTCGGGAGGAACCCGACCGATCTCGGGCCAGAGATCCTCGAACGCCTCCCGGTCGCCGTCCCTGAAACGACGGACGGCGTCGCTGAACGTGTCAGGCTCGGTCAGCACGATGTTGTCGTAGATCGACTCCCACTCCGGCCGGAAGTCCATCGTCTGCAGCGCCAGCAACACCTCCGGCTCGAGATCGGGTCGGATCATCTTGTTGATCGTGTAGGCGTTGATGAAGCGCTTCGCCTCGCGTGGATTGATGCCACCCTCGGGTGTCACGTGCATCAGGAACCGGCGCACCCGGTTGCGCAGATCCTCCTGCTGCGAGGACGGCAGGTCCCCGTACTGCTCGAGCCACTCCAGCAGGTGGTCCACCTGGCCGGGAGCCACGGCCGGCAACGTGTAGGGAACCTGGAACATCTTCTTGAGGTAGTCACGCTCCAGCTGGGCCTGGTCCTCGTCGTCCGCGAGCTGCTCGCCCACGAACTTCGAGCGGACGGCCGACTGGACCACTCGTTCATCGAGGCCGACCACGAACACGAAACCCGGAGTGTCGAAGAAGAGCTTCATCGACTCCAGGACGGTCAACGCCTGGTGGGGCAGGCACCTGTCCAGGTCGTCGACGAACACGACGATCCGCGCAACACCGGCGTTGCGGACCTGTTCGAAGGCGGCCCGCAGCTCGGTGAACGCCCCGAAGTAGAGCGACTGCGGGCTGCTGCCCTCGTCCTGTTCACCGTCCCTGAGGGCGTCGACAGCCTTCCCGGGGTCCAGGGACAGCTTCGGCCCGCCGGGCACTCCGATCTCGACCGCCGTGGACCGCACCAGTGCTCGGACCACCCGGCCCACGCGCCGCGCCACCTCGGTGGCAGCCCGGCGCTGCGGGGTGTCGGCCGGCAGCTCGGCCGCCCAATCGCTCAACGCCTCACGGAGCGTGTCGAGCAGGGGCACGATCAGGTGGGGCTCACGTTCGTATCGCCAGGCGTTGAACTCCACGACGAGCGTGTCCGGTGTCCCACGGAGCCGTCGCTCGATCTCCTCCATCAGGGTGCTCTTGCCAGACCCCCACCCGCCGAAGACACCTACCGCGAACCGGGGTTCGCTGCTGACGACGATGGAGGTGAGCGCCCGGGCGATCCTGTCGAAGTTGAACGTGGGGTGACCCGCGGGAACGTCCAGCACGATGCGTGGGCCGTCCTCCGCGTCGTGGGCGACCGGCGCGACGTCGTACACCACGGCTCCCCCCTCGAGAGTTCGCCTCACCCTCCACAGTAATGAGGCGACGCCACGCCGACCAGAGGATGACCGTGCGAGACGCGCTCGTGGCCCCCGTCCGACGACGTCAGCGGTCGACGGCGTCCCCCGGCACCGGAGGTGTCAGGCCGCGGTGCGGGACGGGACGGCCTCGCCGCCCAGCTTCCTGCGGCGGGCCGACCGGGTCAGGTCGGCCTGGATGAGCCGGCGCTCACGCGGCGTACCCGTGGCCATCTTCCAGAGCTTGCCGAGCTGCTTCGGGAAGTTCTTGCGGTCGGTGCTGTCGAGCCAGCCGTTGGGGAGCGAGAGCCTGACGACCCGGTGCCAGGCCGAGTAGACCTGCGGGACCAGCGGACGGGCGCAGTAGTTGAGGTCGTACTTCTCGAACAGCGCCTGCACGCGCGGGGCGATCTCGGCGTACCGGTTCGACGGCAGGTCCGGGAAGAGGTGGTGCTCGATCTGGTGGCTCAGGTTGCCCGTCATGACGTGCATGAGCTTCGAGCCGGAGATGTTGGCGCTGCCGAGCATCTGCCGGACGTACCAGTCACCCTTGGTCTCGCCCTCGATCGAGCGCTTCTCGAAGGTCTCGACACCCTCGGGGAAGTGGCCGCACATGATCACCGAGTGCGCCCACACGTTGCGCACGATGTTGGCGGTGAAGTTCGCCGCGAGCGTGGTGAGGAACGAGCCCGTCGGCAGCGACAGCAGCGGGTGGACGCCGTAGTCCTTGGTCATCTGCTTGCGGACCTTGCGCAGCACCTTCTTGGCCTCGGCCCGGAACTTCGGGTCCTTGGTGCCGTCCTTCTTCTTCAGCGCGACACCGAGCTCGAGGTCGTAGGCCGCGATGCCGTACTCGAAGAAGCAGGCGTTGAGGAAGTTCCAGAACGGCTGACCCAGGTGCATCGGGTGCCACCGCTGGTCCTCGTCGACGCGCATGATGCCGTAGCCGAGGTCGTTGTCCTTGCCGAGCACGTTCGTGTAGGTGTGGTGCAGCTCGTTGTGGCTGTGCTTCCACTGCTCGGCCGGGGTGGCGTGGTCCCACTCCCACGTCGTCGAGTGGATCTTGGGGTCGCGCATCCAGTCCCACTGGCCGTGGAGGATGTTGTGGCCGATCTCCATGTTCTCGAGGATCTTGGCCAGGCTGAGGCCGGCGGTGCCGACCAGCCAGGCCGGCGGGAAGATGCTGAACAGCAGCACCGCCCGGCTGCCGAGCTCGACGCTGCGCTGGGTCTTGATCACGCGCCGGATGTAGGCCGCGTCGCTGGCGCCCCGGCTGTCGATGACGTCCTGGCGGATCGCGTCGAGCTCGATGCCGATCTGCTCGATGTCCTCACGGGTGAGGTGGGCGATCGGGTTGTCGTCCTTCTTCTGGATGGCAGTCATGGGGGATCTCCTCAGTGCTCGAGGTGGCAGGGACCGGCCGCGGCGTTGATGCAGGTCTGCACCTTGATCGCGCCGCTCTCGCCGGGGACGGCGGTGGTGACCTCGCCGTTGCGGAGGTCTCGGACGCTGCCCTCCGTCATGGGCAGCACGCAGCCGAAGCAGATGCCCATGCGGCACCCGCTCGGCATGAGGACGCCCGCGTTCTCGGCGGCGTCCAGGATCGGGGTGGCACCGTCGGCCTCGACGGTGCGGCCGTCGGCGAAGGAGACGGTGCCGCCCTCGCCGGGCTCGACGCGAGCGGTGCGGAACTGCTCGGTGAACAGCTCCAGGCCCTTGTCGTCGCAGTAGTGCTCCAGCGCCTCCAGCAGCGGCGCGGGACCGCACGCCAGCACCCGCCGGTCGACCAGGTCGGGCACCAGCGCCGGGAGCTCCTCGACGTCGAGGACGCCGTGCTCGTCGTCGTACCGCGCCACGAGCCGGATCGCGCCGGCCGCAGCCAGCGCCTCCAGGTCGCGGATGAAGATCGAGTCGGGGCGGCTCGGGGCGACGTGCACGACGGTGACGTCGTACGCCGACGAGCGGTCCGGCCGCAGCACCCCCTCGTCGGTGGAGGGGAACAGATTGCGCAGCATGCCGATCACCGGGGTGATGCCGGAGCCGGCTGTCACGCAGAGGAAGCGGCCGCCCTCCGGGGGGAGCACGAACTCGCCCGCGGCCTGCTCGAGGTGGACCAGCGTGCCGGGTCGGCTCCGGTGCACGAGGTGGTGGCTGACCTTGCCGTCGGGGACGGCCTTGACCGTGATGGCGATCCGGCCGTCGGGGCGCGGGCCGTGGGTCAGCGAGTAGGCGCGCCACTGACGCACGCCGTCGACGTCGATGCCGATGCGGAGGTACTGCCCGGGGACGTGGCCGCGCCAGTCGGCGCCGGGCCTGATCACGATCGTGGCGGCGTCGCGCGTCTCGGGGATCACCTGCTCGATGCGGCCGCGGAGCTCCGCACCCGCGCGCAGCGGCGCGAAGAGGTCGAGGAAGTCGTCGGGGACCAGCGGCGAGGTGGCGGCGTGCGCGACGCGACCGCCCCAGGCGCGCAGGGTGCGCAGACCGGAGACGGGGCCGGGGGAACGACCGTCGGGGGGAGGCGGCGTCATGACAACCATCATGTCTGAGCACTACGCTCAATGCATGACCCGGACGCGTGAATGCAAGCCCTCGAATTGTTCGTGAGAGACAAATGAGCACCAGTACGTCCCTCGACCGGGACCTCATCGACCTCCTGCGTCACACGCTCCCCGAGGTCGCCGTCCACACCGTGACCGCCGTCCGCGAGGAGGTGCCCGGCTACGGCGAGGGCCTGGGCGAAGCGATGGCGGCCAGCATCGAGCAGGCGGTGCAGATGGCGCTCGCCGGCTTCCTGCGGGTCGCCGGCCGCTCCGGCGACCCGGGTACGCCGCTGTCACCGACGCTGGAGGGCGCCTACGCGCTCGGCCGCGGCGAGGCGCGCTCGGGGCGCTCCGCCGACGCGCTGCTGGCGGCGTACCGCGTGGGTGCGCGGGTCGCCTGGCGGGAGCTGTCGGCGAGCGCCGTGCGGGCCGGGGCCTCCGCGGAGAGCATCGCCGCCTTCGCCGAGCTCGTCTTCGCCTACATCGACGAGCTCTCGGCGGCCTCGGTCGCCGGCCACACCGACGAGGTGGAGACCACGGGGCGGGTGCGGCAGCGCTACCTCGACCGGCTCGGCGCGGCGCTGCTGCGGGGCGAGCCCGAGGACGTGGTGTCGGCGGCGGCCGACAAGGCCGACTGGCGGCCCCCGCGCACCCTCACGGCCGTGGTGCTGCCGGAGGCACAGGTACGCCCCGTCCTCGGACTGGTCGGCGACGGCGCCCTCGCGCCGGGCGAGCACGGCCTGCCCGAAGGGCTGGCGGTCGTGCTGGTCCCCGACATGGGCGGCCGCTCCCGCACCCGGCTGCTGCGCGTGCTCGACGACCGGCACGCCGTGGTGGGGCCGGCCCGGCCGTGGGCGCAGGTGCGCGCGTCGTTCGAGCGGGCGGTGCGCGGGCTCGCGCTGCGGCGTACGTCGGCGACCGTCGACACCGAGGCCCACCTGGCCTCCCTCGTGGCGGCCGCAGATCCCGACGCCCTGGCCGACCTCCGGGCAACGGTGCTGGCGCCGCTGGAGTCGCTGCGGCCGGCGACGGCGGACAAGCTGCGGGCGACGCTCCGCTCGTGGTTGCTGCACCAGGGCAGGCGCGAGGACGTGGCGGCCGACCTGTTCGTCCACCCGCAGACCGTGCGCTACCGGATGAACCAGCTGCGCGAGCTCTACGGCGACCGGCTGGAGGACCCGGAGACGGTGCTTCAGCTCACGCTCGCGCTGGCCTGACCCAGCCGCTCGATCAGCGCGACCGCGTCGTGCGGGGCCCGCCCGCGGGCGTCGTTGTCGAAGTAGACGTAGGCGTCCTGGCCGGCCTCCCGCCAGGCGCGGAGCTTCCTCGCCCACGTGTCCAGGCTCCGCGACGAGTAGCCGCTGGCGTAGAGCTCGGTGTGCCCGTGGAGCCGGACGTAGCGGAAGTCGGCCGTGTCCTCGTCGAAGCAGGGCCAGGCGCCCGGGCTGTCGGAGGCGACGAGGGCGACACCCTGCTCGCGCAGCAGCGCCACGGCCTCCGGCTCCCCGAAGGACGGGTGCCGGGGCTCGAGGGCGTGCCGGATGACCGCACCGGTCCGCGACGACGTGACGGCCCTGTCGTCGGGGACCTTGTCGTCGTGGCGGCCGGCGAGCCGGGCGGCGGCGTGGTGGTCGCGCGGCAGCCGCTCGAGGAATGAACGCACGCGCTCGTCGTCGAAGGAGAAGTCGCCCGGCAGCTGCCACAGCAGCGGGCCCAGCCCGTCGCCGAGCAGCAGCACGCCGGAGGCGAAGAAGTTGGCGAGCCCCTGGCCCACGTCGCCCAGTCGGCGCAGGTGGGTGATGAACCGCCCGCCCTTCACGGCCACGGGGAAGCCGTCGGGGGTGTCGTCGGCGATCCGCTGGTAGGTCGTGGGCCGCTGCAGCGAGTAGAACGAGCCGTTCAGCTCCACCGACGTCAGCCGCTCGGCGACGTACGCGAGCCAGCGGCGTCGCGGCAGGTCGTCGGGGTAGAAGTCACCCCGCCAGCCGTCGTAGCTCCAGCCGCTGACCCCGACGTGGACCTCGGCCATGCGCGTCTCACCCGGCGAAGGACTCGTCGCCGTGCACCAGGTCGCCGGCGACCCACGTCGCCACGACCTGCTCGCCGACGTCACGCAGGTGCCGGGCCGCCTTCGCCGGGTCGTCGTACGCCGCCAGCGGATCGGCCTCGACCAGCACCAGGTCGGCCGGGTGACCGGCGGCGACGGTGCCCCAGCCGTCCGTGGAGGCGGCCAGGGCCTCCTGCGGGGTGATCGCCTGCTCGGGGTGCCAGGCCTCCCGGTCGTCCGCGGACCGGTGGACGGCGGCGGCCATCGCCAGCCACGGGTCGAGCCGGGCGACCGGTGCGTCCGAGCCCATCGCCAGCCGCACCCCGTCGTCCAGCATCCATCGCAGCGCGAAGCTCCGGTCGCCGCGACCGGGCCACAGCCGCTCGGTGACGTCGCGGTCGTCGTAGAGGTGGGCCGGCTGCACGCTGGCGGTGATGCCGAGCTCGGCCATCCGACGGACGTCCTCACGGCGCACGAGCTGGGCGTGCTCGATCGAGCCCTGGGCACCGGTCTCCTCGAAGGCGTCGAGCGCGTCGCCCACCGCCCGGTCGCCGATCGCGTGCACGGCGACCGAGAGCCCGTGGTCGTGGGCGCGGCGCAGCAGCTCGCGCAGCTCCTCGGGGGTCTGGTTGGGATGGCCGTGCGGGAAGCCCAGCGGGGACGGGCCGGCGTAGGGCTCGCAGCACCAGGCGGTCTTGGTGTTGAGGGATCCGTCGCTGATGATCTTCAGCGGCCCCATCCGGGCCCGGTCGTCGCAGCCGGGCAGCCGGTCACCGGTGCGCAGGCCGGCCTCGATGACGCCGTCCAGCCCGTCGGCGTACGTCGCCATCCGGATCCGCAGCAGCCCCGCACCGGCGGTGAACCGGTCGGCCCAGTCCTCGTGCCCGCCGCTGAACTCGAAGTCGGTCAGCCCGACGACGCCCATCGCGGCAGCGGCCTCCATGGTGCGCAGGTAGGCCTCGGGCCCGGTGCCGTCGTCGCCGAGCACCGAGGCGAGCCGGCCGTAGGCGCGAAACCACTCGGCCTCGGCGACCACCCCCTCCCGCAGCGGCATCGCCAGCGCCATGAGGGCGACCGAGTTGAGCCACGCGTGGTGGCCGTCGCCGGCGATGAGGATGACCGGCTGGTCGGTGTCGAGCGCGTCCAGCATCGAGACGACCGGGTCCTCCGGCCAGTCGGTCGGCCGGTGGCCCCAGCCGATGACCGGCAGGTCGGGCCACTCGGCCAGGCGCGCGGAGACCATCGCGACCGCCTGTTGGGCCGACCGGGCGGCGCCGAGGTCGAGGCGGATGCTGGCCAGGCTCCACTGCCCGAGGTGGACGTGCTGGTCCCACAGCCCGGGCAGCAACCAGCGGCCGCCGGCGTCGTACGCCGGGAGCCCGGGGTCGGACACGTCGGTGCCGACGGCGGTGACGACCCCGGCGGTGACCCGGACGTCGACCGGCTCGTCCGGCGCGCCCGTCCCGTCGACGTCGACGAGCCGCGCACCACGCAGCAGGAAGCTCGACATGACGACACGGTAGGTCGGGGACCCCAACGAGCCCGCCGCCGGGTGCCTCGTGTCGCCGTACGACGCCCTAGTGGCAGGTCTCCCGGAGCCGCGAGGGCGGCGGCGCGGAGCGCCACAGTCCGCGCGCGACCGCGACGGTCGGGACGACGCCGAGCGCCAGCACCAGGAGCCCGAAGGCGGCCACCCCCACCGCGTCCGAGGCGGACGGCTCGACGTACACCTCACCGCTCGCGTGGGTGCAGGTGAGGCCCGGTGGCCACCACGACCACTCCCCGTCGACACTCGGCTCGAGCTCCGCGGGGTGCGTCTCGACCCACGGGTCGACGCAGGCCACGTCGACCGGCTCCCGGACGGGGGCGCCGGCGGCGAGCACGGGAGAGCCGACCAGGAAGAACATCCCGGACACGACGAGGCCGACCAGCAGGACGGCGCCGGCGAGGACGTGGCGGAGGGTGAGCGTCACGCCGCCACCAACGACACGAACCAGCACGAGTGACGGTTCGGCGGGTTCACAACCAGCACGAGTGACGGCTCGGCGGGTTGCGAACCAGCACGAGTGACGGCTCGGCGAGGGGCTCAGTCGATGTGGCGGCGGGACTGGACGACGCGGAAGCGGGAGGCCACGTAGGCGCCGTCGGTGAAGGCGGCGTTGGCGGCGGGGTTGGCTCCCGTGCCGTGGAAGTCGGAGTAGGCCGCGGACTGGTTGACGAAGACGCCGCCGAGCAGGTTCTCGCTGAGCGCCACCCCGGCGTCGAGCGCCGCTTCGCGCATGTCGTCGACGACGGCGTCGGAGGTCGAGTAGACCGCGGCGGTCATGGCGCCGTGCCGCTTGACCGTGTCGCGGAACAGGTCGATCGACTGGTCGGTGCCGGCGGTCGAGATCAGGTAGGCCACCGGTCCGAAGCACTCGCTCTCGTAGACCTCGGAGTCGTCGGCGGTGAGGCCGATGATCGCCGGCGTGCGCACCGTCGCGTCGGCGTACGCGGGGTGGCTGACCGCCCGGGACTCCACGAGCACCTCGCCCTGCTTGCCGGCCGCCTCGAGCCGGTCGACGACGCCGGCGTTGACCACTCCGCCGAGCAGCTCCACGGCCCGCGCGTCGTCGCCCAGCAGCTTCTCGAACGCGCCGCCGATGCCGGCGGCGACCTCGGCCGGTGTCTTCACGCCGTCGTCGGTCTGCACGCCCTCGGCCGGCAGGTAGACGTTCTGCGGCGCGGTGCACATCTGGCCGGTGTAGAGCGCGAAGGAGAACGCCAGGTTCTGGCACATCGCCTTGAAGTTGTCGGTGGAGTCGACCACGACGGTGTTGACGCCCGCCTTCTCGGTGAAGACGACCGCCTGGCGCGCGTTCTCCTCCAGCCAGTCACCGAAGGCGTTGCTGCCGGTGAAGTCGACGAGCCGCACCTCGGGGCGCACGGCCAGGGTCGCCGCGAGCCGGTCGGCGGGCTCCTCGGCGGCGAGCGTGACGAGGTGGCGGTCGAAGCCGGCCTCGGCGAGCACCTCCTGGCAGACCTGGACGGTGATCGCGAGGGGCAGCACCGCGCCGGGGTGGGGCTTGACCACGACGGGGTTGCCGGTGACCAGCGAGGCGAACAGCCCGGGCCAGGAGTTCCACGTCGGGAAGGTGTTGCAGCCGATCACCAGCGCGACGCCGCGCGGCACGACGGTGAAGGTCTTCTCCATCTTCAGCGGCACCTTGCCCGGCTTCTCCCACACCGCGGTGGCAGGGGTGCGGGTCTGCTCCACCCACGCGTAGGCGATCGCCTCCAGCGCCCGGTCGAGGGCGTGCGCCCCGCCGGCCTGGAACGCCATGACGAAGGCCTGGCCGCTGGTGTGCTGGACGGCGTTGGCGAGCTCGAAGACCCGGCCGTGCAGCCGGTCGAGGATCTCCAGGCACACGCCCGTGCGGCCCTCGGGCCCGGCGTCGCGCCACGCCCGCATGCGCGCCTGTGCTCCCGCCAGGAGGGCGTCGACGTCGGTCACCCGCGGGTAGCGCACCCCCAGGTCGATGCCGAACGGCGACCGCTCCGTCGCGACGGTGCCGTCGGCACCGGGGGTGTCGAGCGGGAAGTCGGTGCCGAGCCACGCCTCGTAGGCCGCCTTGCCGTGGCCGGCGGCCTCCTCGCCGTAGACGCGGGGCGAGGGCGACTCGTCGAACGCGCTGTAGAACTCGCGCGAGGCCGAGGCGGCGACGGCGGCGTCGAGGCGGTCACGGTGCTGGGCGAGGAAGTCGCTGGTCATGGGCCCATCCCACCACAGGGGGTGACCGCGGCCACACCGCCGTAGGGTGACCGCGTGCGACGGCGGTGGGTGGCGCTCGCGACGGGCGCGGCGCTGGTGCTCGGAGCGTGCACGAGCCCGACCTCCGAGACCGCGGACCGGCCCACGGACCAGCTCACCGACCTCCCCGATCCCGCCGACCCGGCGTACGACGCCGCGCTGAGCGAGCCGGTCGAGGACTCCGTCTACCCGGAGGTGGGCGACCCCGGGGTCGACGCCCTCCACTACGACCTCGACCTCACCTGGGACCCGGACAGCCGGGTGCTGACCGGCGACGAGGAGCTCGTCCTCCGCGCCACCGAGGACGACGACTTCTTCCAGCTCGACCTCGCCGGCGAGCTTGAGGTCAGCGCCGTCACCGTCGACGGCCGGGAGGTGGACCATGAGCACCGCGGCAAGGACCTCGTGGTCCAGGCCCCCGTCGCCGCCGACCAGCGTTACACCGTGCGCATCCGGTACGCCGGTGAGCCCGGCCCGGTCGAGGCCCCGACGACGCGGGGCGACTTCGCCGGGCTCGGCTGGACGGTGGGCGACGACGGTTCCGTGTGGACGATGCAGGAGCCCTGGGGGGCCTACACCTGGTACGCCGTCAACGACCAGCCCGCCGACGAGGCGCTCTACGACTTCACGTTGCGGGTGGCCGACCCCATGGTCGGGGTCGCCAACGGCGAGCTGGTGTCACGCGAGTCCGTGGAGGGCACCACGGTGACGGAGTGGTCGCTGACCGAGCCGGCGGCGTCCTACGTGATCACCGTGGCGTTCGACGACTACGTGATGACCGAGCAGCGGGCCGCGAGCGGCGTCCCGGTCAGCATCTGGCTGCCGCGGGAGGGAGCGGCACGCTGGTCGTGGCTGCAGCAGTCCACGGTCGACGCGCTCGACTGGGCCGAGCAGCTGCTCGGCGCGTACCCCTTCGACACCCTCGGGTTCGTCTTCGTCGACGCGCAGAGCGGCATGGAGACCCAGACCATGGTCACGCTGGGGCTGACCGAGTTCACCACCTCGCCGCCGGTGCAGGTGCACGAGGTCGTCCACCACTGGTGGGGAAACCAGGTCACGCCCGAGGACTGGCGCGACCTGTGGATCAGCGAGGGCATGACGACCTACCTGCAGAAGGTCTGGGAGTCCGAGCACGGTGGCCCGTCGCTGGCACGGTCGATGGCGCAGATCCGCACGGACGCCGCGGCGATGCGCGAGGAGGCGGGCCCGCCGGGGGCCTACGACCAGGACGCCTTCGCCGAGCGCAACGTCTACTACCTGCCCGCTCTCATGTGGCACCAGGTCCGCCGCCGGCTCGGCGACGAGCTGTTCTTCCGGCTCGTCAGGGAGTTCCCGGCCGCGCACGACAATGAGAACCTCGGCACCGAGGAGCTCGTCGCCTGGTGGGAGCGAAAGTCCGGCGAGGACCTCGCCGGACTCGTCCGCCGGCACCTGTACGCCGAGCAGCAGCCGGCCCGCTGAGGCGGGACCGTCAGGCGGCTCCCGTCCGGTGCGGCCGACGGGCCGCACCGGACGGCGAGCTCACCGGAACCTGGCCCGGACCGCCGTGCGCGCCGTCTCGGCGCCGTCCTCGACGAGCCGCGTCACGATCAGCTTCCGCCCGGAGCCGTAGGCGGCGGTGTCGAACCGGTAGGACCACGCCTCCACACCGGTCGCCGGCTGCCACGCCCGGGGGTCGTCCGCGGAGTTGCGGCTGACCACCTGCCACTCGACGACCGAGCTCGGCGCCACGGTGAAGGTGGAGGTGGTGACCTCCGAGGCGGTGCGGTCGACCATGGCCCGCGCGTAGACGGTGTGCTCGCCCTCGGCGAGGTCACCCAGCGGGGCCGACCAGGTCCCGGTCTCCGGGTCCAGGGCCGCCTCGACCGGCTTCCCGAAGGACGGGTCGTCCACGCTGACCTCGACCCGCTCGGTCACGGGGTGGTCGCCCGCGCCGGTCGGGTCCTCGCCCCGGTCGGGGAAGGCGTAGCTGCCGCCGGCCACCGGCGACTCTCCGGCCGGCACCGTGGCACCGTCGGCGGGCTCGGTGATCGTCGCACCGAACTCGAAGCCCGTCGCGGGCACCTCGGCCGGCACGATGCTCACCTTGGACGCGTGGGCACCCTCGTGACCGAAGGCCCAGGAGCGCGCCCCGACCATCCCGATCTGGACCGTGAGCTGCTCACCGATGAAGGCGGGCCGCGTGGTCTCGAACTCGATGGTCCACCTGGTCCAGCACGCCTCCCCCATCGTCTCGCAGGCCGCGCCACCGGGGCCGCTGGCGACGACCGGCTGGACGGCGCCGGTACCGGTGCCGATCTCACGGTCGGTGGCCATCAGGACGCCGGTGGGCCGCACGGCCGACGGCGTCTCGGCCGCCAGGTACATGTCGACGGACACCGTCGAGCCCGCCGGCAGCGGCGTGTCGAGCTCGTCCTCGCTCGGGAAGATCCCCAGCGGGCGGAAGCCCGCCACCACGCTGGTCACGCGCGACTCGAAGCACGGCTCGAGGTCACCCTCGGTGTCCTGGCGGGACATCGACTGCTCGTTGCTCCCGGTCGCGCAGGCCGCCTCGCCGCCCGGGTCGCCGGCGTACCGGCGGTGCAGGTAGTAGGTCAGCGTGTTGGCGCCCCGCACCTCGGTGAGGGCCGGCGCCTCGGCAGCAGCGACCTTGTCCAGCGCCTTGAGCGCCCCGGCCACGTCGGCCACCTCGGAGACGCCCATGCCGAGCCCCCCGGCCAGCGCCTCGGAGTCGGCGGTGCCGTCGGCGTCGCGGTCGTAACCGCCGTAGAGGCTGTCGCGCACCTGTCGGTCGAGCACGAAGAACTCGTCCTCGAACTCGCGCTCCGGCAGCTGGGTGCGGCCGAGCAGCACGTCGGTCGCGCGCTGCGCGCTCTCCGGCGTCGCCGCGCCGTAGCCCTCGAACAGGACGTTGGCGTCCGTGTAGGGAGCCGTCAGCGGGTAGGGGTAGGGCGAGGGGTCGTTGTCGGTGTTGAGCGGCTGGGCGGTCTTGAGCACCACCTCACGCAGCTCGGCGCGCGTCAGCTCGCCGTCGGCGAGGTAGACCGACTCGTCCAGCGGCAGGCCGGTGGCCACGACCTGACCCGGCTTCTGCCCGGACTGGCCGTCGCCCAGCGCCTGCCGCACCTCGGTGAGGACCGTGCCGAAGACCCCGGCGGTGTAGGGCGTGGCGGCGGAGGTGCCGCCGAACGCGCACTGACCGACCGTGCCGGTGCGGCAGGCCGACGGCAGGTTGCCGTCACCCCACGCCGAGAGGTGGACGGGGATCCCGTCGCCGACGATCGCGCGCTGGTTGTCCCGGCGCAGTGCGCCCACGGTGATGTTCCAGTCGGGGCCGGTCTGGTCGGAGCCGTAGGTGCTGATGGGTACGTCGAAGGCGTTGCCCACACCGTTGCCGGCGGCGAAGAGCGTGGTCTGCCCGCGCTCGGCTGCGGCCTTCGTCTCCTTGCTGCCGCCGGTCACCAGGCCGATCGGCAGGCCACCGATGTAACCGAAGCTGTTGGAGGAGATGTCCACCCAGGGCAGGCCGGCGACCACGGTCTCGTCGAGCGCCTCGACCACGACGAGGAGGCAGGTCGGGCAGTAGCCGTAGCGGTTGCCGGTCGAGACCGACGCCGAGCCGGAGCCGTGGCCGTTGTCGTCGAGGATCGGGTGGGCGTCGTCCCCGCTGGTGACGCCGGTGGACCCACCGGCGTCGACAGCACCGATGATCTTGGTGCCCGGGATCCAGTACATCTTGCCCGGCTTGACGGTCTCGTTGCCGTTCCAGATGGGGCGGTCAGCGGCCGGGAAGTAGCCCTGGCCCAGGGTGATCGGCAGCGCCTCCGCGTCGGCGGGGTAGCCGGGGATGTACTCGGAGGGGTGGCGCGTGAAGTCGTTGGTGAGCGCCAGCACGTCCGGGTCGGGGTAGGTCTGGGCCGAGAACTCCAGGTGGTAGGGGTTGATCCCGCTGTCGGCCACCCCGACGACCGTCACGGCGGTGGTGTCGGCAGCGAGCCGCTCGGGCGAGGCCACCAGGACCGAGGTGGTCTGGCGCCGCTCGAGGCCGTCCGCGTCGGTCGCCTTCAACGTCACCAGGTGGCGGCCCTCGTCGAGGTCCGCGACGGGCGAGGCGCCCTCGGTCTCGAAGACGCCGTCCTCGTCGAGGTCCCATGCCACGGTGACAGGCGCGGCACCACCGGTCACGTCACCCTCGAGCTGCTGCACCTCCTCCGGGGTGAAGGTGTAGGGGCCGCCGGCGCTGACCTCCGGACGCGGGTCGGCACCTGCGGTCTGCGCCACGACGGAGGCCGTGACGTCGTCGGCCACGGTCGCGTACTTCTCCGCGCGCACCGTCCAGGTCCCGGCGACGGGCTTGCTGACCTGGGTCTGCTCGTACTCGGGCGGGGCGTTGCCGGAGCTCGCCTTGACGTTGCCGTCCGGGTCGATGACCTCGAGGTCGTAGTCGTTGGTCGGGACTCCCCAGGTCAGGTCGATCGCCATGCTGGAGACCCCGGCGGGGACCTCGAAGGGGA
Organism: Nocardioides coralli; assembly: GCF_019880385.1. Taxonomy (NCBI): domain Bacteria; kingdom Bacillati; phylum Actinomycetota; class Actinomycetes; order Propionibacteriales; family Nocardioidaceae; genus Nocardioides; species Nocardioides coralli. Next base: position 3,311,836 of record NZ_CP082273.1, read on the forward strand.
AGAGCACGTCCTGGCCGGTGCCCGTCACCCCGGGCGTGCTGTCGCTCTTCGTCTCCTCCAGCAGCGTCTGCTGCGTGGTCTCGTAGACGACCACGACGACCTCGTCGCTCGCCGTCCGCCCGTCGGCGTCGGTCACCCGGACCGTTACCGGGTAGCGGCCCGGGGCCAGGCCGGCGGTCTCGAGGGCGGCCGTGGGCGCGTCGGAGCCCACGACCTCGCCGGCGGTGCTGCTCCAGCTGAACGAGTAGGGCTCGGTGCCGCCGAACCCGGCCCCCAGGAGGGCGGCCCGGTCTCCTGCCTCGACGTAGGAGCTGTCACCCGCGTCCGCCACGAGCGGCTGCTGCGGGGCCTGCGTGTCGCCCGTGAGGGCCGACCCACGGACATCGACCTCCCCGGACAGCTTGCCCTTCACCTTGCCCTTCCTGACCTCCTGGCCCCCCACGGTGGCCACGTCGATCTGGGAGCCGGCGGCAGCCGCCGGTGCGAGGACGGCGAGGGCGGTGAGCAGCACCGCCGCTGCACGAAGCGGTCGCTTCGTGGTCGAGGTCGTTCGGAACACGGGGATCTCCTGCGTCAGTGGGGGACCGACGCCGGGTGTGGGTCAGGTCACTGGAGGAGGAAACGACGCCGCACCCGGAGGGTTACGGCGTCGTCCAGCGCTGTCGTCCAGTGGGTCCGTGCTCAGAACAGCAGGGCCGAGGCGGGGTCCTCGAGGATGCCGGCGACGTCGGCGAGGAAGCGCGAGCCCTTCTCGCCGTCGATGTGCCGGTGGTCGAAGGACAGCGCCAGGGTGGTGATCTGTCGCGGCACGATCTCGTCGACGCCGTTCTCGGAGACGACCCACGGCTGCTTGCGGACCGCGCCGAAGCACAGGATCGCGGACTCACCCGGGTTGATGATCGGCGTGCCGGCGTCGACGCCGAAGACGCCGACGTTGGTGATGGTGAAGGTGCCGCCGCTCATCTCCGCCGGCTGGGTCTTGCCGTCGCGCGCGGTCGCGGTGAGCTGGTTGAGAGCACCAGCCAGCTCGACGAGGGACAGCGCGTCGGCGTCCTTGACGTTGGGCACGACCAGGCCGCGTGGCGTGGCCGCCGCGATGCCGAGGTTGACGTAGTGCTTGTAGACGACCTCCTGGGCGTCGCCGTCCCAGTAGGAGTTGATCTCCGGCGTCCGCCGCATCGCGAGGATGGCCGCCCGCGCGAGGACCAGAAGCGGGCTGACCTTGACGTCGCGGAACTCGCGCCGGGCCTTGAGCCGCTCGACGAACTCCATGGTCCGGGTCGCGTCGACGGTGATCCACTCGGTGACGTGCGGGCTGGTGAAGGCCGACTCGCTCATCGCCTGGGCCATCATCTTGCGGACACCCTTGATGGGCTCGCGCGTCTCCCGCTCACCGGTCGCCCGGGCCGTCGGGGCACCCCCGGAGGTCGCGCTCGCGGAGCCCTGGCCGCCGGCGGCGGCCTCCACGTCGTCGCGGGTGATCACGCCGTCGCGGCCGGAGCCGGTGAGGGTGGTCAGGTCGACGCCGAGGTCCTTGGCCAGCTTGCGGACCGGCGGCTTGGCCAGCGCGCGCACCTCGCTGGGCGACTGCGCGCGGGACGGGACCAGCGCCTCGGCCGGCTCGGCCTGCTGGGTCCGGGCGGAGGTGGCGGGCACGGCGGGCTCGTCGGTGTCGACCACCTCGTCGCTCTGCGCGCCGCCGGGGCTGAACGCCCCCTGCACCTGCATCTGCGTGTTGGCCCCTGCCTCCGAGGCGGGGGAGGCCGAGCCCTTGCGGGCCCGTCGTACGGGACCGCGGTCGGCCTTGTTGCGGCCGACCAGGCTCTCGCCCTCGCCGCCGCCGCTGGCCGCCGGGTTGGAGAGGTCGATCTCCATCTCGGCTGCCTTGATGTCGACCTCCTCGGCCGCCGGGGGCTCGGGGGCCGTCTCCGGCGCAGCCGAGGCATCGCCGATGGCGATGATCGGCGTACCGACGGGGACGGTCTCACCCTCGGGCACCATCAGCTTCTGCACGGTCCCGGCGAACGGCGAGGGCAGCTCGACCAGGGACTTGGCGGTCTCGATCTCGACGATGATCTCGTTGATCTCGACCGTGTCGCCCTCCTTGACCTTCCAGGAGACGATCTCGGCCTCGGTGAGGCCCTCACCGACGTCGGGCAGCTTGAACTCGGCCATGGCTCAGTTCTCCTAGCCTCAGTAGTCGAAGGCGCGGTCGACGGCGTCGAGCACCCGGTCGAGGTCGGGGAGGTAGTCCTCCTCGATCCGGGAGGCGGGGTAGGGCGTGTCCATGCCGCCCACGCGCAGCACCGGCGCCTCCATCGAGTAGAAGCAGTTCTCGGTGATCCGGGCTGCGAGCTCGGAGCCGAGACCGAGGTTGACGTGGGCCTCGTGGGTGACCACGACCCGACCGGTGCGGCGCACCGAGTCGTAGACGGGGTCCATGTCGAGCGGGCTCAGCGTCCGCAGGTCGATGACCTCGAGGCTGCGACCCTCGGTCGCGGCCGCCTCCGCTGCCGACAACGCGGTCTTCACGGTCGGGCCGTAGGCCAGCACCGTGGCGTCGGTCCCCTGCCGGACCACGCGGCTGGAGAAGAGCGGGTCGGGAGTGGCGTCCTCGTCGAGCTCGGCCTTGTCGGCGTGGTACTGCCGCTTGGGCTCGAGGAAGATGACCGGGTCGTCGGAGGCGATGGCCTGCTGGATCATCCAGTAGCCGTCGATCGGGTTGGAGCAGGCGACGACCTTGAGGCCGGGGGTGTGCGCGAACTGCGCCTCCGGGCTCTCGGAGTGGTGCTCGACCGCGCCGATGCCGCCGCCGAACGGGATCCGGATCACCATCGGGATCTTGTAGCGGCCCTTGGAGCGGTAGTGCATCTTCGCCACCTGGCACACGATCTGGTCGTAGGCCGGGTAGACGAAGCCGTCGAACTGGATCTCGACGACCGGGCGGTAGCCGCGCAGGCACATGCCGATCGCGGTGCCGACGATGCCGGACTCCGCGAGCGGGCTGTCGATCACCCGGTCCTCGCCGAAGTCCTTCTGCAACCCGTCGGTGATCCGGAAGACGCCGCCGAGCTTGCCGACGTCCTCACCCATCACGAGCACCTTGGGGTCGTCCTCCATGGCCTTGCGCAGCCCCATGTTGAGGCCCTTGGCCAGCGTGATCTTGCTCATCAGTGGGCCCCCTCGAAGCTCTCGAGGTAGGCCGCGAAGCCCTCGCGCTGCTCGCGCAGCTCCTGCGGCTCCTCCTCGTAGACGTGGTCGAACATGTCCATCGGCTGCGGGTCGGGCAACGCCTTGCAGCCCTCACGCAGGTGGTGGCCGAGCTCGTCGGCCTCGGCCTTCACCTCGGCGATGAACTCGTCGTCGACGAGGCCGTTGCGGCGCAGGTAGACCTCCAGCCGCGCGATCGGGTCCTTGAGCTTCCAGTTCTCGACGTCGTCGTTGAGCCGGTAGCGGGTCGGGTCGTCCGTGGTGGTGTGGGCACCCATCCGGTAGGTGTAGGCCTCGACCAGCGTCGGGCCCTGGCCGTCACGGGCCCGCTGGAGCGCGGCCTGCGTGACGGCGTACGTCGCCAGCACGTCGTTGCCGTCGACGCGGACGCCCGGGAAGCCGAAGCCGAGAGCACGCTGGTAGAGCGGGATCCGCGACTGGCGCTCGATGGGCTCGGAGATCGCCCACTGGTTGTTCTGGCAGAAGAACACGACCGGGGCGTTGTAGGAGGCGGCGAAGATGAAGGCCTCGTTGACGTCGCCCTGGCTGGAGGCGCCGTCACCGAAGTGGGCCACCACGGCGGTGTCGCGCTCGGGGTCGCCCGTGCCGACCGCTCCGTCGCGCTGGACGCCCATGGCGTAGCCGGTCGCGTGGAGCGCCTGGGCGCCGATGACGATCGTGTAGAGGCCGAAGTTGTTGTCGGCGGGGTCCCAGGAGCCGTGGTCGACACCGCGGAAGAGGCCGAGCAGCTTCAGCGGGTCGACGCCCTTGCAGTAGGCGACGCCGTGCTCGCGGTAGGTCGGGAAGACGTAGTCCTGGTGGCGCAGCGCACGACCGCAGCCGATCTGGGCGGCCTCCTGGCCGAGCAGCTGGGCCCAGATGCCGAGCTCGCCGTGGCGCTGCAGCGCCGTGGCCTCGGTGTCGATGCGCCGGGTCAGGATCATGTCGCGGTAGAACCCGCGCAGCTCCTCGGCGGTGAAGTCCTTGTCGAACTGGTTGTGGTGCACGCGCTCGCCCTCGGGCGTCAGCAGCTGCACCAGCTCCGGGCCGCCGGCGCTCTGGGAGGGTCCGAAGACCTCCACCAGATCGGGGCCGAATCCTGCGTTGGTCACCAGGACACTCCTTCTCAGGTCACCGGCGCGGACGGGATCTCCGCCGTGGCCGTGCTCGGAGGCGTGGTTCCGCTTGTGACGGGGGCCACAACCTGTGCATCCCAACGTACCGGCGGCGGCCTCCGAGCCGCCAATCAGGCCGAGCATCAGGCTGGTCAGGGCACGGTGAGGGTCTCCCCGGCGAGCAGCGGTTCCAACCACGCGCGGGTCGTGGCGTCGTAGGGCGAGACGGTGGCGCCGTCCGCGCACGGTGCGGGGTCGGTGCGGCCCGCCCGCATCACCACGTCCCAGTCGAGGTCGTGGGGGCCGCTCAACGGCCACGCCGAGCCCTCGTCGTGGCGCACGACCACGGCCTCGGGAGGGGTCGCGGCGGCGGCGATCGCCTCGGCCGTGCGGGTCTGGCTGGATGCGGTCACGACGACCGGTGCGTCGCCCGGGTCGTCGCCGAGGTCGTACGTGGCGCCGATCCGGGCGCAGGCGAGCACCGCCACCACGCGATCGGGGCCGTCGGGGAGGGCGACCGCGACCCGGCGCCCCGGCCCCGCACCGCAGTGCTTGAGCACACCACCGAAGGCGGCGACCTCCTCGAGCAGCTGCGCGTAGGTCCAGCGGCGGCCAGGTGCATCGAGGGCGACACGATCGGCACCGCCCCCGATCACGTGCCGGTCGAGGGCGTCGAAGCAGCTGGGGTCCACGGGGCCAGCCTGCCAGCCTGCCAGCCCCCGTCAGCACCTCACCCGCGGCCGTGCGGCGTCTCCCAGACGGCCGGGTCGGGACCCTTCGGCACGATGCCGGTGGGGTTGATGTCGGTGTGCACCACGTAGTAGTGCTCCTTGATCTGGGCGAAGTCCGTGTTCTCGCCGAACCCTGGGGTCTGGTAGAGGTCGCGGGCGTAGCCCCAGAGGTTGGGCATCTCCGTCAGCTTGTTGCGGCTGGCCTTGAAGTGGCCGTGGTAGACGGCGTCGAAGCGGGCGAGGGTGGTGAACAGCCGGATGTCGGCCTCGGTGATCGCGTCGCCCATGAGGTAGCGCCGGTCCGCGAGCCGCTCCTCCAGCCAGTCCATGGTCCGCCACAGCTGGTCGTAGGCCCGCTCGTAGGCAGCCTGGGTGCCGGCGAAGCCGCAGCGGTAGACGCCGTTGTTGACGTCGGTGAAGACCCGCTCCATGACCTGGTCCATCTCCTCGCGGACCTCGGCCGGCCAGAGGTCGGGGGCGTCGGGCCGGTGGTGGTCGCGCCACTCGAAGAAGAAGTCGTGGGTGATCCACGGGAAGTCGTTGGTGACGACCTTGCCGGTCGTCTCCTCGACGATCGCGGGCACGGTGATGCCGCGCGGGTAGTCGGGGATCCTCGCGTCGTAGGCCTCCCGCAGCAGGTGGACGCCCAGCACGGGGTCGCGGCCGTCCTCGTCGAGGCCGAAGTTCCAGCTCTCCTCGCCGTGGGTGGGCGCCGCCAGGCCCATCGAGATGACCTCCTCGAGGCCCAGCAGCTGGCGCACGATGATCGCCCGCGTCGCCCAGGGGCAGGCCTTGGCGGCGACCAGCCGGTAGCGCCCGGGCTCGACCTTCCACCCGTCCTGGCCGTCCTGGGTGATCCGGTCGGGGATGTAGGTCATGTCGCGGTTGAAGTCGTCCTTCTCGACGTACGGCATACCTACATGGTTGCCGCTTCAACCAAATCTCAAACCTGCGGGAAGCTGCGGGCGAGCTCCAGCACCCGGTCGTTGGCCTCGGTCTCACCGACGGAGACCCGCGCCCCCTCGCCCGCGAAGGGCCGCACCACGATCCCGAGGTCGTCGGCAGCGGCGGCGAAGTCGAGGGTGCGGTCGCCGAGCTCGAACCAGACGAAGTTGCCCTGCGGCTCGGGCACCTCCCAGCCCAGCGACCGCAGCCCGTCGAAGACCCGCGTGCGCTCTGCCACCAGCGCGTCGACCCGCTCCAGCAGGGCGTCCTCGGCGGCGAGCGAGGCGACGGCGGCGGCCTGGGCGACGCTGGAGACGCCGAAGGGCAGCGACACGGCGCGCAAGGCGGTGGCGATCGGCTCCGGTCCGACGGCGTACCCGACCCGGAAGCCGGCCAGCCCGTAGGCCTTGGAGAAGGTGCGGGTGACCAGGACGTTGTCGCGGCCCCGCATCGTCGCCAACCCGTCGACCGGGTCGGCCATCCGGACGAACTCGACGTAGGCCTCGTCGACGACCACGAGCACGTGGGGAGGGACCCGCGCGAGGAACGCGTCGAGCTCGGCCTGCGTGACCGCCGGACCGGTGGGGTTGTTGGGGGTGCAGACCAGCACCACCTTGGTGCGGTCGGTGATGGCCGCCGCCATGCCGTCGAGGTCGTGGCGCCCGTCGGGGAGCACCGGCACCCGCACGGACGACGCCCCCGCCGCCGTGACCGCGATCGGGTAGGCCTCGAAGGAACGCCACGCGTAGACGACCTCGTCGCCGGGGTCGCAGTAGGCCTGCACCAGCTGGTAGATCAGCGCCACCGAGCCGGTGGCGAGCGACAGCTGCTCCGCCGGCACGTCGAACCGGCTCGACAGCGCCTCGTAAAGCTCGGTGTTGCCCATGTCGGGGTAGCGGTTCATCCGCGACGCCGCGGCGTAGGCGGCCTCGACCACCCCGGGGAGCGGCGGGAAGGGGTTCTCGTTGGAGGAGAGCTTGTAGACCGTCAGGCCCTCGCGCGGCCGCGGCGGCTTGCCGGCGACGTACGCCGGGATGGCGGCGACGTTGGAACGGGGCTGGGGCCGGGTGCGCTCGCTCATGCCCGGGAGGCTATCGCCGCCGCCACGGCCGCAGCAGGGCGGTCAGGATCAGCCCGACGGAGAACCCGAGCAGCGCACCGGTCACGTTGTCGACCAGGTCGGTGACGTCGCACGCCCGGTCGATCCGCGCCAGCTCGAGCTGCAGCAGCTCGATCGCGAGCGAGTAGAGGCCGAGCCAGATCAGCCCCAGCGGTGCCGCCACCCAGCCGATCCGCCACCGGGCCGCCGCCACGACCAGCAGCGCCCCCGCCGGGACGAAGAGCGCGGTGTTGAGCAGCCGCTGACCTCCGGAGAGGATCCAGAACCCGTCCGGGGCCGGGCCGCCGTAGTCCAGCGAGCAGGTCTCCGACCGCGACTCGGCGGGGACGGCCAGGTCGATGCCGGCCAGCGGCACCAGGGTCACCAGGGCGATGACGGTGAGCCACCAGAAGAAGCCGCACGAGGCCGCGGCAGTCACCCAGCCGAGCCGACGACGGAGCGCCACCGCCAGGGCGGCGAAGAACACGAACGACACGGCCGCACCCGCGACCATGCTCTCCGTGCCTCCGACCCAGTCCACGTGTCCGCAGGGTAGCCGCCGCCCGGGTACGGCAGGTCGACCCGCGCAGGGTCAGGCCACGTCGCGCCCGTCGGCGGTGATCGGGTGGTCCTCGTTGATCGCCTCGACGGCGAGGGTGAGCTCGTGCTCCTCGGGCCGCCGGTCGAGGTGGACGCCCGCGATCATGCACCGGACCGACCCGCCGGCCAGCTCGATCGTCGGGATGTCGATCGCGACGATCTCGCAGGACTCCTCGATCGCCGCGACCTGGTCGGGGCGCAGGCTCCGGCGGGCCCGGCCCGACATGACCATCACGTAGCGGCGCCGCCCCTCCGGCGTACGGCCGCAGAGCTCCACGGCGTTGCCGGCGAACTCGCGGACCTGCTCCTCGGTGAGCTCGACGACCCGGCGTCCGTTGACCGAGAGCCGCTCGCGGACCTGCTCGCGGCGGTACTTGTCGGGGATCATGTCGAGGGCGAAGAGGGCCACGTCGGTGCCGACGCACGCCATCACGTTGGTGTGGTAGACCGGCACGCCGCCGGTGTCGACCGCCTCGAAGGCCATCGGCTCGTAGTTGAAGTCGCTGCAGAACCGCTCGAGGACGTGGGTGTCGGCGCGGTGGCTGACGGCCGTGTAGGCGACGCGCGACATGTGGTCGAGGACCATCGCGCCGGTGCCCTCGAGGAAGATGCCGTCGGGCTCGAGCCCGGAGTAGTCGATGATCGTCTGCACCCGGTACTGCGACTTCAGCATCTCGAGGATGTCGGCGCGGCGCTCGTGACGCCGGTTGGAGGCGTACATCGGGTAGACCGCGACGTACCCGCCGGCATGGGTGGACAGCCAGTTGTTGGGGAAGACGCTGTCGGGGCGGGTGTGGTCCTCGTCGGCGAAGACGTGGACGGTGACGCCGGCCTCGCGGAGGGCCTCGGCGACGGCGTCCATCTCGGCCAGCGCGCGGGTGGAGACGAGCTCGTCGGCCAGCCCCGCGGGCACGTCGCTCTGGAAGGCGTTGTCGGCCGCGGTGTGGGGGTTGGGCAGGAATTTGTCCGCGCGGATCAGGACCACGGCGGACGGGGCTTGCGCACTCACGACGAGACTGTAGGACACCCGCCGGGCACCCTGGAAATCAGCCGCGCGACCCTGCTCACGGGGGGCCTAGGGTGGGGCGCATGAGGCTGCTCACCTGGCTGGTCACCAACGTCCTGGCCGTGGCGGCGGCAGCGTGGCTCGTGGACGGCATCCGCTTCGCCGGGCCGCGGAACTGGCCCGCGGAGCTCGAGGAGAAGTGGCTCACCGTGGTCGCCGTGGGGGTGATCCTCGGCCTGGTCTCGAGCGTCGTGAAGCCCGTCGTCAAGCTGCTGTCCCTTCCCTTCATCGTGCTGACCCTCGGGCTGTTCCTGTGGGTGATCAACGCCCTGATGCTGATGCTCACCAGCTGGCTCGCCGGCGAGCTGGGGCTCGGGTTCCGGGTCGTCGACTTCTTCTGGGCGGCCCTGCTGGGCGCCGTGGTGATCAGCGTCGTCAACTGGGCGGTCGACCGCGTGCTGGAGCGGCCCTGATGCTGCCGCCGCCCCGCGAGCCCGGGCGCTACCGGATCTCCCTGGTCTGCCTGGGCAACATCTGCCGCTCCCCCATGGCCCACGTCGTGCTGGAGCGCCGGCTCGCCGAGGCCGGTCTGACCGACCGGGTGGAGGTCAGCAGCTCCGGCACCGGTGACTGGCACGTCGGGAAGCCCATGGACGAGCGGGCCGCAGCCACGCTCGCCGGCGCCGGCTACGACGGCAGCGCCCACCGGGCCAGCTCCTGGGACCCCGGCCGTCCCGCCGACCTGGTGCTGGCGATGGACGCCGCCAACCTCCGGGACGTGGGCGGCCGCGACGAGCGCACCTGGCTCTTCGGCGACCTCGATCCGGTCGAGCCGGGCGCCGAGGTGCCCGACCCGTACTACGGTGGGCCCTCAGGGTTCGAGGAGGTGCTGCGCATGGTCGAGCGCACCAGCGCGTCACTGGTGTCCGTTCTCGAGCAGGAGCTCGCCGCGACATGACCCGGCTGCCGCTGATCGCGCGACGGGCCGAGGAGCTGCTGGGGTCGTCGGTGATCGCGACCGCCCCCGTCGCCGGTGGCGACATCTCCACGGCGACCCGGATCCGGCTGAGCGACGGCACCACGGCGCTCGTCAAGACCCACCACAACGCCCCGGAGGGGTTCTTCGACGCCGAGGCGCGCGGGCTGTCGTGGTTGCGAGAGGCCAGCGCGCAAGGCGGCGCCGCCGTGCCCGACGTCCTCGGCCACGACCACGAGTGCCTGATCCTGCGCTGGGTCGAGCCCGGCAAGAACACCGTCGACGCGGCGGCCGCGCTCGGCGAGGCGCTGGCGGCGACGCACCGCGCCGGCGCCGACGGCTTCGGTGCCGAGCAGGACGGCTTCATCGGCCGGCTGCCCCTGCCCAACCGCACCGCGCCGACCTGGCCGGAGTTCTACGCGACGCGGCGCGTGCTGCCCTACCTCAAGCTCGCCCGCGACCGGGGTGCGGCCTCGGAGGAGGACGCCCGGGCCATCGAGGGGGTGCTCGGGAGGCTCGGCGACCTCGTCCCCGAGGAGCCACCCTCGCGCGTCCACGGTGACCTCTGGAACGGCAACGTGCTCTGGGGTCTCGACGGCGAGTGCCGCCTCATCGACCCCGCGGCCCACGGCGGCCACCGCGAGACCGACCTGGCGATGCTGCTGCTCTTCGGCCTCCCCCACCTGCAGCGGGTCCTCGACTCCTACGAGGAGGCTCACCCGCTGGCCGAGGGGTGGCGCGACCGGGTCGGCCTCCACCAGCTGTTCCCGCTGCTGGTCCACGCCTGCCTCTTCGGCGGCGGGTACGCCGCCCGCTCCGCCGACGCCGCGCGCGCGTTCGCGTGATCTGCTCTCAGTGACCGCTCAGGCGTTGCTGGCACAGTAGGCGCGTGAACCCGTCCGCCCGCCCCCGCGTCCTCGTCGTCGACGACGACAAGGCGGTGCGGGAGTCGCTGCGGCGATCCCTGGAGTTCAACGGGTTCGACGTCTCCCTGGCCGCCGACGGCGCCGAGGCGCTGGCCGGCATCGCGACCGCGCAGCCCGACGTCGTGATCATGGACGTGATGATGCCGCGCCTCGACGGGGTCGAGGCCACGCGCGCGATGCGGGCCGTGGGGCACGACCTGCCGATCCTGGTGCTGACCGCGCGCGACGCCGTCGGAGACCGCGTCGAGGGGCTGGACGCCGGCGCCGACGACTACCTCACCAAGCCGTTCGCGCTGGCAGAGCTGCTGGCCCGGCTGCGCGCGCTGCTGCGCCGGGTCGTGCCCGAGGACGAGCCCGACGAGGTGCTCACCTTCGCCGACCTGTCGATGGACATCGCGACCCGCGAGGTGCGCCGTGGCGAGCGCACCATCGAGCTGACGCGCACGGAGTTCACGCTGCTGGAGCTCTTCCTGCGGCGGCCGCGGCGCGTCCTCGAACGCTCCTTCATCCTCGAGGAGGTCTGGGGGTACGACTTCCCGACCACCGCCAACTCGCTGGAGGTCTACGTCGGCTACCTGCGGCGCAAGACCGAGGCGGAGGGCGAGCCGCGGCTGATCCACACCGTCCGCGGCGTCGGCTACGTCCTCAAGGCGCCGTGACCATGGGCGCCGTCGAGCCTCGCTGGCACTACCGGCGCTCGCTGGCCAGCCGCGTCATCTGGCTCACCACGATCGCCGTGGGTCTCGCCGTCGCCGGCGTCGCCTTCGCAGCCTTCATGACCGCCCGGATGCAGATGCAGGCGAGCCTGGACGAGTCGTTGCTCGACCGCGCCGAGAAGGCGGCGTTCAGCGGCATCCCGCTGGATGCCCAGGTGCCGTCGTGGGCGCTGGGTGCCGCCGACATCCGGATCATCTACATCACCTCCGACCAGCGCTACCAGACCTTCGACCGGTTCCCGCCGATCCGGCTCGGCGAACCCGAGTTCGACGTGGCGCAGCGCGACAGCGACACCAGCATCCGGACGTTGGTCGCGGAGGACGGCGAGCGCTTCCGCGTCGTCGCCGTTCCCGCCCGGTCGCCGGGGCAGGCCCTGGTGCTGGCGCAGTCCCTGGAGCCCCAGCTGCAGACCCTCACCAAGCTCGGCTTCGTCATGCTCTTCTTCGGAGCCGCGGGCGTGATCGCGGCCGGGGCCGCCGGCTGGGCCGTCGCCCGCAACGGGTTGCGCCCGGTGCGTCGGCTGACCGCGGAGGTCGAGGAGATCGCGCGGACCCAGGACCTGCGACCCCTGCCGGTGGAGGGTGACGACGAGATCGCCCGGCTGGCGGCGGCGTTCAACGAGCTGCTCACCGCCCTCGCCGCGTCCCGCGACCGGCAGCGCCAGCTGGTCGCCGACGCCGGCCACGAGCTGCGGACGCCGCTGACCTCGCTGCGGACCAACCTCGACCTGCTCGCGCAAGCCGGGCAGGACCTGCCCGAGACCGCGCGCGGCGAGCTGCTCGCCGACGTCCGCGCCCAGATCGAGGAGCTGACGACGCTGATCGGGGACCTGGTGGAGCTGGCCCGCGACGAGCACCTGACCCCCGTGGTGGAGCGGGTCGACCTCGACGAGGTGGTCGACCGCGCGCTGGCGCGGGTACGCCGCCGCGCGCCCGGTCTCGGCTTCGACGTCGACACCGACCACTGGTGGGTCGTGGGCGACGCGGCCGCCCTGGAGCGGGCGGTCACGAACCTGCTCGACAACGCCGCGAAGTGGAGCCCACCCGAGGGCACGGTCACCGTCCGGCTGCGTGACGGCGCGCTCGTCGTCGACGACGCGGGCCCGGGCATCGCCGACGCCGACCTGCCCCACGTGTTCGAGCGGTTCTGGAGGGCCGAGGAGTCCCGGTCGCTACCGGGCTCCGGCCTCGGCCTGGCGATCGTCGCCCAGGTGGTGGAGCGCCACTCCGGTAGTGTCACGGCCGGGGACGCCCCCGGCGGTGGGGCCCGCTTCGTGGTGCGGCTGCCCGGCAGCCCGTCCGAGGACCCCGCACCCGTGGAGGTCACGGCATGAGCTTCGACGTCGCCGCCTCGGCGTACGACCGCTTCATGGGGCGGTACGCCGCGCCGCTCGCCCCGCTCTTCGCCGACCTGGCCCGGGTGGAGCCCGGTCAGCGGGTGCTGGACGTGGGTTGCGGGCCGGGCGCCCTCACCGGGGTCCTGGTGGCACGGCTCGGCGAGGCACACGTGGCTGCGGTCGACCCGTCGCCGCCGTTCGTGGCTGCCGCCCGGGAGCGGTTCCCGACGGTGGACGTGCGCGAGGGGGTGGCGGAGTCGCTGCCGTTCGCCGACGGGGAGTTCGAGGCCGCCGTGGCTCAGCTGGTCGTGCACTTCATGAGCGACCCGGTCCGTGGCCTCGCCGAGATGGCACGGGTGACGGCCCCCGGAGGCGTGGTGGCAGCGTGCGTGTGGGACCACGGCACCGGTCGCGGCCCGCTCGCGGCGCTGACGCGATCCGCGTCCCGGGTCGCCGATGCCCCCAGGCAGGGCCACGTGCCCGGCGCCAACGAGGGCGACCTCGGGTCCCTGTTCCGGGAGGCCGGGCTCGACGCGGTGGAGGAGACGGCCCTCGACATCACGGTGTCGCACGCGACGTTCGAGGAGTGGTGGGAGCCCTACACCCACGGGGTCGGGCCGGTCGGCGACTTCATCCGTGGACTCTCCGACACGCAGCTCGAGGCAGTGCGCCAGGCCTGCGCCGAGGACCTCGGCGCAGGCCCGATCGAGATCAGCGCGCGGGCGTGGGCCGCGGTGGGGACGGTCGGACCGGGCTGACCCGAACCGGACCTCGTCACTCCCCCGCCATCTTCTGCGTCTGGACCCGGTTGATCTCCACCGCGGAACGCAGCTGCGCGATGCCGGCCGCGAGCTCGTCCGGTGTCAACGTCTTGAGGTAGTCGTCCCACTCGCGGCCCACCCCCTCGTAGAGCGGGGCCAGCCGCCGGTCGACCTGCTCCTCGTCGGCGGTGATCCGCACCCTGCGCCGGTCGCGGTCGTCCCGACTCCGGTGGGCGAACCCAGCGGCCTCGAGGCGATCCACCAGCAAGGTGATGGCGCCGCCGGCCGTGATGCCCGTGCGTCGCGCCAGCTCGCCGGGCGACAGCGGGCCTTCCCGCACCAGCACGCCGAGTGCCTGCAGATCGGTGCTGTTGAGGCCCGCGGCGCGAGCCACCGCGTCCTGGAAGAAGACGGCGCTCGCCATCAGCTCACGCATCACGGCCGCGTACTCCTGGTGCAGCTGCCGGCGGTGGGGCATGGGTCACCTCTGATATTGTCTCTGAAACAGAGAGATACTGATTACGAGACGCTCATGAAGCGCGCACTGATCCTAGGGGAAGACATGCCGAGAGCACTGGTGGTCGGCGGTGGCATCGCCGGCCCGGCCGTCGCACAGCTGCTGACCGCGACGGGGTGGGAGGCACTGGTCCTGGACGATCGCCCCGGCACGGAGGACGAGGAAGGCCTGTTCCTCAGCCTGGCCGTCAACGGGCGCCGCATCCTGCGGATGCTCTGTCTCGAGGACCGGCTGCTCGAGGATGCCCACCCGGCGCCGTCGCTGGTCATGTGGGGCAGCGGCGGCAAGCAGCTGGGAGTCGTGCCCACGGGTCCGGCTGGGCGACCGGCCGACGGCGGAGTCGTCGTACGCCGGAGCTGGCTGCAGCGGGTGCTCCACGAGGGCGCGGAGCGCTCCGGCGTCGAGCTCCGTCGCGGACAGCGTGTGGCGTCCGTGACCGCGGGGGAAGGGGTCGCGGCGGTGACGCTGGCCGACGGGAGCACCGAGGAGGCCGACGTCGTGATCGGCGCCGACGGGGTGGGCTCCGTCGCCCGCCGCTACGTGGCCCCGGAGGCGCGGCCGGCGTTCACCGGCCTGCTGGGCACCGGCGGGTTCTCGGTCGTCCCCGGGCTGGGTCCCACACCGGGTCGTCAGCACGTGGTGTTCGGGAGACGGGCCTTCTTCGGCTACCTGGTCCGCGACGACGCCACCTGCTACTGGTTCGCCAACCTGTCGGCGGCCGCGCCACCCTCGCCCGACGAGTCAGCGATCGGCAGCGCAGCGTTGTTGTCGAGGTTGCGGGACCTGCACGCCGACGACCCCTGCCCGGTGCCGCAGATCCTCGCGCACACCCGGGCCGAGCTCCGGGCCTACCCGATCTTCCGGCTCGACACGGTGTCGCGCTGGTCGCGGGGACGGGTGGTGCTGGCCGGGGACGCCGTCCACGCCACGAGTCCCTCGGCCGGGCAGGGAGCATCGCTCGCCCTCGAGGACGCCGGCGAGCTCGCCGCTGCCCTCAGGGACTGGACGTGCCCACTCGACGCGTTCACCGCCTACGAGCGCGGGCGGCGCGAGCGCGTCGAGGCGATCGTCGCCCATGCCGCGGCCATCGACCGACGCAAGCGGGTGCCGACCAGCCGGATCGGGGCCGCCCTGCGCGATGCACTGCTTCCCACGCTGCTGCGCCGGGCTGCCGGCGACACGCGGCAGGACTGGCTCTACGACCACGAGCCACGTCGGTCGGAGCAGGCGTGGTGACTCGGCAGGCACTCCCCCGACGACGGTCGGCGTGGGTGCGATGGCTCCTGCGCCTGGTCGCGCTCGCACTGCTCGGAGCTCTCGGTGTCGCTGTCTTCGCGGCCTGGGCGTGGTTCACGGTGCCCGTCGACACGGCGGGGTCGGTGGACTTCCGGCGGCCCCTGGCGGTTCCGCCACTGGTCGAGTCCTCGGTCGTCGGCGGCGAGCGGGTCTTCGACCTGCGGCTCCAGGAGGGCACGAGCGACTTCGGCCGGGGCAGCACCCCCACCTGGGGAGTCAACGGCGACTACCTCGGACCCACCTTGCGGGCTCACCGGGGGGAGCGGGTCCGGGTCCGGGTCCACAACGACCTCCCCGAGGACAGCAGCCTCCACTGGCACGGCATGCACCTCCCGGCCCAGATGGACGGCGGGCCCCACCAGCCGGTCCGGACGGGCGCGACGTGGGAACCCCACTGGCGCATCGACCAGCCCGCCGCGACGCTCTGGTACCACCCGCACCCCCACGGCGCGACGGCCCGGCACGTCTACCGCGGCGTGGCCGGCATGTTCATCCTCGACGACCCGGAGAGCCTCCGCCTGGGCCTGCCGCAGGAGTACGGCGTCGACGACGTCCCGGTGATCCTCCAGGACAAGCAGCTCGACGACGACGGCTCGCTCGACGAGGACCCCTCGGTGTTCCAGTCGGCGGGTCTCACCGGAGACACGGTCGTGGTCAACGGCACGGTGGGGCCCTACCTCGACGTGACCACCGAGCTGGTGCGGCTGCGCGTCGTGAACGCCTCCAACGCCCGCCCGTACGCGCTGGCCCTCGACGACGGCAGCAGCTTCGAGATGGTGGCCGGCGACGGTGGACTCCTGGAGGCCCCGGTGACCCTGACCAGGCTGCAGCTCTCCGTCGGCGAGCGCGCCGAGATCGTGGTGGCGCTCGAGCCCGGTGAACGTCGGGTGCTGCGGTCCGGGCCCTCCGACACCCGTGACCGGATGGCCGGCGGCATCGACCGCCTCGACCTCCTGCAGCTGCGGGCGGCCGACAGGCTCACCCCGTCACGACCACTGCCGCGGCGGCTCGTCACGCAGCCCACCCTCGACGAGGCCGATGCCACACGCACCAGGACCTTCGAGCTGTCCGGGTTCTCGATCAACGGCCTCAGCATGGACATGGGCCGCGTCGACCACCGGAGCGTCGTCGGTGACACCGAGATCTGGGAGGTCACGAACCTCGACGGCGGCAGTCACAACTTCCACGTCCACGACGTGCAGTTCCGGGTCCTGGACGTCGATGGTGAGCCCCCGCCCCCCGAGCTCTCCGGACGGAAGGACACGATCTGGGTGCGCCCGCAGGAGACGGTGCGGATCGTCCTGAGGTTCGAGGACTACACCTCGACACGGTGGCCCTACATGTTCCACTGCCACACGCTGCGGCACGAGGACCTCGGGATGATGGGGCAGTTCCTGGTGACCGAGCCCGGTGACACCGCTCCGGACCGGCTGCCACGGAGTCCTGGGCACGCGCACTGACCGGCGCCCACGGGTCCGCCGCCCCAGTCATCGGGAACCGGGACCCGGTGTCACCTCGCCCCGCGGTCGCGGAAGACCCGGCGCAGCCGGTCGGCCTTCCAGACCGACTCGGCCCACTCGTCGGTCACGGTCGAGTGGACGGTGATGCCGCCGCCGGTGCCCAGCGTCCAGGTGCCGTCGCCACCGGTGAGGAGGCTGCGGATCACCACACCCAGGTCGGCCCGGCCGTCGGCAGCGATCCAGCCGAACGCCCCGGCGTACGCCGAGCGAGGGGTGGCCTCGACCTCCTCGATCACCTGCATGGTGCGCAGCTTGGGAGCGCCGGTCATCGAGCCGGCGGGGAAGAGCGCGCGGAGGGCCGCCAGGGTGGTGACCTCGGGGCGCAGCCGGCCCCGGACCGTGCTCACGAGCTGGTGGACGTTCTCGTAGGACTCGACCTGCATCAGGGCCGGCACCTCGACGGAGCCCGGCTCGCTGACCATCGACACGTCGTTGCGGAGGAGGTCGACGATCATCAGGTTCTCGGCCCGGAACCGGGGGTCCGTCGCCAGCGACCGGCGGAGCTCCTCGTCCTGCTCCGGCGTGCCGCCGCGTGGGGTGGTGCCCTTGATCGGCTTGGTCTCCAGGACCCGGTCGGCGGTCACCAGGGCGTAGCGCTCGGGGCTGGAGCTGAGCAGCCAGCCGCGGGCACCCGGCACGTCGTGCTGGAGGAAGCCGGCGTACGGCGCGGGGTTGAGCGACCGCAGCCGCAGGTAGGCCTCGGCGGGGTCGAGGTCGCTGCTGATCGTGTCGCGGTAGGTCAGGTTGACCTCGTAGGTGTTGCCGGCGTGGAGGTGCTCCTGCACGCGGTCGAAGGCGGCGGTGTAGTCGGCCGGAGCGGGTTCCGGGGTCCCGTGGCTCGTCGCGGCCGCCCCCCGGGCCTCCGGCTGGGCGCCTCCGTCGTGGTCGAAGAGGCGGACGTGGCGCGGTCGCAGCCACACGGCATCCGGCACCGGCCCACCGGTCCGCGCCGGCAGGTCGGGCCGGCACGCGTAGCCGAACCACCCGAACCACTGGTCCCCCGGATCGCCGGCGGCCATCTCCGCGGCCAGCACCGCGAAGACGTCGTCGCCGACCACCTCCGCCCGGCCGGCCAGGTGGCGGGTCACCTGCCGGCGAACGGCGTCGTAGCTCAGCGACACGTCGTCGTCCTCGAGGTGGCCGATGATCGAGCGGCGGCCGGACCAGTCGCGCGCCCCGCCGCCGTCGAGCCAGAAGCAGCGCGGGTGCCGCGACGCCACCTCGCGGAAGTAGTCCGTCGGTCCCGTCATCGGGCGCCCTCGAGGAAGTTGCGCACCAGCGCCTCGCCGTGCTCGGACAGGACCGACTCGGGGTGGAACTGCACGCCCTCCAGCGGGAGGTCGACGTGGCGGACCCCCATCAGCGCGCCTCCCGCGCTCGCCGTGCGCACCAGCACGTCGGGGAGCACCACCCCCTGCAGCGAGTGGTAGCGGACCGCGCGGAAACGCTGCGGCAGGCCAGAGAAGACGCCCGCCCCGTCGTGCTCGATCTCCGAGACCTCGCCGTGGGCGGGTACGTCGCGGTCGACCGTGCCGCCGAAGGCCGTCACCATCCCCTGCATCCCGAGGCAGACCCCCAGCACCGGCCGCGTCCCGGCCAGCAGCACCTCGCGGCCGACCGCGAAGTCGACCGGGTCGCCCGGGTGGCCCGGACCCGGGGACAGCACCACGTGGCTGTGGGCCAGCACCTCCTCGACCGTGGCCTCGTCGTGCTGCACGACCGTCGGGAGGACGCCGGTGACGGTCGCGACGAGGTGCACCAGGTTCCACGTGTAGGAGTCGTGGTGGTCCACGACCACGACGTCCGGGGCGGCCACCGGGACAACGTACAAGCGATCAGCGGGTCAGGTCGTGGCAGCGCTG
This sequence comes from Nocardioides coralli, assembly GCF_019880385.1. Lineage (NCBI taxonomy): Bacteria > Bacillati > Actinomycetota > Actinomycetes > Propionibacteriales > Nocardioidaceae > Nocardioides > Nocardioides coralli. The sequence goes on from NZ_CP082273.1 coordinate 3,330,453, forward strand.
GGGAACCGCCTGCCCCCGTCGGTAGGTCGCGGTGCACCGCTCGAAGGCCCGCAACCTGCGCGTGAGAGAGGCGATCTGCTCGCGGTAGCGCTTCTTGCCGTAGCCGTTGGTCCGCTCCCAGGGCACCCGGCGGTAGTCGTAGAACTCCCATGCGTGGCTGCGACGCCGCCAGCTGCGGTCGAGGTCCCAGCGCACCAGCAGCGCGTGGCGGCTGCGGACCGCGATGTAGGACGGCAGCACCACGAAGGGGCCCCCGCGCGCCAGCACCCGCGGATCGGCCCGGTCCTGCTCCGGCGCCGCCCAGAGGTGCTCGAAGAAGGTGAAGCGACGCCGGTCGATCCTGCGGTCACCGAACGTCGGGGCCAAGGAGCGGCCCGCGCGGTAGGCCGTCGGCGCGAGGCCGGCGAGCTCCTCGAGCGTCGGGGCCAGGTCGAGGTTGGACACGACCTCCTTCCGAGCACCCGGCCGCACCCCCGGCCCGGTGACGAGCAGCGGCACCCGGACGTCGGAGTCGAAGGGACTGCCCTTGCCGGGCAGCAGGCCGTGCTGACCGATGTGGAAGCCGTTGTCGGAGGTGAACACGACGTAGGTGTCCGGACCCACGGCCCGGCGGATCCGCCGCAGCATCCGGTCGATCGACTGCACCATCTGGGCGCGGGTCCGCAGGAAGCCACGGGCGGCCGAGCGGCGGATCAGCGGCTTGAGGGTGCGCCACTGCCGGGCCCGTGACCCGTCGGCCCGTCGCGGCACGTTGTCGCGCTGGCTGTCGCCGAAGCCACGGAGGGCGGAGATCCCGATCCGGTCGCACCTCACGCGGCCGCAGTTGCCCGCCCGCCCGCCGCGGGACCGGTCGCGGAACGCCGGCGGGAACAGCGGTTCACCGGCGTACGCCGTCCGGGGGTTGATCCGGCCGTGGGGTGCGTAGGGAGCGACCAGCAGGAAGTAGGGGTCGGGGTCGTCGCGGTGGTCGCGGATGAAGGCCAGCGCCCGGTCGGCGATCACCGTGCCGGCATAGGCGGCGTCCTTCCGGCGGGTGCTGGCCGACCGCGGCGGAGCAGGCACCTTCCTGACCTGCCACCGGTCACCCCGGTCGCGCGCCATCCGGAAGTCCCAGCCGTCGTAGGCGTCACCGAAGACCGGCTCCCAGCGCGACCAGCCGTCGGGGACCTTGCGGCTGACGATCTGGGGCTCGTACTGGTTGAGGTACTTGCCGACGTAGCCGGTGGTCCAGCCCGCGTCCTGGAGGCGGCGGCTCACGCTGCGGCGGACGTTGCCGTACTTGCGGAACGCCGACCACCCGCCGATCGGACCCGCGCCCCGAGGCACGCCGGGCAGCCGCGCCACGTTGGTGAGCACCCCCGTCTGGTGGGGGTACTGCCCGGTCAGCAGGCTCGCGCGCGAGGGACAGCAGGTGGAGTCGACCACGAACGAGTGCCGGTAGGACGCGCCGCGCCGCGCCATCCGCCTGGCCTCGGCCATCGTGCGCAGCAGATCCATCGACATGTCGTCGGCGACCACGAGCACGATGCTCGGGCGACGGGGCTCGGCCGGTGCGGCCGCGGCCTCGGTCTGCGACGTGGGTGTCCCGGGGGTCAGCAGGAGCAGACCCGGCAGGAGCAGCACGACCAGCGCCAGCACCCAGCGTCCCGCGATCCGCACGTGTCCTCCACTCCTGCGCGCGCTCATCCTGCACCCCTTCACGTCCCGGTCCCCGCAGGTCCGCCTGTCAGCGCGTCAACGGGTGAGCCGTCGGCACGCGGCCGGAACCCTCTCGTCGCGCCGGACGCTCCGGCACCGATCGAACATCCGGAGTCGCTGCTTGAGCACTGCGATGTGGTCCTGGTGCGACGGGTCGCCGAAGGCGTTGGTCTGCTCCCACGCGACCTGACCGTAGTGGTAGTACTCCCAGCCGAAGCGGCGTACGCGCCACCGGGGGTCGAGATCGAACCGAGCGAGCAGGCCCGTCCGGTCACGGACCGCGAGGTGAGAGGGCACGTGCCGGGTCCGGGACCGGGAGCCGCCGGCCGCCCCCGGATCGGCGACGTGCTCCGAGAACGCGAACTGGCGGCGACTCAACGTCGGATCGGTGAAGGTGGGGACCAGGGACAGCCCGGAGCGGTACCGGGCGCGACGCAGTCCGGCCAGCGCCTCGAAGGTGGGCGCGAGGTCGATGAGGGAGACGACCTCCTCGCGACCGCCTGGGACGACACCGGGACCTTCCACCACGAGTGGCACCTGGACATCGGAGCGGAACGGGGCGTTCTTGCCGAGCCCCAGGCCGTGCTGGCCCACATGGTGGCCGTGGTCGGAGGTGAGGATCACGTAGGTGTCCGGCCCTACGGCATTGCGGATCCGGCGCAGCATCCGGTCGACCGACTGCGCCATCTGGGCACGCGTGCGCAGGACCCGCGTGGCCCGCCGGTCAGAGGGCACGCGGCCCGGTGTGCGCCACTGCCGCGCCGGACGACCGTCGGCGCGTAGCGGGACGTTGTCTGCCACGTCGTCGCGGAACCCGGCGATGCCGTCGACCGTCAGGTCGTCGCACCGGACCGCGCCGCAGTTGCCGGGGGTCCCCGGCCCTGCCCGGTCCCGGAACGCAGGAGGGAACCGAGGCAGGCCGGGGTAGGCGGGGTCGTCGGGGAGCCGAGGATGGGTCGCGAAGGTCGAGACGACCAGGAAGTAGGGCTTCCTACGGTCGGCGTGGGCGCGGATGAAGGCCAAGGCACGTCGGGCGATCACCGCGCCCACGTAGGCCCGGTCCTTGACCCGGTTCGACGCCCACTTCGGTGGCGCCTCGACCCGGCGGACCCCGAACGCGCGCCCGCGATCGACGGCCATCGCGAAGTCCCAGCCGTCGTACGCAGTCCCGAACACCGCCTCCCACTGCGTCCAGCCCGGTGGGATCCGTCGCCCGATGAGCTCCGGCTCGTAGCGGTTGAGGTACTTGCCGACGTAGCCCGTCGTGTAACCGGCCCGCTGCAGGCGCACGTTGACGCTGCGCGCCGTGCTGCCGAACTTCCTGAAAGCCTTCCACCCACCGACCGGACCCAGGTGCCCAGGGATCGCCGCCGACCGGCTGTTGTTGATCCGGACGCCCGTCTGGTGGGGGTACTGACCTGTCAGCAGGCTGGCGCGCGAGGGGCAGCACCGGGCGTCGGTGACGTAGGCGTGACGGTACGACGCGCCGGTGCGACTCATGCGTTGCACCTCGGCCATCGTGCGCACGAGGTCGAGCGACAGGTCGTCGGTCAGTACCAGGACGATGTCCGGCGGCGGAGGCCGCCGTGCCTCCCCCACTGCCGGAGGCCCCGGCGCCGAGGCGGGCAACGCGAGAACCACACCACCGGCGAGCACAGCGAGAGCCGGCACCGTGAAAGGCCGCCCGCGGAGCCGCATCTCTCCCCCCGTCCCGTGTCCTCATGGTGGCGGAACGGAGAAGTCGGCGCATCCCCCAGATGAGCGGGGTTGCTGCCAGCCCGGCTCAGCGGGTCAGACGACGACAGCGTGGCGGCACGGGCGTGTCGCCGGTGACCGTGGCGCACCGGTCGAAGGCGGCCAGCTTGCGGGTGAGCAGCGCGAGGGTGGCGCGGCGGCGCGGGTCGGCGTAGGCGTTGGTGCGCTCCCACCCGACCGCGCCGTAGTCGTAGAGCTCGTAGGCGTGCTCGACCCCGTCCCAGCTCGGGTCGAGGTCGAAGCGGACCAGCAGTGCGTCACGACTGCGCACCGCGACGTAGGACGGGATCAGGTCCATGGTCCCGCCGGCGTAGAAGGCGTCGGGGTCGGTGCCGAGCGACCGGGCCCAGGTGTGCTCGAAGAAGGTGAAGCGCCGGCGTTCCAGGTCCCGGTCGCGCAGCGTCGGGACCAGCGAGACCCCCGAGCGGAAGCGGGCCGGGCGCAAGCCGGCCAGCTCCTCGACAGTGGGGGCGAGGTCGAGGTTCGAGACCACCTCCCGGCGCACCCCCGCGCCGACGCCGGGCCCGGTGACCAGCAGCGGCACCCGGACGTCGGAGGTGAAGGGCGTGCCCTTCCCCCGCTCGAGCCGGTGCTGCCCGATGTGGAAGCCGTTGTCGGAGGTGAGCACCACGTAGGTGTCGCGGCCCACCGCCCGGCGGATGTCGCGCAGCATCCGGTCGATCGACTGCACCATCTGGGCCCGGCGCCGCAGCGTCGCCACGGCACCCCGCGGGGTGAGGACCGTCTCTGCCGGCCGCCACTGCGGGGCCCTGCGCCCGTCAGCCCACCGGGGTGCGTTGTCGGACTGGTCGTCGGCGTAGCCGGGCAGGTCGGCCAGCCCGAGCGCGGAGCACGGCACGGTGCCGCAGTTGCCGGGGCGCCCCTCGCTCGCGCGGTCGCGGAAGGCCGGCGGGAACACCGGCTCGTCGGGATAGGCCCCCTCGGGGCCGACCCGGGAGTGCGCGGCGTACGGGGCGACGGTCAGGAAGTACGGCGCCTCGTCGTCGCGGTGCTCGCGGATGAAGGCCAGCGCCCGGTCCGCGATGACCGTGCCGACGTAGGCCGCGTCCTTCTCCTCCGGGCTCGTCCACTCCGGGGGCGTGGGAACGTAGGTGGAGAACGCCTCACCACCGTCGGTGGACTCCGTGATGTCGAAGCCCCAGCCGTCGTAGGCGCTCGCGTGGACCGCCTGCCAGTCGCTCCAGCCCGGCGGCACCTCGTCGGGCCACCCGTCGTACTGGTTGAGGAACTTGCCGATGTAGCCGGTGGTGTAGCCCGCGTCCTGCAACCGGACGTTGACGCTGCGCTCCTCGTTGCCGTACGTCGCGAACGCCTCGAAGCCGCCCAGCGGGCCGACCAGGTTGGGGGTGTTGGCGGTGTTGGTGCGGACCCCGGTCTGGTGGGGGTACTGCCCCGTCAGCAGGCTGGCCCGCGACACGCAGCACAGGGAGTCGACCACGTAGGAGTGCTCGTAGGACGCCCCCTCGCGGGCCATCTCGGCGGCCTGGCGCATCGTCCGCACCAGCTCCACGGAGACGTCGTCCATGAGCACCAGGACGATGTCGGGCCGGTCAGCCGGACGCAGGTCGGCACCGCCGAGACGGTCCTGGGCCGGGGGCGGCTCGGGCTGCGCGCTGGCGGGCTCGTCGACCGGCGAGCGGCCGCCACCGGCGCTGCCGCTGAGCACCAGCAGCACCACCGTGCACACCAGCGCGACTCGTGCCGCGATCCGCATCCGTCTCCCCCCGGCCTGCTGACCCACCCATCATGACGTGCCCGGGGCGGTCGTCGCTGCCCTACGCGCCGATCAGCTCGCGGACCAGGCCGTGGACGAGGTCGGCGCCGTGCTCGGTGAGGATCGACTCGGCGTGGAACTGGATGCCCCGGAAGTGCGGCCCGCGCACGAGGTGGACGTCGCCGGTCTCGGGGTCCGCCTCCACCTCGACTCCGTCGGGCAGCGGGCCACGGGCCCGGGCGACGAAGGTGTTGTAGAAGCCGACCCGCTCGGTGCGCCCGTCGAGGGTGATCGGCGACTGGGTGCCCTGGAAGACGATGTCCTTGTACTCCAGGGACAGACCCAGCCGATGGCACAACGCCTGGTGGCCGAGACAGACGGCGAGGAAGGGCTGCCGTCGCTCCAGCAACCGGTCGACCGCGCGGCGCAGCGTCGCGATCTTGGGGTGGTCACCGTCGCGCGGGTCACCCGGACCGGGTCCGACGATGACGAGGTCGTGGTCGTCGAGGGCGCCGTCGGCGTACTGCTCGTGACGCAGGACGTCGACCTCCATGCCGAGCACGCCGAGCACGTGGCGCAGCATGTTGACGAAGGCGTCCTCGCCGTCGAGCACCACCACGCGCTTGCCCGCGAGCCCGGGAACCGGCAGCGCGTCACCCTGGTCGGTGAGCCAGAACGTGGAGAGCCGCCGGTTGCGGGCGTTGAGGGCCAGCAGCACGTCCTCGTCGTTGACCAGCTCGGTCAGGTCGGTGTGGGGCACCGGCGCCGGCGGGACCAGACCGAACGCCGCGAGGATGCCCCCGGCCTTGGCGTGGGTCTCCGCGACTTCGTACGCCGGGTCGGAGTCGCGCACCAGGGTGGCACCCGCGGTGACCGTGAGCCGGCCGTCGAGGTCGACGTCGGCGGTGCGGATCACGATCGGGCTGTCGACCATCGGGCCGCCCTGCTCGTCGCGGCCGAAGAGGGCCAGCGCGGCGCCGTAGTAGCCGCGGCCCTCGTCCTCGTAGCGCTTGATCAACCGACAGGCGTTCTCCACCGGCGACCCGGTCACGGTGGCGGCGTACATGGTGTCGCGCAGGACCTGGCGCGGGTCGCGGTCGGTGCGGCCGGCGAGGAGGTACTCGGTGTGGACGAGGCGGCTCATCGGCTTGAGGAACGGTCCGAGCACCTGACCGCCCTCGTGGCAGATGTCGCACATCATCTTGAGCTCCTCGTCGACGACCATGAAGAGCTCGTAGACCTCCTTCTCGTCGCGGAGGAAGTCGAGGAGCGGGCCGCGGACGTCGCCCTCGGTGGGGATCCGGAAGGTGCCGCTGATGGGGTTCATCCGGACGTCCTGGTCGTGGATGCTGACGTGGCGCTCCGGGCTCGCACCGATCAGGTAGCGGTCGCCGGTGAAGAACACGAAGGTCCAGTAGGCGCCGCGCTCGCGCTCGAGCAGCCGCCGGAAGACGGTCAGTGCCTTGTCGGCCCCCCAGTCGGCGACCTGGGCGCGGTAGTGGCGGCCCACCACGAGGTTGGCGCCCTCGCCCTGACCGATCTCGTCCTCGATGATCCGGGCCACCACGTCGGCGTACGCCGCGTCGTCGGTGTCGAAGCCGCCGCGGTCGGCGAAGTCGATCCCGGTGTCGTCGATGGCCGCGACCACCTCGTCGACGGTGAACTCCAGCTCGGTCTCGACGTCGACCACCACCAGCGGGGTGCCGTCGTCGTGGGCCTCGAAGCCCCGCTCGGCGACCTGCCGGAACGGCACCGCGACCAGGGTGTCGGCGATGTGGCCGGGCTCGGGGATGCCGTCCTGCAGGGGGACCTCGAGCACCGACTCGACCACGCGGCGCCGGCCGCCGACGACCCCGACGGTGTCGCGGTCGCCCGCGCGGGTCGAGCGCCGGATGATCGCCCAGGCCTCGTGCCCCTGGACCGCCTCGATCGCGGCGCGGGCATCGGCCCGGGGGGTCATCGTCTCGGCCATGCGCGGAACCCTACGGCCCGACCCGCTCCCTCCACGCCGCCGGTCGAGGCGCGAGCGCAGCGCCGGAGGTCAAGGTACGAGCGCAACGCCGGAGGTTGAGGTGCGAGCGCAGCGCCGGAGGTTGAGGTGCGAGCGCAGCGCCGGAGGTTGAGGTGCGAGCGCAGCGAGCCACGAAACCACCGGCGCTGGTCTCGACAAGCTCGACCAACGTTTGACCGACAGCCGGCACGGAGACCCCGGGCGTTTCGAGTCTCGGGCCTTGACGGCCCTCGCACCTCAACGTCCGGGGAGCCCAGACCGGCGTACGCCGCTCGCCGGAGGTTGAGGTGCGAGCGCAGCGAGCCACGAAACCACCGGCCCTGGTCTCGACAAGCTCAACCAACGTCTCCGTGCCCAGCGTGAGCCCCGGGCGTTTCGAGGCTCGGACCGTGACGGCCCTCGCACCTCAACCCCCGGGAGCCCAGACCGGCGTACACCGAGCGCCGGAGGTTGGGCGGGCGGGTCAGCTGACGGTCGTCAGGAGCTGGGTGGCGCGGGTGAGCACCACGTAGAGCGTGGCGCGGCCGGTGGCCGACTCGTCCTCGATCTCCTGCGGTCGCACCACGACGATGCCGTCGAACTCCAGGCCCTTGGTGTCGAGGCCGGTGAGGACGACGACCCGGTCGGTGCCGGACGGGGTGACGCTCGAGTCGACCGCGGCGCGGGCTCCCGGGGCGTCGTCGGCCAGCTCCGGCCAGGACGCGAGCCACGCGTTGACCTCGGAGCGACGGGCCGCCGGGACCACGATGCCGACGGTGCCCGACACCTGGCCCGCCACGTCCGTGACGGCCTCGCGGGTGGCCCCCTCGAGGTCCCTCGCACCCTCCACGACGCGCGGCTCGACTCCGGTGGAGCGGACGGCGGTAGGGAGGTCGGCATCGAGGCCGACCCGCTGGGCGTACGCCGCCGCGAACTCGTAGATCTCCGAGCTGTTGCGGTAGTTGGTGGAGAGGTGGAAGTCGTGCTGCTGCTTCCCCTCGAGCGCGGACGCGCGGGCTGCCGCCGCCTCTTCGGGGACCGGCCAGGACGACTGCGCGGGGTCACCCACGATCGTCCAGGTCGCCGCCCGGCCGCGCCGCCCGACCATCCGCCACTGCATCGGGGTGAGGTCCTGCGCCTCGTCGACCAGGACGTGGGCGTAGCCGTCGTCCTCGATCCGGTGGGTCGGCGGCGACCACGCGCGACCGCTCGGTGCGTACTCGCGGTCGGCGGCCGTGGTCAGCTCCTGCAGGTCGCCACCGACGTGGTCGTCGAGCTCGTGGTGGTCCTCGTGGCGCGCCGGCACGTCGCCGAGCGCGTAGCGCACCTCGTCGACCAGGGCCACGTCCTCGACCGACAGCGACCCGTCGCCTGCCCACGACTTGGCCAGCAGCCGCTGCTCCTCGGGCGTCAGCACGCCCTCGGACACTCGCGCCAGCACGTCGGGGTCGCGCAGCCAGCCGAAGACGTCCGTGGCCGTCAGCGGCGGCCACCAGGCGACCGCGAAGTCCACGAAGTCCTGGCGCGAGAGCATCTCGTCCTCGAACGCCTCCCGGCCCCGCTCGCGCCCGCGCTCGCCGCGGACCTGCTTCCACATCGCGTCGAGCAGGGTGCTGGCGACGCGCGGCAGCTGCCGGTTGCGCTGGCCGTGCCCCATGAGCTGGCGGCGGAGCCGACCGAGGATGCCGCGGTCGAGCACGATCCGGTCGTCACGCCAGAAGACGCGGAACTCGGTGGGGCTGCCGGGTGCCTGGTGCCGGGCGGTACGCCGCATCAGCTCGGCCATCCGCGCCGAGCCCTTCAGGTCGGCCACGGCGGGCTCGTCGTGGCGGGACGCCTTCACCCCGTCGACGACCTCGCCGAGCGAGCGCAGCGCGACCGCCGTCTCACCCAGGGAGGGCAGCACCCGCTCGATGTAGCGCATGAAGACACCACTGGGTCCCACCACCAGCACGCCGCCGCCCTCGTAGCGGCGGCGGTCGGTGTAGAGCAGGTAGGCCACGCGATGCAGCGCGACCACGGTCTTGCCGGTCCCGGGGCCTCCGGAGATCGACACGACGCCCTTGGCGGGGGCCCGGATCGCCCGGTCCTGCTCGGCCTGGATGGTGGCCACGATGGAGTGCATGGTGCGGTCGCGGGCTCGCGAGAGCTGCGCCATCAACGCACCCTCACCGACGATCGGCAGGTCGGTCTCGACCGAGTCGTCGAGCAGCTCGTCCTCGACACCGACCACCCGGGGACCGGTGCACCGCAGCACGCGGCGGCGTACGACGGCCTGCGGCGTGGCCGCGGTCGCCTGGTAGAACACGGCGGCGGCCGGCGCCCGCCAGTCGATGAGCAGGGAGTCGCGGTTCTCGTCGCGCAGCCCGATCCTGCCGATGTAGCGCGGCTCGGGGTCGACGTCCTCCCTCAGGTCGAGGCGCCCGAAGACCAGGCCCTCGTGGGCGGCGTCGAGCTGGGCGATCCGGCGGGCGGCCTGGAAGACCATGGCGTCCCGCTCGACCAGCCCGCCCTCGTGGCCGAGCCGGCCGCGGCCGTAGCCCTCGCGCGCGAGCTCGGCGGCGGCGGCGGTGGACTGCTGGAGCTGGACGTAGACGCGGTCGACGAACGCCTGCTCGCGCTCGATCTCGCGGTCGGCGAGCTGATCGGTCACTGTGCGGTACCTGTTCCCCGTGGGCTGAGCGTGCCGGCCGAATCCGGCAAGTCTCCAAGCCTACAAGGGACGTCTGGACACCCGCGCAGGAATCCGTCAGTCGGCCCGTACGTAGACCGCGAACCCGAGCCGGGTGGTCGGCCTCGGCTCGCCCTGCACGACGAGCGACGCCTGCTGCCCCGGGCGGAGGATCCCGAACATGCCTGACCCGTTGCCCGAGCCGGTGCGGTCCTCACCGCCGTCCTGCGGCTCGCGGAAGGCCACCGTGCGCTGTCCCGCTCCCGACATCGACGCCTCGACGAGCACGGTGTGGTCGGCCGTGTTGGTGTAGGTCACCCGCCCCGCTCCGCGCGTGGTCTCCTCGACCTCCACCAGCGACCAGCGGTGCCCCTCGTGCTCGATCAGCGGGAAGACCTCCCACCCGGCGACGTCGGTCACCGGTCGGCCCATGTCGTAGGCGGCGAACGCCAGCCGGACGTCATCCACGTCGACCGGCTCGCTCCCCTTCCCGAACTCGCGGGACACCCACATCCGCATGCTCACGGTCTCGCCGGGCTCGGGCAGGTGCTCGGGGTCGAGCCAGCTGGCACTGCCGCCCGCGAGGTCCGGCGCGGGGTCGCCGCAGCCCCCGTGGGCACCGCTGAAGCGGCCCTCGACCGATACGTTGACCCACAGGTCGCCGCCCACCGAGAGGCCCTCGCAGTACTTGGCCAGGCGGATGCGCTCGCTCTCCGGGACCTCGACCTCGAGGGTGATCTCCGCCTCGCCGACCTCGCCGATGGTGCCGTCGAGCAGCTGCTCGCTGCCCACCGTCTCGCGCCAGGTCAGGCCGTCCCGGGTGATCCCCTCGGGGACGACGTCGCGGTCGAGCTCGTAGACGGCCAGCGCCGCCGGTGCACCGCCCGCACGCAGCGTGATCCGGGCGCGCTCGACGCCGGGCACGAGCATGAAGTCGTCGAAGTCGGTGGCCTCCGACACCCCGCCGTAGCCCATCACGTCGACGGCCACGTCCACCTCGTCGGCGGCGCTGGCCCAGGTGACCAGGCGCGGGACGTCTGACGTCCCGAGCCTGACCCGGGCCGGGTCGTCGGCGGTGCTCTCGACGCCCTCGGTGAAGCGGTAGCTCCAGCCGAGCGACGTCAGTGTCTCGGGTGCCTCGCGGCCGATCAGCTCGCGGTCGGCGGGCACCGGGTCGCCGCCGTCGAGGACGACGGAGGGCACGACCACGGCAGCCAGGAGCGCCGCGGCGGCACCGGCAAGGGCGACCGCGCGGTTGCGGCGTACGGCGCGGGCGCGGTCTCCCACGATCGCGGTGCGCGCGTGAGCGCCGTCGTCGTGCACGGTGTCGGCATGGGCGACGAGGGTCCGGCGGAGGTCCTGCAGCGAGTTCATCGGGTCTCCCCCTGGGTCTGCCCCTGGGTCTGCTCGGTCAGGGACGGGTCGATGCGAAGTCGGGCCAGGGCCTTGCTGGTCTGGCTCTTGACGGTGCCGACGGTGACCCCGAGCAGGTCGGCGGTCTGGGCCTCGGTGAGGTCCTCGAAGTAGCGGAGCACCACGACGGCGCGCTGCCGCCGGGGCAGCCGGCCGAGGGCGTCCCAGAGGTCGCCGGTCTCGCCGAGGCCGTCGGGGTGGTGGGCCTGCTCGGGCAGCTCGCTCGTGGGGTGCTCGCCGCGCCACTTCCGGCGCCACCAGGACGCGTAGGTGTTGACCAGGACCCGGCGCACGTAGGGCTCCGGGTTGCCGTCGATGCGTCCCCACGCGAGGTAGGCCTTGGTGAGAGCCGTCTGGAGGAGGTCCTCGGCGAGCCCGTGGTCACGGGTCAGCAGGTAGGCGGTCCGGAGCAGCGACGCCGAGCGGGCGGCGACGAACTCCTCGAAGGCCGGGCTGCTCACGCGGTCCCTCCCCGAGATGGTCACGGTGGTCATGCCCGTCCCTACCGGTCGGGCGGGGCAGATGGTTGCCTAGCTCTTCCGCTTGCGTTGCAGGAACGCCGTCATCGCCTCGCGTGCCTCGTCACTGGCGAAGAGCCGGGCGCTGAGGGCGGCCATGTCCTCGCCGTGCTCGTCGATCCGGGCGACCAGGTCGCGGTTGAGGATGGCCTTGGACTCGCGCAGCCCCTGGGCGGCCCCCGTCGCGAGCGAGCCGCACACCCGGCGTACCTCGTCGGCGAGGGCATCAGCCGGCACGGCTCGTGTCACCAGGCCGTAGGCCGCCGCCTCGGTGCCGCTGAACACCTCACCGCCGAGGGTGGTGAGCGCCGCGGCGCGGGGAGTCATCCGGTGGTGGACGGTGAGGCTGATGATCGCGGCGGCGAGGCCCAGCTTGACCTCGGTCAGCGCGAAGGTGGCGTCCTCGGCGACGACGGCGACGTCGCTGGCGGCGACGATGCCGATGCCTCCGGCGCGGACGGCGCCGAGCACCTCGGTCACCACGGGCTTGTCCATGGTGACGATCAGCCGCTGCAGCTCGACGATCCGGCGGGCGCCCTCCTCCATGCCGTCCGCGGTCGCCTCGGACAGGTCGGCGCCGGAGCAGAAGACCCGGTCGGAGGAGCGGAGCAGCACGACCCGGACGTCGGAGTCGGCGGCGGCGGCCTCGAGGTGGCCCCGCAGCTCGCTCACGAGCTGGCGGCTCAGCGCGTTCTTGTTGTGCGGCGAGTCCAGCGTGATCGTGGCCAGGCCGCCCCCGTCGAGGTCGCTGACGTCGAGGTGGACCAGCTCGGTGGTGTCGGTCATGGCCGCCATCCTGTCGCACGCCGCGGTCACGGGACGCGGGTGGCGCGACCCACCGTCACCCATCCGGGACCGGCAGGCTGACGAACCACGGGTATGCGACAACGTCTGCCGTACGCCGGCTTCGGAATCCTCGCGACACTCGTGGGCATGGCGGTGGGCCACCTCGTGGCCTCGCTCCTCGACCCCGCGTCCTCCCCCGTCGTGGCGGTGGGCTCCACCGTCATCGACCTCACCCCCACGCCCGTGAAGGAGTGGGCCGTCCAGACCTTCGGGACGGCGGACAAGCCCATCCTCATCGGCTCGGTGATGGCCGGGGCGGCCCTCCTGGCCGCCATCGGGGGTGTGCTGGCGCGCCGCCGGTTCGTCCTCGGCGCGGGCGTGCTCGTCGGGCTCGTGGCCGTGGCCGGCGTCATGGCCCTGCTGCGGCCCACTGCCGGCGTGACCGACGCGCTCCCCGCGCTCGCCACGGGACTGGCCGGCGTCGCCACCCTGTGGTGGCTGACCCGCAGCGCCTCCCCTGCGGCCTCCGGGGAGGCGGACGGACCGACGCGGCGCGGCGTGCTCGTCGCCACGGGCGCAGCCGCGGCCGCCGCCGCCGTCGCTGGTGGTGCGGGGTGGCTCGTCGGCGGACTGCGCCGCTCGTCCCCGGCCGAGGTCGCGCTGCCCGCACCCACCGACCCCGCCCCCGCGTTCCCGGACGGTCTCGGCGACAAGGTTCCCGGCATCTCGCCGTTCCGCACGCCGACCGCCGACTTCTACCGGATCGACACCCGGCTGACGCTGCCGACTCTCGACATCGAGGGCTACGAGCTGGTGGTCGACGGTGACGTCGAGGAGGAGCTGCGCCTCAGCTTCGAGGACCTCACGAAGATGGACCTCATCGAGCGGGACATCACCCTGACCTGCGTGTCCAACGACGTCGGGGGGCCCTACGTCGGCGGCGCGCGCTGGCTCGGGGTCCGCCTCACCGACGTGCTCGACATGGCCGGGGTGGGCGACACGGCCGACCAGATCCTCGCCACCGACGTCGATGGCATGACCATCAGCACCCCGCTGTCGGTCGCCACCGACGGCCGCGACGCGATGATCGCCATCGGCATGAACGGCGGCGCCCTCCCCCGCGAGCACGGGTTCCCGGTCCGGATGGTGGTGCCCGGCCTCTACGGCTTCGTCAGTGCCTGCAAGTGGATGACGAAGATGACGCTGACCACCTACGACGAGCAGCAGGCGTACTGGACCGAGCGCGGCTGGGCCACCGACGCCCCCATCAAGATCTCCAGCCGGATCGACACCCCCAAGTCGTTCCAGGAGATCGACGCCGGTGAGACCTTCATCGGCGGGGTCGCCTGGGCCCAGGACCGCGGCATCGGCACGGTGGAGGTGCAGATCGACGGCGGTCAGTGGCAGCAGGCGGAGCTCGGCCCCTCCGCCGGCGTCGACTACTGGCGTCAGTGGTTCTTCCCGTGGAACGCGGAGTCCGGCGAGCACACCCTGGCCGTCCGCGCGGTCACCCGCGAGGGCGAGGTCCAGACGCCCGCCAAGGCCCAGCCGTTCCCCGACGGCTCGAGCGGCTACCAGTCGATCATCGTCCGTGTTGCGTAAAACCCCCACAAAACGCGGCGATCGGGGCAATCCGTCCCGGTAGCAGCACCGAACACCCCACGTCCCTGACTGACACAGACGGAAGGTTTCCTCCGATGAAGCGCACGACGTTCCGCATGACCGGCCTCGCGGCCGCTGCCCTGACCATGTCGCTCGGGCTGGCAGCCTGCGGCGCCGACGAGGAGCCGGCGGCCGACACCGGGTCCGAGCCCACCTCGGAGGCTCCCACCGAGGAGGAGCAGACCGAGGAGATGGGCGCCCAGGCCCAGACCTACGGCGAGGGTTGCGCCCAGGTGCCGACCGACGGTGACGGCTCGTTCGAGGGCATGGCCACCGCACCGGTCGCCTCCGCCGCGAGCGCCAACCCGCTGCTGACCACGCTGGTCACCGCCGTCGGCGAGGCCGAGCTGGTCGAGCCGCTGAACTCCGCCGAGGCGCTGACGGTCTTCGCGCCCGCCAACCCGGCGTTCGAGGCCTTCAGCAAGAAGGAGCTCAACGGCCTGCTGAAGGACAAGGACACGCTCACCCAGGTGCTCACCCACCACGTGGTCCCCGAGCAGATCTCGCCCGACCAGCTCTCCGGTGAGTTCGAGACGCTGAACGGCGACATGATCACCATCAACGGCTCCGGCGAGGAGGCGACGATCGGCGACGAGGAGGCCGCGGTCTTGTGCGGGAACATCCCGACGGCGAACGCCACGGTCTACGTCATCGACACCGTCCTGATGCCCTGACCTTCCCCCCGAAGGTCTGACACGCAAGGATCGGATCGTGGACCACCTGCAACCAGTGCCCGACGGCGCCCCCCACGCGGGGGCGCCGGAGACCGCACGCCTGGTCGAGCTGCTCAAGCGCTCGGCCCGGGGTGACCACCAGGCCTTCGCCTCGCTCTACGACGCGATGTCGGCGAGGGCCTACGGACTCGCCCTGCGGGTGGTCCGCGATCCGGCCCAGGCCGAGGAAGTCACCCAGGAGGCGTTCCTCGACGTCTGGCGCACCGCATCGCGGTACGACGACAAGCGCGGGAGCGTCGTCGGCTGGCTGTTGACCATCGTCCACCGCAAGGCGGTCGACCGGGTCCGGGCTGCGGAGGCCACCAGCCGGCGCGACACCTCCTACCACCACGACAACGTCAAGGTCGCCCACGACGCGACCGCCGAGGCCGCCGAGGCCTCACTGGAAGCAGGCCGGGTCCGCTCGGCCATGAAGGAACTGACCGCCGTCCAGCGCGAGGCTCTCGAGCTGGCCTACTTCGGCGGCTACACGCACACGGAGGTGGCGACCATGCTGGACCTGCCGGTCGGCACCGCCAAGACCAGGATCCGCGACGGACTCATCCGGATGCGCGACGCCATGGGGGTGGCTTTCCAATGACTGATGCACACGCCCTCGTCGGCGCCTACGCCGTCGACGCGCTCGACGACGACGAGCGGGCCGCGTTCGAGCAGCACCTCGCCCAGTGCGCCGCCTGCCAGTCCGAGGTGGCCGGTCTCCGCGAGGCCGCGTCGCTGATCGGCGCGACGGCCGCGGTGACGCCGCCACCCTCCCTGCGCGACCAGGTCCTCCACGACATCGCCACGGTCCGGCCGCTGCCGCCGGTCGTGTCCAGGCTGGACGCCGCCCGGAGGCGTCGATTTCGCCCGTCTCTCGTCCTGGTGGCAGCAGCAGCGGTGGTGATCGCCCTCGGTGCGGGAGCCGCGATCGTCCAGCCGTGGGCCGACGAGAGCGGCGAGACGCAGCAGACCCTCACCGCTGCCGAGCGCATCGCCCAGGCCGACGACGCCGAGACCTTCACCCAGCAGCTCGACGGCGGCGCGACGGCGACGGTGATCCGTTCCCGCGAGCTCAACAAGGCCGTCCTCATCACCGACGACATGCCGCAGGCACCCTCCGGCAAGGTCTACGAGCTCTGGCTCGACCACGAGGACGTCGGCATGGTGGCCGCCGGCCTGATGTCGGGCGGGGAGGCCGAGGTCGTGCTGGACGGTGACCCGGCGACGGCGATCGGGTTCGGCATCACCGTCGAGCCCGAGGGCGGCTCGGAGGAGCCGACCCTGCCACCGGTCACCACGATCAGCTTCGAGAACGCGTGATGGACACCTCATCGACACGGCACGTCGCCGTGGTGGGCTCGGGCGTGTCCGGGCTCGTCGCGGCCCACGTCGCGTCGCGCACTGCCCGGGTGACGCTCCTCGAGGCCGACGAGCGGCTGGGCGGCCACGCCGACACCCACGACGTGGACGGGCTTGCCATCGACACCGGGTTCATCGTCCACAACCGGCGCACCTACCCGACGCTGCTGCGGCTCTTCGCCGAGCTCGGGGTGGAGACGCAGGAGTCGGAGATGTCGCTCTCGGTCAGCGACGACGAGACCGGTCTGGAGTGGGCGGGCGCCCTGGGCGCACGAGGCCTGTTCCCGACCTCGGCCAACCTCCGCAGCCCGCGCTACCTGCGGATGCTGGGCGAGATCCCCCGCTTCCACCGCCGCGCCCGACGGTTGCTGGCTGCCGGCCCGACCGCCGTGGAGCACGAGACGACGCTGCGCGACTTCCTGGCCGCGGGCCGGTTCTCGGCGTACTTCGAGCGGCACTTCATGGAGCCGCTCGTCGCAGCCGTGTGGTCCTGCGACCCGGCGGTGGCGCTCGACTACCCCGCCCGCTACCTGTTCACGTTCCTCCAGCACCACGGCATGCTCAGCGTCTTCGGCTCACCCACCTGGCGGACGGTCACCGGCGGCTCACGGACCTATGTGGAGCGTGTCGCCGCGCAGCTCGACGACGTCCGGCTCGGCACCAAGGTGACCTCGGTGCTCGACACCGGCAGCGGCGTCGAGATCACCGACGGCAACGGCGCCACCACGACGTACGACGCCTGCGTGATCGCCACGCACCCCGACCAGGCCCTGGCGATGCTCGCCGAGCCGACCGGCCTGCAGCGCGAGCTGCTCACGGCGCTGCCCTACTCGCGCAACCACGCCATGCTCCACACCGACGCCTCGCTGCTGCCCGACGCCGAGGGCGCGCGAGCCTCGTGGAACTTCCGTCGCGTCGCCGGGCGTGCCGGCGAGGTCACCGTGACCTACGACCTCACGCGGCTGCAGCGGCTGCCGACCGAGCAGCACTACCTCGTCACGCTCGGCGGGGAGGACCTCGTCGACCCCGACTCGGTGATCGCCCACCGCGACTACGCCCACCCGCTCTACACCCCGACGTCGGTGGCGGCGCGAGCCCGGCTGCCGGAGATCTCCACCGACCGGCTGGCCTTCGCCGGCGCCTACCACGGCTGGGGCTTCCACGAGGACGGTGCGCGATCGGGGCTGGAGGCCGCCGAGCGGCTGGGGTTCTCGTGGGACGAGGGTGGTCTCGACAGGCTCGACCAGCGCGGGGGCGGTCTCGACAGGCTCGACCAGCGTGGGGACACGGTCGACCAGCGCGGCGGCACCATCTACGCGACCACGATCACCCACACGCGGCGCCAGCCGTTCCGGCGTACCTTCACCCACCGGTCCCACACGTGGCTGGTCGACGTCGACGACCTTCCCGACCACGGCGTGCTGGCCCGGTTCGAGGCGCGCGACCACCTCGGCGAGCCCGACCGCACGATCCGCGAGAACGTCGAGGCGTTCCTCGACGGCCACGGCGTCTCGCTCGACGGCGGGCGAGTGCTGATGGCGGCGATGCCGCGCGCCTTCGGCTACTGCTTCAACCCCATCAGCGTGTTCTGGTGCTCGGGCCCCGACGGCGCGCCGCGCGCGACCGTCGTCGAGGTGCACAACACCTACGGCGACCGCCACGCCTACCTCGTCCACCCCGACGAGCAGGGGCGTGCCCGCACCGAGAAGCAGATGTACGTCTCGCCGTTCCACGGCACCGACGGCCACTACGAGCTCGCCGTCCCGGAGCCGGGTGACCGGCTCGACGTGGCGGTGACGCTGCACAGCGACGACGGCGCCCGCTTCAGCGCCTCGCTGGCCGGCGCCGCCACCGCCACCTCGCCACTGCGCGCGGCTCCGGCCGCGCTCCGCAGCTCTCTGCTCATCCGCGCCCACGGCATCTGGCTGTGGGTGCGCCGCCTGCCCGTCCGACCCCGTCCCGCCCACCACCAGGAAGGGGTGTCCCGATGACGCTCAGCCCCGCCCGCCCCGAGACCTCCAACTGGCCCGGCCTCTTCGAGCTGCCGGGCGGCCCGCGCAACGCGATCGCCTCGCCGGTGGCCCGACGGCTCTTCCGGGCCGCCGTCTCCCGGCTCGACGTGAGCGTCGAGATCACCGCCGGCCCCGGCCGGCGCGAGATCCTCGGCCGCGGCGGGCCCGTGATGCGCGTCCACCGCCCTGAGGAGTTCTACGCCCGGATCGGTCGCGACGGACTGATCGGGTTCGGCGAGGCCTACCTGACCGGCGCGTGGGACGCCCCCGACCTCGGCGGGTTCCTCACCGTGCTGGCCGAGCGCATCGCCACCCTGGTGCCCGACCGGCTGCAGCGGGCCCGGGCCCTCGTCGTGGCGAGGACGCCGCACCGCCACCGCCCCGACCGGAGCAACTCCCGCGGCAACATCGCCCACCACTACGACCTGTCGAACGACCTGTTCCGACTCTTCCTCGACCCGACGATGAGCTACTCCTCGGCGCTCTTCGAGACCGGCAACGACGGCCGGCCGGTGGCCGACGACGACCTCGAGGAGGCGCAGGTCCGCAAGGTCGAGCGGCTCCTCGACGTCGCCGGCGTCCGCGCCGGCAGCCGGGTCCTCGAGATCGGCACCGGCTGGGGAGAGCTGGCCCTTCGCGCCGCCCGCCGCGGCGCCCACGTCCACTCCATCACGCTCTCCAGCGAGCAGCTGGAGCTGGCGCTCGACCGGGTCGCCGCCGAGGGCCTCTCCGACCTCGTCGAGATCGAGCTGTGCGACTACCGCGACGTCACGACCCACCACCCGGGGCGCCAGTACGACGCGGTCGTGTCGGTGGAGATGATCGAGGCGGTCGGTCACGAGTACTGGACGTCGTACTTCTCCACCATCGACGAAATGCTCGCGCCGGGCGGCCGGGTCGGGATCCAGGCGATCACGATGCCCCACGACCGGATGCTCGCGACCAAGGGCCAGTACACCTGGATCAACAAGTACATCTTCCCCGGCGGCTTCCTGCCGTCGGTGGAGGTCATCGAGCAGGTGACCCGGGAGTCGACCGGGCTCCGCGTGGCCGACCGCTTCTCCTTCGGCAAGCACTACGCCGAGACGCTGCGGCAGTGGGACCAGCGGTTCCGCGCCGCCCACGACCAGGTGACGGGGCTCGGCTTCGACGAGGTCTTCCGCCGGATGTGGCACTTCTACCTCGAGTACAGCCGGGCCGGGTTCTCCTCGGGCTACCTCGACGTCCACCAGCTGGTGCTGACCCGGGAGGGCCACGCGTGACGACCACCGACACGCAGACCGCGACCGGGGTCGCCGGGCGCCTGGCAGCGGCGCTCCGCCCCTTCGTGGGTGGTGAGCTGCCGGTGCGGCTGCGGGCCTGGGACGGCTCGGTGGCCGGTCCCGCGGACGCGCCCGAGGTCGAGCTCCGCTCCCCCGACGCCGTACGCCGGATGCTGTGGCACCCGGGCGAGCTCGGTGCCGCGCAGGCCTACGTCACGGGCGAGCTCGAGGTCCACGGCGACCTGGGCGCCGCGCTCACCCACGCCTTCGACGTCGCCCGCGAGCGGGGCCTCGGTGGCCGGCCCACGCCCTCGGCGCTGCTCGCCGCGGTGCGGGCCGCGGCCGACCTCAAGCTGCTCGGCCGGCCCCCGGCACCCCCGGCGTCCCAGGCCCGGATCCGCGGCCGCCTCCACAGCAAGCTGCGCGACGTGGAGGCGATCAGCCACCACTACGACCTGTCCAACAAGTTCTATGCGATGCTGCTCGACCCGGCGATGGCCTACTCGTGCGGCTACTGGACCTCGCGGGAGCCCGGCTACACCGTCGCCGACGCCCAGCGCGACAAGCTCGACCTGGTCTGCCGCAAGCTCGGCCTCCAGCCCGGCGCGAGGATGCTCGACGTCGGCTGTGGCTGGGGCTCGCTGTCCCTGCACGCCGCCGAGCACTTCGGAGCGCACGTCACCGGGGTCACCATCGCGACCGAGCAGAAGCGGTTCATCGACTCCCGGATCGCGGAGCGCGGGCTGGAGGACCGGGTCGAGATCCGGCTCCAGGACTACCGCGACGTGCCCGAGCGCGACCACTTCGACGCCGTCGGGTCGCTGGAGATGGGTGAGCACGTCGGGGAGGGAAACTACCCGACGTACGTCGAGGTGCTGCGCCGCGCGGTGCGGCCCGGCGGCCGGGTGCTGGTCCAGCAGATGTCGCGGCCTCGGGGACGGTGGCCAGGGGGTGGGCCCTTCATCGAGTCCTTCATCGCCCCCGACATGCACATGCGGCCGGTCGGCGAGACCGTGGCGCTGCTCGAGCGCGGGGGGCTCGAGGTGCGCGACGTGCACGCCATACGTGAGCACTACGTGTGGACCGTCGGCGCGTGGCTGGACACCTTCGAGGCCAACCTGCCCGCCTTCGTCGACCTCGTCGGCGAGGAGGTGGCGAGGGTCTGGCGGCTCTACCTCGTCGGAGGCATGCTGACCTTCCGGGACGGACGGATGGGAGTCGACCAGATGCTCTGCGTGAGGCCGGGCGCCGACCACACCCTGGAGCGGGTGCGTCGCTGGTGAGTGCCTTCTGGCCCGTCGCCGCTGCGTCGCTGGGCGCGGTGGCTCTGCTCATGACCGCCACGGCGTTGTGGTCGCGCCGGGTCGGACGGGTGGCGGTGGTCGACATCGCCTGGGGCCTCGCCTTCGTCGTGGTTGCCCTCGTCTGCGCCCTGCTGGCCGACGACGACGTGCTGCGCAGCTGGCTGCTGGCAGCGCTGGTCGGCGTGTGGGGGCTGCGCCTGGCCTGGCACATCCGCAGCCGGGCCGGCTCCGGCGAGGAGGACCCGCGCTACGAGGAGCTGCTCGACGGCGGTGGCTTCGGCACGGCGGTGCGCAAGGTGTTCCTGGTGCAGGCGCTGGCGGCCTGGGTGATCTCGCTGCCGCTGCAGGCGGCCGCGGCGACCTCGGTGTGGACCTGGTGGCTGGTGGGTGCGGGCGTCGCGGTGTGGGGCGTGGGGTTCTTCTTCGAGACCGTCGGCGACGCCCAGCTCGCGGCGTACAAGGAGCGGCCGAAGGACGATCGGCCACCGGTCATGGACCAGGGGCTGTGGGGCTGGACCCGGCACCCGAACTACTTCGGCGACGCCTGCGTCTGGTGGGGCATCTGGCTGGCGGGCGGGCTCGCGTCGGGCTGGCTGCCCGGCCTGCTGACGGTGGTCGCACCGATCGCGATGACGCACTTCATCCGCAACGTCACCGGCGCCAGGCTGCTGGAGAAGACCATGTCGGAACGGCCGGGCTGGGACGAGTACGCCGCGCGCGTGCCGCTGTTCTTCCCGAAGCCGCCCTTCCTGCAGTCGTCGTGAGGACTGGGTAACGCCACGTTCGTGCCGCTCCCGGGACGTTGGGACGTACCGGGAGCGACATCGCGGTTGCGTTACCCGGCTGCTGGCCGGTCGACGCGGTCGACCAGCCGCTGCGGTGCCTGCACGCAGTAGGAGTCGACCAGCAGCTCGGCCAGCTCGGCGAAGTCGGTGTGGTCGTCGAGCAGCATGCCGACGACGTTGCGCCCCCAGGAGACCCGGAAGTACGGCGACCCCAGGTGCTCGAAGGCCATCACCTCGTCGGGCTCGGCGCGGAAGGTGATCCGGAGCAGCTGGTCCTCGCCCCCGAAGACGTGGGCGATCGTGGCCTGCCCGACCCGCCACCGGGTGCCGGTCCACGCCGGCTCCTCGTAGGCCTCCGGCAGGGGGTTGATGATCGCGCCGATACGGCGCACCAGCTCCTCGGGCACGGGCGCACGGTCAGTCACGGCACGACCCTGCCACGGATCCCCGACCGTCGGCGAGGTCAGCCCGGGAGGGGTGAGCGGCGGCGCTCGCGGACGACCGCTGCGACCAGGGTCGCGAGGACGATCGCGACGACCGTCCAGACGATGCCGGAGGCCACCAGCACGGTCTTGGGTGTCTCGGGCGTGCCGTCGGCGACGAGCTCGCCGAGACCGCCAATGCACACCGCGACCGCGGACACGCCGGCCGCGCCGACACCGACCCACGCCCACCCGTCGCGGCGGGTCACCAGGAAGAACGCCAGCAGCCACAGCACGACGACGAGCAGCGGCGCCGAGATCGCCGTGCCCTCCAGGACCACGCCGTCGCTCGCGTCGGTCCGGACCGCCCCGAACTGGCCGGGCCAGTTGACGAGGACCGCGACGACGGCGGCCACCAGGTTGGCGACGATCAGCACGGCCACGACGGACCGGAGTCGGTGTGCGTTGTCCACGGCGCGAGGGTAGGGCCCCGTCAGCCCGCGGGCGAGGCATTTTCCGCGGCATTGCCTGCGGGCGCCGGGAGAGGGAGGGTCGAGGCATGGACACCGTCGCCGACGCCTTCGAGGCCTGGCCGCGGGAGGGGTTCCTGCCCGAGGCGCTCCGCCGGCGCGCGCCCTTCGACGGACCGCTGGAGATCGGCCACGGTCAGACCAACTCGCAGCCGCGGACGGTCGAGGCGATGCTGCGCCTGCTCGACGTACGCCGGGAGCAGCGGGTGCTCGACGTCGGCTCCGGCTCGGGGTGGACCACCGCCCTGCTGGCCCACCTCACCGGACCGGGTGGGGAGGTGACCGGCGTGGAGCTCGAGCCGGACCTCGTGGCGTTCGGCTCGGCAAACCTCGCGCGCACCGGTCAGGTGTGGGCCTCGATCCGGGCCGCCGACCCCGGCGTCCTCGGCTGGCCGGCCGGTGCGCCGTACGACCGCATCCTGGTCTCCGCCGAGCCCCGTCACCTGCCGCAGGAGCTCGTCGACCAGCTCGCCGACGAGGCGGTGATGGTGATCCCGGTCGGGGGCACCATGCTCCGGGTCACCAACCCCGGTGCCGTGGTGACACGTCACGGCGGCTACCGGTTCGTCCCCCTGCGGTAGTGGGACGCTGGGCACCAGACCCGAGCGGAGGGAGATGCGGGTGGGACGCGTGCTGCAGATGAGGCTGGTCGTGGAGGCCGAGGACTACGAGGAGGCGGTGGCCTTCTACCGCGACGTGCTCGGTGCCGGCGAGGAGCTGGTCGTGGACGGGCCGGACGGCGAGAGCGTGACGATCCTCGAGGTGGGGCGGGCGACGCTGGAGCTGTCGAACCCGGCCCAGGTCGCGATGATCGACCGGGTCGAGGTGGGGCGCCGGGTGGCCCCGCGGTTGCGGGTCGCCTTCGAGGTCGCCGACGCATCCGTGGTCACCGACGAGCTGGTCGCCGCCGGCGCCGAGCTCGTCGCCGAGCCCACCCGGACACCGTGGGACTCCCTGAACTCCCGGCTCGAGGGACCTGCGGGCCTGCAGCTGACGCTGTTCCAGGAGCTCGGCGACTCGTCGTGACCGACGCAGGCACCGACGACCAGCAGGCCGCGCGCGAGGACACCAACCGGCGCATGCTCCGGGCCCGGGACGCGATGGACCGGCGGTACGCCGAGCCGCTCGACGTGCCCTCGCTCGCCCGGATCGCCCACCTGTCACCGTCCCGGTTCGCGCGCGTGTTCAAGGAGGTCTTCGGCGAGACGCCCCACCGCTACCTGCAGCGCCGCCGGGTCGAGCGGGCGATGACGCTGCTGCGGCAGACCGAGCGCCCGGTCACCCAGATCTCCTTCGACGTGGGCTTCGCCAGCCTGGGCACCTTCAGCCGCACCTTTGCCGGCATCGTCGGGTGCTCCCCGACGGAGTTCCGCGCCCAGCACCCGCCGGTCGCCGTACCGACCTGCTTCGTCATGCAGTGGACGCGGCCGCGGGAGGGGCGGCCCCAGGACGACAGGTTCGGATAAGCAGACGGGCGCGGCTCGGGTCTAGCGTCGTCGGCATGACGAACTCCCATCTCTTCTCCAGGGTTCACCTCACGACCGCCTACGTCCTCGACCAGGAGGAGGCGCTGGCCTTCTACTGCGGCACCCTCGGCTTCGAGGTCGCCTCCGACGTCGACCTCGGCTTCATGCGGTGGCTGACCATCTCGCTGCCCTCGCAGCCCGAGCACGAGGTGCTGCTCGAGGTGCCCGGCGCTCCCCAGCACGACGAGGAGACCGCCGCCCAGCTGCGCGACCTGATGACCAAGGGGGCGCTGGGCGCGACGATGTTCCTGCACACCGACGACTGCCAGAAGACCTTCGAGACCCTGCGTGACGCCGAGGTCGAGATCACCCAGGAGCCGGTGGACCAGCCCTACGGCATCGACATCGGGGTGCGTGACCCCTTCGGCAACCACATCCGGATCACCCAGCCCCACACCGCGCCCCGCGAGATCACCGAGGACGTCCGCCAGCGGTGGGAGGCCGGCGTCGACCGGTAGGGGCTTAGTCCTGCGGCGGCGGGGCGAAGCGCTGCCGCAGCCCGTCGACCGACGGCGGGACGGGCAGCTCCGGGAGCCACGGGGAGCGCCGCGGGTCACCGGCCACGGTGTGCAGGGGGACCACGCCGGTCCACACGTCGTCGGGCACCTCGTCCGGGTCCTCGTCGGTGTCCCCGTCGCGGACCTTGAGGATCCAGTTGTCCTCTGTCAGGTCGAGCGCGAGCACCACCGTGGCCCTGACCTCCTTGGTCATCATGCCGCGCACCTCTGCGCGGCGACCGGGCACCAGCGCGTCGGACAGCCCGTCGAGGGCAGCGACCGCCTCGTCCCCGGTGAGGGCGCGGAGCCGCCCGCGGACGACGGCGGACCGGTAGTTGGCGGTGTGCTCGAACATCGACGTCGCCAGCACCAGCCCGTCGACGACGTGGACCTCGACCACCGCCTCGGTTCCCGCTGCCACCCGGCGCAGCGCCCCCGCACCGGTGGAGCCGTGCAGCAGCACCCGGTCACCGGAGCGAGCCACCAGCATCGGGACCGCCCACGGCCGACCGTCCTCCGACACGGTGGCCAGCGTGGCCACCAGTGCCTCGTCGAGCAGCCGGTCGAGGACGGCCCGGTCGCCGTCGCGCCGGTCCTTCATGCGGGTCAGGTCGTGGAGCGTCACCTGCCGATGGTGACAGAGCTCGGCGCCGCTGGTCCCTCAGTAGGACTTCGGCAGGCCGAGGGAGTGCATGGCGACGTAGTTGAGGATCATCTCGCGACTGACCGGGGCGATCCGGCCGGCGCGGGTGGCGACCAGCAGCCCGGCCATGCCGTACTCCTGGGTGATCCCGTTGCCCCCGTGGGTCTGCACCGCCCGGTCGGCCGCGTCGCAGGCCGCCTCCGCGGCGGCGTACTTCGCCATGTTGGCCGCCTCGCCGGAGGCCATGTCGTCGCCGGCGTCGTAGAGGGCCGCCGCCTTCTGCGTCATCAGCCGGGCCATCTCGATCTCGATGTGGGACTGGGCGAGCGGGTGGGCGATCGCCTGGTGGCCGCCGATGGGGCCCTGGAACACCTCGCGCTCCCTGGCGTACGCCGCAGCCCGGCCCAGCGCGAACCGCGCCAGCCCCGTCGAGAACGACGCCGCCATGATCCGCTCGGGGTTGAGCCCGGCGAAGAGCTGCACGAGGCCACCGTCCTCGTCACCCACGACCGCATCAGCCGGCAGCCGCACGTCGTCGAGGAACACCTGGAACTGCAGCTCGAGGCTGACGATCTCCATCGGGATGGGTCGGGCCTCGAAGCCCGCGGCGTCGGTGGGGACGACGACGAGGACCGGCTTGACCTTGCCGGTGCGGGCGTCCTCCGCGCGCGCGACGACCAGCACGTGGTCGGCCTCGTCGACGCCGGAGATGTAGATCTTGCGACCGTTGAGCACCCACTCGTCGCCGTCGCGGCGGGCAGTGGTGGTGATGTTGTGGGTGTTGGTGCCGGCGTCCGGCTCCGTGATCGCGAAGGCCATGGTGCCGGTGCCGTCGCAGATCCCCGGCAGCCAGCGGCGCTTCTGCTCCTCGGTGCCGTAGCGGCTGATGATCGTGCCGCAGATCGCGGGACTGACCACCATCAGCAACAGCGGGCAGCCCTGGGCGGCGAGCTCCTCGCAGACGGCCGCGATGTCGCCGATCCCGCCGCCACCACCGCCGTACTCCTCGGGGATGTTGATGCCGAGGTAGCCCAGCTTGCCGATCTCCAGCCACAGCTCGGTGGTCTTCTCGCCGGCGCGGGCCTTCTCGGTGAACCACTCCCGGCCGTAGCGCGAGGCCAGCCTCGCCACCTCACGGCGCAGCGCCTGGCGCTCCTCGGACTCGCTGAACGCAACCTGGGTCATGCCTGCTCCTCATCGGTCGTCGCCGTCGACACCACGGCCAGGACGTCGCCGGCCGCGACCTGCGCCCCGCGCGTCACGTCGATCGTGGTCACCGTGCCGGCGTGGGGCGCGCTGACGGTGTGCTGCATCTTCATCGCCTCCAGCACCAGCACCGGCTGGCCGGCAGCGACCTCGGCACCGACCTCGACGGCGACGCTCACGACGGTGCCGGGCATCGGGGCCAGCAGGGACCCGCGCGCGAGGGTCGCGTCCGGGTCGGTGAACCGTGGCAGCAGCCGGAGTGCCGTGTGGCCGCGCGGACCGTCGACGTCGATCCGGTCACCGGCGACGTCCACGACGTACGTCGAGCGCACGCCGTCGGTCTCGAGGCTCACCGCCCACTCGGTGGTCGGGCCGGTCGAGACCACCGCCAGCACCGTGAACCCGTCCACGGTGTAGCCGTCGCGGCCGCCCCACCACTCCACGGTCGTGGTGTCGAAGGTGGTGCGCTGCGGCTGGGAGACGACGTTGCGCCAGCCGACGGGGATGCCCCGCTGGCGGGTCCGGGCCTGCCCGGCCGCCTCGGCCAGCGCGAGGGCGGCCGCGACCGGGGCACCGGGGTCCGGGGCGGGGGCCGGGAGCTCCCGTTCGTCGAGGAAGGCGGTGCTGACCTCGCCGGCCCGGAAGGCCTCGTCGCGGAGGATCGCGAGCAGCAGGTCGCGGTTGGTGACCAGCCCGTGGATCCGCGCCCGGGCCAGGACGCGCGCGAGCCGGCGCGCGGCCTGCTCGCGGGTGGGCGCATGGGCGACCACCTTGGCCAGCATCGGGTCGTAGTGCGTGGTGACCGCAGAGCCGGTCTCGAAGCCGGCGTCGACCCGGACCCCGTCACCGGAAGGGATCTCGAAGCGGGTGAGCACCCCGCTCTGGGGCTGCCAGTCGGCGGCCGGGTCCTCGGCGTACAGCCGCACCTCGATCGCGTGGCCCCGGGGTGCGGTCTCCCGGGACTCGACGGGCAGGGGCCGTCCCTCGGCCACGGCCAGCTGCAGCTCGACCAGGTCGACGCCGTGCACCAGCTCGGAGACGGGGTGCTCGACCTGCAGCCGGGTGTTCATCTCGAGGAAGAAGAACCGGTCGGCGTCGGCGTCGTAGAGGAACTCGACGGTGCCGGCACCGAGGTAGTCGATCGCCTCGGCCGCGGCGCGAGCCGCCGCGTGCAGGGCGTCACGGGTCGCCTCGGGCAGCCCCGGCGCCGGCGCCTCCTCGACCACCTTCTGGTGCCGCCGCTGGATGGAGCAGTCCCGCTCGCCGAGGACGAGCACGGCTCCGGCCGTCCCGACCACCTGCACCTCGACGTGGCGTCCGCGCTCGACGTACGGCTCCACGAACACGGTGCCGTCGCCGAAGGCCGACTCGGCCTCGGCCGAGGCCTGCTCGACCTCGCGGGGCAGGTCGGCGAGCGTCCGCACGACCCGCATGCCGCGGCCCCCACCACCCGCCGAGGCCTTCACGAGCAGCGGCAGGTCGGCCTCGGTGGCGGTCTCGGCGGACAGGTTGCCGAGGACGGGTACGCCGGCGGCCTCCATCAGCTTCTTGGCCTCGACCTTCGAGCCCATCTGCTCGATCGACCCCGGGGCCGGGCCCACCCAGGTGAGGCCGGCGTCGAGGACCGCGCGGGCGAAGCCGGCGTTCTCGGAGAGGAAGCCGTAGCCGGGGTGGACCGCGTCGGCTCCGGAACGTCGGGCAGCCTCGATGAGCAGGTCGCCGCGCAGGTAGGTCTCGGCGGGGGTGTCGCCCGGCAGGCGGACCGCGGTGTCGGCCTCCCGCACGAAGGGCAGCCCGGCGTCGGCGTCGGAGTGCACGGCCACGGTCTCGATGCCGAGCCGGTAGCAGGTGCGGAAGACCCGGGAGGCGATCTCGCCCCGGTTGGCGACCAGGAGTCGGCGGATCATGGCCGGAACACCCCGTAGCCGGCGCCGCCGGTGAACGGCTTGGTGGCGATGACGGACAGGCAGATGCCGAGGACGGTCCGGGTGTCGCGCGGGTCGATGACGCCGTCGTCGTAGAGCATCCCCGACAGGAAGAACGGCAGGCTCTGCTCCTCCACCGACTGCTCGACGAAGGCCCGCATGCCGGCGTCGCCCTCCTCGTCGTAGGCCTGCCCCTTGGCCTCGGCCGCCGCTCGCGCCACGATGCTGAGGACGCCCGCCAGCTGCTGCGGCCCCATCACCGCCGACTTGGCGCTCGGCCAGGTGAAGAGGAAGCGCGGGTCGTAGGCGCGGCCGTTCATCCCGTAGTTGCCGGCGCCGTAGGACGCGCCCATGATGACGCTCAGGTGCGGCACGCTGGAGTTGGAGACGGCGTTGATCATCATCGCGCCGTGCTTGATGATCCCGCCCTGCTCGTAGTCCGCTCCCACCATGTAGCCGGTGGTGTTGTGCAGGAACAGCAGCGGGGTGTCGACCTGGTTGGCGAGCTGGATGAACTGGGTCGCCTTCTGTGCGTCCTCGCTGAACAGCACGCCCTGGGCGTTGGCGAGGATGCCGACGGGGTGGCCGTGGATCCGCGCCCACCCGGTGACCAGCGAGCTGCCGTAGAGCGGCTTGAACTCGTCGAAGGCCCGGCCGTTGGTGGCCGAGACGCCGTCACAGACCCGGACGATCACCTCACGCGGGTCGAAGGGCTCCTTGAGGTCGCTCGGGATCAGGTCGAGCAGCTCGTCGGGGTCGGCATCCGGCTCGGCGTACGCCTCGGCCAGGGCGGTGGGGTTGTCAGGTGATCCTGTCGGTTGTCCGGTGTTGCAACGCCTGACATGCGGCGGTTTCCCCGGCCGACCGGGGAAACCCCGGCCACGGTTGAGCCGCGCCACGATCCGCCGGCCGATCCGGATCGCGTCGTGCTCGTCCTCGGCGAGGTAGTCGGCCAGGCCCGAGGTGCGGGCGTGCATCTCGGCGCCACCGAGCGACTCGTCGTCGGACTCCTCGCCGGTGGCCATCTTGACCAGCGGCGGCCCGCCGAGGAACACCTTGGCCTGCTCCTTGACCATCACCGTGTAGTCGCTCATGCCGGGCACGTAGGCGCCGCCTGCGGTGGAGTTGCCGAAGACCAGCGCGACCGTCGGCTCCTTGCGCGCGCTGGCGCGGGTGATGTCGCGGAAGAGCCGGCCGCCGGGGATGAAGATCTCCTTCTGCGTCGGGAGGTCGGCGCCCCCCGACTCCACGAGCGCGACGGTCGGGAGCCCGTTCTCCTCCGCGATCTGGCTGGCCCGGAAGATCTTCTTCACCGTCCACGGGTTGGAGGCGCCACCCTTGACGGTCGGGTCGTTGGCGGTGATCACGCACTCGACGCCCTCGATGACGCCGATGCCGGTGACCACCGACGCCCCGACGGTGAAGTCCGACCCCCACCCGGCCAGGGGGGAGAGCTCGAGGAACGCGCTCCCGGGGTCGACGAGGAGCTCGATCCGCTCGCGGGGCAGCAGCTTGCCGCGGGCGTGGTGGCGCTCGACGTACTTCTCGCCACCGCCCGCGACCGCCCTGGCGTGCTCGGCGTCGAGCTCGGCGAGCTTGTCGAGCATGGCCGCGCGGTTGGCCGACGTCACGACTCCACCACCGCCTTCATCCGCTCCAGGGTCGTCCGCATCCCCCGCTCGTTGGTGCGGCCGCGCAGCGGGCCCAGCGCGAGCCAGTAGGCGCGCATCATGAGGTTGGGCTGGACCCGGAAGTACTCGGTGACCCGCGTGCCGCCGGCCTCCGGCTCCAGCCGGTAGCCCCAGTTGTTGGCGGTCACCTCGTCGTTGCCGACGGCGAACTCGAAGACCCGCTCGGGCTCGCAGGCGGTGACGGTGCAGAGCGTCCAGTACGTCGGACCGATGCCGTTGCGGCGTACGTGCCCCTTGAACTGGGCGCCCACCTCGGGACCGGACGACCCGCGGATCCAGCGGGCCTCGAAGGTCTCGGGGCTGAACTCCCCGATCCGGGTCACGTCGGAGACCAGGTCCCACACCACCGTCGGTGGCGCGTCCATGTGGACCGTGACCTCACCGGTCAGCGGGCGGAACAGCTTGTCGATCATGCGTACCCCAGCAGTCGTGCGGCGAGGTCGGCGAGGACCTCGTCCGCGCCTCCTCCGATCGGCAGGATCCGGGCGTCGCGGTAGTGCCGCTCGACCTCGGTCCCGTGCAGGTAGCCGGTGCCACCGTGGAGCTGCACCGCCTGGTCACACACGTGGGCGGCCGTGTCGACCGCGGTCTGCTTGGCCAGGCATGCCTCGGCGACGACGTTCTCGCCCGCCTCGTGGCGCCGCACGACCTCGTGGGTGTAGGCCCGCGCGACCTCGACCTGGCGGTGCATCTCGACCAGCGCGTGGCGGACGACCTGGTTGGCCATGAGCGGCTTCCCGAAGGTCTCCCGCTGCCGGGCGTACGCCGCCGCGCGCTCGAGACTGCGCGCGGCGATGCCGTAGCCGTGGACCGCGAGGGAGATCCGCTCGACGACGAACTGCTCGGCGATCTGGTAGAAGCCGGAGCCCTCCTCGCCGACGAGGTTGGCGAGCGGGACCCGGCAGGCGTCGAAGCCCAGCTCGGCGGTGTCGGAGCAGTGCCAGCCCATCTTCGACAGCGCCCGGTCCACGGTGAAGCCGGGTGTGCCCTTCTCGATGACCAGCAGGCTCAGTCCCGTGTGGCCCGGCTCCCCCGTGCGCACGGCGGTGGTGACGAAGTCTGCGCGGACCCCGGAGGTGATGAAGGTCTTGCCGCCGTCGACGACGTAGTGGTCCCCGTCCCGCCGGGCCGTGGTGCGGATCCCGGCGACGTCGGACCCGCCCCCGGGCTCGGTCACGGCCAGGCTGCCGATCAGCTCACCGGCGAGGGTGGGTCGCACGAACCGGTCGACGAGGTCGCGGTTGCCGCTGGCGGCGATGTGGGGCAGGGCGATGCCGCTGGTGAACAGGGCGGCCATCAGCCCGCTGGAGGCACCGGCGGCGAAGCAGGCCTCCTGCATGACGACGCTGTCCATCAGCGTGCCGCCGCTGCCGCCGACCTCCTCGGGGAAGCCGATGCCGAGGAGGCCCTGCTTCGCCGCCGCTGCGTGCAGCTCGCGCGGGACCTCGCCGGCGTCCTCCCACGCCTGCAGGTGGGGCAGCACCTCGCGGCGGACGAACTCGGTGGCGGTGTCGCGAAGGGCGTGGTGGTGCTCCGGCCCCACGGACGCCTCCGGTGATCTCGACGCACCCGTCGCGATCTCCTGCTCGGTCACAGCAACGCCTCCTCGATGTGGACCATCCGCGACCGGACCCACTCGCCGAGGCCCTTGGCCTGGGGGTCGAAGCGGGTGGAGGCCGCGACCCCGTCGCCGAGCAGCCCGTGGAGCACCACGTTGACCGCGCCGAGGTTGGGCAGCAGGAAGACCTCGACGTCGAGGTCGCACGCCTCCGGAACCAGCTCCCGGACCCGCTCGGGCGTCACGAACTTGCACAGCCACTCCACCCGCTCCTCCCTCCGGGGGTGGTCGTCGGCCGCGACCCAGAGCCCGAGGTTGGCGTCGCCGCCCTTGTCGCCGGACCGGGCATGCACGAAGGTGCCCAGCGGCACCCGGCGGGTCAGCGTGTCGGCGGGGTGGGGGTACGGCGAGGGGCGGGTCCCGGTGTGGTCCTCGGCCGGCCCGTCGGTCACCGAGGGGTCCGGGACCTCCTCGCGGCGGCCGTCGTGGTGGACCACCGTGTGGCTGACCGTGACGCGGTCGACGTACTCCGGCCGGTAGACGCCGAACGGGGTCGGCGAAGCCGGCGGGGCGGTCATCGTGAAGCCGGGGTAGGAGGCGAGCGCGAGCTCGACCACCGCCGCCGTGAACGCCCGGCCGACCGGCTCCGGCGCAGGGTCCTTCACGGTGCAGCGCAGCAGCACCGAGGCCATCTCCTCGGAGTCGGCGTCCGGCCGCGCGGGGGCGACCGGCGACCACACCACCTCCGCGGGCGGCGGGTCGAGCGCCGCGGTCAGCTGGTCGCGCACCCAGGCCGCCTTCTCCTCCACGTCGAGCCCGGTCAGCACCAGCTCGACGCTGTTGCGGTGGCCGCCGAGCTCGTTGACGCAGACCTTCAGCTGCTGCGGCGGCGGCTCGCCGCGTACGCCGGTGACGGCGACCCGGTCGGGTCCGGCGTCGGCGAGCCCGATCGAGCGGAGGTCGACGGTCACGTCGGGGCCGAGGTAGCGGGTCGACTGGATCTCGTAGAGCAGCTGGGCGGTGACGGTGCCGACCGTGACGGCTCCGCCGGTGCCCTCGTGCTTGGTGATCACGCTCGAGCCGTCGCCGGCGACCTCGGCCACCGGGAAGCCGAGGGGTCGTGACCGGTCGAGCTCGCGGAAGCCGCTGTAGTTGCCTCCGCAGGCCTGGGCGCCGCACTCGAGCACGTGCCCGGCGACGACGGCGCCGGCGAGCTGGTCGTGCTGCTCGGGGGTCCAGCCGTGGTGGGCGGCCGCGGGACCGACGACCAGCGAGGCGTCGGTGACGCGGCCGGTGACGACCACGTCGGCCCCCGCACGCAGCGCGGCGGCGATGCCGTACCCGCCGAGGTAGGCGTTGGCCGTGAGGGCGCCGGGGAACCCGAGTCCACGGAGGTCGTCACCCTCGACGTGGGCGACGACGGGGTCGAGGCCCAGCCCGTGCGCGACCTCCCGCAGTCGCTCGGCCAGACCCGCCGGGTTGAGACCGCCGGCGTTGGAGACGATCCTGACGCCGCGCTCCAGCGCGGTGCCGAGGCACTCCTCGACCTGCCGCACGAAGCTCCGGGCGTAGCCGAGCCGCTCGTCCTTGAGCAGGTCGCGGCCGAGGATGAGCATCGTGAGCTCGGCGAGGTAGTCGCCGGTCAGCACGTCGAGCGGACCGCCGTCGAGCATCTCGCGCATGGCAGCGTGCCGGTCGCCGTAGAAGCCGGAGCAGTTGCCGACGCGCAGGGGTTCAGCCATCGCGGCGCTCCCGCCCCTCGCCCGGCGGGCCCGCGAAGCACTGCGCGATGCCGAGCCAGGCGTTGGCCTCGCGGCCGCGGGCGACCAGCGTGGTGTCGTCGCGGTGGATCCGCTGGGTCACCAGCAGGCAGAAGTCGAGCGCGGCCCCCTGGACCCCCTGGGGTGCCTCGTGCGGACCCCACGCCCACAGGTCGCCGCTGGGCGCCGTCAGCTCGACCCGGAACTCCTCCCCCGGGGCCTCGAGCCCGTGGGCGAGGAAGGCGAAGTCGCGGGTGCGTACGCCGAGGTGGGCGACGTGCCGGATCCGGTCGGTGACCTCCGGCTCCACGCCGAGCGCGTCGTGGACGTCGCGCGAGTGCGCCCAGGTCTCCATGAACCGGGCGGTCGCCATCGAGGTCGCCGACATCGGCGGCCCGAACCACGGCAGCCGCTGCCCGGCCGGGTGGGCACGGAGCGTGGCGACCAGCGCCGTCCGTGCCGCCCGCCAGCGCACCAGCAGCTCCGCGGGTGCGGCCCGACCGCCCTCGAGCGCGACCTCGTCGACGAACCCGTCGGGGTCGGTGAGCGCCTCCTCGACCAGCGTCTGCCACCCCGGGGCGTCGGTGGCCGCGGTGACCGCTGCCTCGTCGGTCCACGCGAGGTGGGCCACCTGCGTGGCGACGTCCCAGCCCGCGGCGGGGGTGGCCCGTCGCCACCCGTCAGCGGGGAGGTCGACCAGCAGCTTCTCCAGCCGGTCGCCCTCGGCGTCGAGGTCGGCGAGGACCCCGTCGAGCAGGTCGGTCATGCGCCCTCCTGCAGCCGCGCGTCCAGGGTCCGCGCCCACTCGTCGAGGATCCGGCGCCGGCGTCGCTCGTCGTCGGTGATGGTGCTGGCGAGCCCGAGGCCGCGCACCAGGTCGAGCGTCGCCTGCACCAGCTCCCGCACGCCCGGACGGGACTCGTCGACCCCGAGCGCCCGGACCGTGAGCCGGTGCGCCTCCCGGCCGACCTCCTGCTCCAGCGGCTCGACGGCGGCCAGCAGCTGCGGGTCGGTGCGGGCGGCGACCCACAGCTCCAGCGCGGCGCTGAACACCGGCGAGCTGTAGTGGTCGCCCAGCATCCGCACGACGGCACGGGTGCGGCCGGCACCGCGCGGCACGGCCGCGAAGGCCTCGGCCAGCTCGGCGCCACGGAGCTCGGTGAGGTGCCGCACGGCCGCCACCACGAGGTCGTTCTTGGTGGGGAAGTGGTGGAGCTGGGCCCCTCGGGAGACGCCGGCCCGCTCGGACACCAGCGTGGTCGAGGTGCCCGAGAACCCGCGCTCGACCAGGAGGTCGACGGTCGCCTCGAGCAACCGGGTCCGCATCGCGCGGCTCCGATCGGCCTGGGGCACCCGGGCGGTCGCGGTCACGACACCATCGTCCGCTCCCAGAAACAAACAGTCAAGACTGACTGTTTCATAGCGGGCCAGCACGTCGCGGCGGTCGACGTCGGCGCGGTCGGGTCCCACACTGGAACGATGGCCACGAGGATGCAGGATCTGATCCGCGAGGCGATGGCGTCGCTGCGGATCCACCCGATCTCGAAGTGGATCCGGGCGAGCGTGGGCGACACCGTCGTCGTCGACACCCGTGCGGCACACGTGGTCTGGGAGCCGCGCCGGGTGGTACCGACGTACGCCGTCCCGGTGGCCGACCTGGCGGCGGAGCTCCTCGACGCGGAGCCCGCCGAGCTCCCCGAGCACCCGGTCCGCATCGGGGACGGCCCCCCGGTGCTCACGCCGGAGACGCCCTTCGCCGTCCACTCCACCCCCGGCCGCTCGTTGACGCTGCGGACCGCGGCCGGCGACCTCCCGGGAGCCGGCTTCGCCCCCGATGATCCCGACCTCGACGGTCACGTGCTTCTCGACTGGGACGCCTTCGACCAGTGGTACGAGGAGGAGCAGGTCGTGATGGCCCACCCCCACGATCCCTTCGACCGGATCGACTGCCTGGTCAGCAGCCGTCACGTCGAGATCTCGCTGGCGGGCGTGACCCTCGCGGACTCCCGCCGTCCGACGCTGCTCTACGAGACCCCGCTGCCGGTCCGCTACTACCTGCCGCGCGAGGACGTGGCCATGGAGCTGCTCGAGCCCGCTGACCACACGAGCGTCTGCGCCTACAAGGGTCACGCTCGCTACTGGTCGGCCCTCGTCGGCGGCGAGGTGGTGCCCAACCTGGCGTGGAGCTACGAGGACCCGCTGGACGACGCCGTCCCGGTCCAGGACCTCGTGTGCTTCTTCACCGAGCGGCTCGACGTCCGTCTCGACGGGGTCGACCAGGACCGGGCCGTCACCCCCTGGTCGTGACCGCTAGCGCCGGTGGGCGGGGCCGCTCCTGGAGGCCGGGGCGTGCAGCATCGCCTCCGTCTCGGCGTCGGCGTGGTCGGTCTCCCGGGACAGCTTCGAGGGCCACCAGATCGCCGGGCCGACGTCGTAGGACAGGGCAGGCACGAGCAGCGACCGCACCACGAGCGCGTCGAGCAGCACCCCGAAGGCGACGATGAAGCCGATCTGCGCCAGGAAGAGGATCGGGATCACCCCGAGCGCCGCGAACGTCGCCGCGAGCACGATCCCGGCCGAGGTGATGACGCCGCCGGTCGCCGAGAGCCCCTTGAGGATGCCGGGGTGGGTCCCTTGCCGGATCGCCTCCTCCCGGACCCGGGTCATCAGGAAGATCGAGTAGTCGATGCCCAGGGCCACGAGGAACACGAAGCCGATCAGGGACGTCGACGGGTCGGAGGCCGGGAAGTCGAAGACGTACTGGAACACCAGGGCCGAGATGCCGAGGGTCGCGCCGAAGGACAGCACGTTGGCGACGATGAGCAGGGCCGGCGCCAGCAGCGCCCGCAGCAGCAGCGCCAGGACGACGAAGATCACCAGGAGGATGGCGGGGATCACCTTGGCGCGGTCGCTGCCGGTGACGTCGCGGGTGTCGAGGTTGATCGCCGTCGCGCCTCCGACCAGCACGTCCTCGGAGACCTCGTCGAGGTCGTCGCGGAGGTCGCGCACCGTGTCGGTGGCGGCCTGCGAGTCGGCGGGGTCCGCGAGCGTGGCGAAGACGATCGCCTCGCCGTCCACGACCTTCGGCTGCTGCGGGTCGGTCTCGGAGGGCAGCGGGAACACCGCCGGGCGCCCGTCGATGCCCGCGTCTGCGCCGGCGACACCGGGGTGGGCGGCCAGCAGCTCCAGCGTCGGCGCCAGCTGATCCTCGGGAACCACGACCTGGGCCGGCGAGGCGTTGTCGGCCTCGTAGTGGGCGTCGATGACCTCCTGGGCCTCGACCGACTCCACCTCGGTGAGGAAGAGCTCGGTCTGCGGCACCTGGTCCTCGTTGAGCTGGGTGACGAACGACGCCGAGACCGCCAGCGCCGCAAAGGTCACCACCCAGACCAGCCGCGCCCGGCCCTGGATCAGCCGGGCGAGGCGACCCCACAGGCCCTTGGTGTCGGTGTGCTCGGAGCCGTACGCCGGCCGGAACGGCCAGAACGCCGCGCGACCCAGCAGCACCAGCGCCGCCGGCAGCAGCGTCAGCGAGCTCAGCATCGCCCCGGCGATGCCGATCGCACCCACGGGGCCGAGCCCGCTCAGCGATGCCAGGTCCGACAGCAGCAGGCACAGCAGGCCGAGGATGACCGTCGCCCCGGACGCCAGGATCGGCTCGAAGGCGCCGCGGTAGGCCGCCCGCATGGCGTCGTACTTCGACTCGTGGTCGCGCAGCTCCTCGCGGAACCGGGCGACGACGAGCAGCGAGTAGTCGGTCGCGGCTCCGACGGCGAGGATGAACAGGATCCCTTGGGACTGCCCGTTGAGGGCGAGGACGTCGGCCGACGCCAGGCCGTAGATGGCCGCGGAGGCGACGCCGAGCGCGAGGATCGCCGAGAACAGCACGACGAACGGCAGGATCGG
The DNA here is from genome assembly GCF_019880385.1 of Nocardioides coralli. Lineage (NCBI taxonomy): Bacteria > Bacillati > Actinomycetota > Actinomycetes > Propionibacteriales > Nocardioidaceae > Nocardioides > Nocardioides coralli. Next base: position 3,367,780 of record NZ_CP082273.1, read on the forward strand.
TGTCCGGTAGACGACGATGAGGATCACCAGCACCACCGACAGCGCCACCACCAGCAGCAGGCCGTCGATCGCTCCGAAGGCCTCGATGAAGTCACCGAGCACGCCACCCTGGCCCCCGACCAGCGCGGTGAGCCCGTCGGGCGGGTCGGCGAGCACCTCGCGCATCTCCTCGACCGACGCGGTGATGTCCTCACCGTCGGTGGCCGCCACCTGGACCACGACCTGCGCCGCCTCGCCGTCCTCGGAAGGGATCGGCGCGCCGACGCCCTGCTCGGCGACGAACCGGACCCCGCCGAGCTCCTCGCTCAGGGCGGCGATCGTCTGCTGGTCCTCGGCCGTCAGGCCACCCTCACGCTCGAAGACGACCGTGACCGGGAGCGTCTCCTGGTCCTGGAAGCCGATGATCGTGTCGAGCACCTCGGTCGACTCGGCGCTCTGTGGCAGGAAGGCGGCGTTGTCGTTCTCCTGGACCTCCGCCAGCCGCCCGGCATAGGAGCCGAGCGGCCCGCCGACGAAGAGCCACAGCAGCACCACCAGCAGCGGCCAGATCCAGAGCCGTCGTCCCCGCGTCTCCCTCACCATGCCCGCAATCCTGCCGGAGCGGGTGAAGCGTCAGTCGATCCGGGCGACCAGCGGCAACCGTGAGCGGGTCGCCGCACCCACGACCAGGGCGGTCAGCAGCGGCAGCACCACGACGATCGTCCCGATCAGCAGCCAGGGGATCTCGAGGAAGTGGCCGGGCAGCGTCGGGTCGACCTCCTGCAACCAGTCTGCACCGGTGAGCGGGAACGTCACCGCGATGCCGGGCACGAACCCGACGACCACGCCGAGCACCGCCCCCACCACCCCGATCACGACGGCGTACGACGCCGCGACCGCGCGTCTGGTCCGGGGTGCCGCCCCGACAGCCGACAGGGTCGCCAGGTCGGGCCGGGCGTCGGACAGCGACAGGAACGTCGCGGTGAGGGTGCCGCCGACCATGAGCAGGCCGCCCAGGGCGCCGAGCACCACGAGGACGATCACGGTGGCGTCGTCGTTCTGGTAGCCGCGCTCGACGTAGAGGCTCAGGTCGGGCGTGAGCGCCGCCAGGGCCTCGGTCGCCGTCCGCTCCTGGTCGGCGGTGATCTCCTCGCCGGAGACGACCAGTCCCGCCGTGACGGGTTCGGCCCCGACAGCCGCCGCCGCCTCCGGCGACAGCACCGCCTGCAGCGTGCTGTGGTGCCCCGGGAGCTGGATCATCACGGCCGGCACCGTGGCCCGCCCGACGACCGTGCCGCGGCCCCGGGGGCCGTACTCCCGGGCGACGACCGTCACCTCGTCGCCGGTGGGCGCGCGGCTCGTGAAGACCACCGCGCCGCCCTCGCGCAGGATCCGGTCGCCGGCTGCCCGCTCCGCCTCGCCCAGCTCGGGCACGAGCGGCGGGATCGCGTCGGCGATCGGCGCCTGCGTGGCCAGGGCCGAGCCGTAGGAGTGGAGCCTGACCGCACGGCCGTCCACGCGGAACTGCACGTCCGTCCACCGGTGGACGCCGTTGGAGTCGACACCCTCGACGGTCGAGATCTCCGCCCCGGGGAGGCTCTCGGCGAGCGCCGCCCGACTCCCCTCCCAGTCCGAGTCGGCGGGCCCTGCCACCGCAGCCGTCCCGAGGGGCATGAGCGGGGTGTAGGTGGCCCGGGACTGCTCGGCGTCGCTCGCGTTGGCGATCCCGAGCGCGACGACACCGACGACGGTCGCGGCGACCGCGGCCACGGCCGGCACGGTGCGGGCCCGGTGGCGGGCCGCGTCACGCACGGCGTACCGCACCGGCAGCGGCAGGACCGCGCTCAGCCGGGCCAGGCCCGCCACGACGACGGGGACCAGCAGGATCATCCCGAGGACCGTGATCACGGCGGAGGCCGCGATGAGGAGCTCGCCGTTGTCGGGCTGCACCGCGCCGTACGCCGCCACCGCGACGCCGCCACCGAGCAGCACCAGGCCCAGGATCGGCGAGCGGCGCGACGGGCGACGGTCGCCGCGACGGCCGGCGAGCACCGCGGTCACGTCCTGCCGGGAGGCGATCCACGCCGGCACCACGGCTGCGAGGACCGCCGAGAGCATCCCGAAACCGGCCACTCCCGCCAGGTGCAGCCACGGGACGTCGTAGGGGCCGAAGAAGCTGCTGGAGAACCGCTGCACCAGCGGCAGGCTGAGCCAGCCGACGAGCAGTCCGAGCCCGACCCCCAGGGTCGTGCCCACGACGCCGAGGACCAGACCGCTGGCCAGGACCACTCGACGCGCCTGCCGCGGCGTCGCACCGGAGGCGGCCATCAGGGCGAGCGAGTGCTGCAGCCGGCGGGCGATCACCGCGAAGGCGGGTCCGGCCAGCAGCACCACCTCGAGCAGCGCCATCACGACGATGAGCCCGACGACCGCGAGGTCCTCGCTGCCCACGGGTGCGTCGTCCATCCCCTGCATCGAGGGGTGGAGCTCGGCGTCGGACGGCGGGTCCTTCATCACGGCGCGCGAGAGAGCCATCGCGCCGACCTCGTTGAGGGCGCGGACGTCCTCCCAGGTGACGGCCCCGCCGGCGTCGACCAGCCACGTCCGGTTCCAGGGGCGCTCGGTCAGCTCGAAGGTGCCCGGCTGGGCCACGGCCATGCCGCGGCCGCGGAAGCTGGTGTTGTCGCCGATGCCGACCACCGTGAGGTCGGGGCCGCCGACGACGGTCATCGTGTCGCCGAGGACGAAGCCGCTCTCGGCGAGGTCGTGGTTGATGACGATCTCGGACCGGTCGACCGGCACCCGCCCCTCGTCGACCCGGAACAGCCCCCGCGTCAGCGGCGAGGTGAGGTCGGTCTCGGTGATCTCGACGTCGGCGACACCCGCGTCGGTCTCGAACCGTACGAACTCCTGCGCGCGGACCTCGACGGCTTCGATGTCGCGGCCGAGCGCGTCCTCGATCTCGTCGAGGCCGGGCGGCTGGGCGCGCCTCCCGCCGCGCAGCGTCATGGTGCCCCGGTCGGGGTCGGCCGTCTGCGCCACCTCGGCGGTGCGCGGCTGGACCAGGACCAGGGCGTCGGCGCCGCCGATGCGTCGGTCGATGGCCTCGGCGCCCGTGATCTCCGAGGTCTGGATGACGATGTCCGCGGCGGTGACGCCGAGGACAGGCAGCGCGATCATCGCGAGGACGACGGCGCTGCGTCCCTTGGCACGACCGGCCTCGCGGCGGGCCACCCGCAGCGCGGGCGCCCACCGGCGCAGCGGGGTCACCGGGCGAGCCCGGGCTCGAGCAGGGCGTCGACCGGGGCCGGCGCGGACTGGTCGACGACCACGCCGTCGCGCAGGAAGACGACGCGGTCGGCCCAGGCGGCGTGCCGGGCCTCGTGGGTGACCAGGACGCCGGCTGCACCGGCGTCGCAGCGGGCGCGCAGCAGCGTGAGGATCTCCTCGCCGGTCTCGGTGTCGAGTGCCCCGGTGGGCTCGTCGGCGAGGATCAGCCGACGCTCGCCCGCGACGGCGCGCGCGATGGCGACGCGCTGCTGCTGGCCGCCCGACATCTCGTCGGGGAAGCGGTCGGCGAGCTGACCGATCCCGACCTCCTCGAGCACCGCCAGGGCGCGGCGGGCGGCTTGCCGCGCCGGCATCCCGTCGAGCTCGCTCGGCAGGGCGACGTTCTCGGCGGCGGTGAGCGCCGGGATCAGGTTGAAGTCCTGGAAGACGTAGCCGATGGAGGTGCGCCGCAGCCGCGCGCGGCCCCTGTTGTCGAGACCGCCGAGGTCGGTGCCCTCGACCTCGACGCTGCCTGACGTGGCGGTGTCGAGGCCGCCGGCCAGCGTGAGGAGGGTCGACTTGCCCGAGCCCGACGGACCCATCACGGCGACCAGCTCGCCGGCGTACGCGGCGAACGAGACCCGGCGCAGGGCGTGGACCTCGGTCGCCCCCTGACCGTGGATCCGGGTGACGTCGGTCAGCTGCAACAGGGCGCTCATCGGCGGGTCTCCTGAGTCAGGGGGCCGGCGGGGTCGCCGGCCGTGGTGGGTGTGGTGGTCGGGCGAGGGCTGCGGAGCACGTCACCGGCCCGGCGCAGCCGTGACTCGCAGTGGTCGAGCCAGCGGATCTCGGCCTCGGCCGCGAAGACCAGCGAGTCGAGCACCAGGCTCCATGCGAGGCCGGCCACGTCGTCGGGCTCCGCCGCCCGACCGGACCGCTTGAGCCGGGTGTAGTCCTGCAACGCGGACATGGTCGCGGACCGCTGCTGCTGGATCACCGTGGCGACGTCGACGCCGGGGACGGTCACCGCCAGGGCGAGCTTGATCGCCAGCTCGTCGCGCGGCGGCTGGGTACGGCCGACGGGCGTGGTGAACCATGCCGACACCTCGGCCCGGCCCTGATCGGTGATCCGGTAGGTCACGTGACCGGCCTCGTCGACGTCGCCCCCGGCGACCTGCTCGACGAGGCCGTCACGCTCCAGACGGGCGAGGGTGGTGTAGACCTGTCCGACGTTGAGCGGCCAGGTCGAACCCGTCCGCTCCTCGAACTCGGCCCGCAGCTGGTAGCCGTACTTCGGCTCCTGCTCGAGCAGTGCCAGCAGCGCCTGCCGCACCGACATGTCCACACCTCCGCCTCACCGGTGTCCCACGAACCCCCCGCGGCCGTGGATACCGGGTATGTATACCACGTATGCAGGGGCTCGCGTCAAGGCGCACGCACGCGCGGCGAGCGGAGGGGGCGGCGGCTCAGCGCTGGGGCAGCCGGCGGTGGATGTCCTCGCTCATCCGGACCACCGCGAGGTAGAACTCCAGCGTCATCCGGATCAGCGCGAGGTAGAGCAGGCCGATGACGGGCCCCAGCACCAACACCGCCAGCCCCTCCACCGGTCCCTGGGCGAAGGCAGTGACGAGGAAGACGAGCAGGACGAGGGCCAGCCCCGCCACCGCGAGGACGTAGACGACCTTGACGATCATCGGGGTCACGAAGTGCTCGAAGGTGAAGTCGAACAGGGCCCCGAAGAAGCCCTTCGAGGTCGGCGGCTGGCCGGCGGGTCCGGACTGGGCCGGAGGCATGGCCTGGGTCATGGCGAGTCCCCTCGTCGGTGGTCCGGCAGGTCCGGACCCTGCGCGCCAACCTAGGAGATCCGGCGGGTCCGGCGCTCGCGCTCCAGGTCCTGCAGGTAGGCGCGCACGTCGACCTCGATGGTGTGCCGCTTGGAGGCGACGTACCGGCGGCGCATGGCGGCGTCGTACGCCGCCACCTCCCGCCGCATCTCGGCCGATGGCGGCAGGTCGACCCGTCCCTCGACGAGGTCGGCCACCCAGTGGGACTGCGCCTCGGCCAGCGGCATGATCGCGCCGATCGGCTGCAGCAGCCCCACGAAGTAGAGGCCGGGCACGTCGGGTGAGACCACCCGCCGGTAGAGCTCGACGTGGTTGTCCGAGGGCGCGACGACGCTCTCGTCGAGGAAGGGGAACGAGATCTTGTAGCCGGTCGCGTAGACGACCACGTCGGCGTCGACGCACGAGCCGTCGGTGAACCAGACCTCGCTGCCCGCGAACCGCTGGATGGCCGGCTTGACGGTGATGTCGCCGTGGCCGAGGCGTGAGAGCAGGTCGTCACTGACCGTCGGGTGGGCCTCCATCACGCCGTGCCCCGGGTCGGGGAGCCCGTAGTCGGTGACCTTGCCGACGGTCAGCCGCAGCAGGGTCGTCAGGGCGGCCTGCTGCACCCGCCAGGGGGCCGAGGCGAGGGGGCTGTCGGTGAGGTGGTCGGTCGGGATGCCGAACATGTACTTCGGGAGGATGTGGGCACCGCGCCGCATGGCCAGCCAGGTCCCTGACGCGACCCGCGACGCCTCGACGGCGATGTCGGTCGCCGAGTTCCCGATGCCGAGGACCACCACGCGCCTGCCCTCGAGGACGTCGGGGGTCCGGTAGTAGTGCGCGTGGATCTGCTCGCCCGGGAAGGTCTCGCTGCCCGGGAGCCCGGGCTCGGGCCACCGGGGGTCCCAGTGGTGGCCGTTGGCGACCACCACGTGGTCGTAGCGCGCGGTCGTCGGGGTCCCGTCGTCGCGCGAGCGGGTCGTGACCTCGAAGCCTCCGCCGTCGAGAGGGACGACGCGGGTGACCTCCGTCCGGAAGGTGATCCGGTCGCGCAACCGGAAGTGGTCCACGAACTCGTCGAAGTAGTCGGCGACCTGCCAGTGGCTGGGGTAGTCGGGCAGCTCCTCGCGCATGGGGAAGGCGGCGTACTGCATGGCCTGGCGGGAGGTGTTGATGTGCAGCGAGCGGTAGGCGGAGCTGACGCCGTTGTCGTTGTCGTAGCGCCAGTTGCCGCCGACGCCGGAGCCCATCTCGAAGCAGTCGAAGTCGAGCCCGCGGGCGGCGAGGACCTGGGCCGCGGTGATCCCCGAGGAGCCAGCCCCGATGATGCACGTCCGACCGGCTGCGCTCATGGACTCGGACCCTACGCGAGGATGGCGGCATGACCCACACGATCCTGATCACCGGGGCCTCCTCCGGGCTCGGTGCCGAGATGGCGCGCCAGTTCGCCGACCTCGGCCACGACCTCGCGCTGTGCGCCCGTCGCACCGACCGGCTCGAGGAGCTGCGCGCCGAGATCCTCGGGGCGCACCCCGACCGCATTGTGGCGGTCAAGGCCCTCGACGTCACCGACGACGACGCGGTGTTCACGGTGTTCGAGGAGTTCGCCGCCGAGCTCGGGCGGATCGACCGGATCGTGGTGAACGCCGGCATCGGCAAGGGCGCCCCCCTGGGCACCGGCCGCTTCGACGCCAACCGGGAGACGGCGATCACGAACTTCGTGGGCGCGCTGGCCCAGACCGAGGCCGCGATGCAGGTGCTCCGCGCCCAGGGTGGGGGCCACCTGGTGATGGTGTCGTCGATGTCGGCCCTGCGTGGGTTGCCCCGCTCCATGGCCACGTACGCCGCGACGAAGGCCGGCGCGGCCCACCTCGTCGAGGGGCTGCGCACGGAGTTCTACGGGCAGGACTCCTACGACTTCACCGTCCTCTACCCCGGCTGGATCGAGTCGGAGATGAACGAGGGGGCGGGGGCCGCCCAGCGCAAGGTGATGGTCTCGACCGAGAAGGGGGTGGCCGCGATGGTCGCCGCCATCGAGAAGCGGCGGGCCTCGGCGTGCGTGCCGCCGCTGCCCTGGGCACCGCTGTCGGTGTTGATGAAGCACGCACCGCTGCCGGTGTTCCGCCGGATGGTCTAGCGGTAGGTCACCAGGTCGGCGGGCAGGTGCTGGTGCTCGTTGAACGACACGAGCGTGAGGCCACGGCGACCCGAGACGACCCGGGTGACCGAACCGTTGACGACGACCGCGGCCAGCCGTTCGTGGGTGGCCGTCCCGGCGGCCAGCAGCGTTGACGACACGGCCGAGATCGGGCCGCCGGAGGTCACCACCACCGCCGTGCCCACCTCTGCCAGTGCCCCGAGCGCTGCCAGCACCCGTTCCCGGAAGGCCGGGAAGGGCTCCGCGTAGTCGCCGTCGTGGTCGCCGGAGGTCCAGCGGCTGGTCGCGGCCTCGAACCAGGTCTGGAACTGCTGCCGGTCCGGCTCGCCGTCGAAGTCCTTCGGCTGGGCCGCCAGCACCGACACGTGGTCCATCTCGTTCCAGCGATCGTCGAGGGCGAGCCCCTCGGACCACCCCGCGGCAGCCGCGGCGATCTCGGCCGTACGCCGCTGCCGGCGCAGGCTGCCGTGGACCACCACGTCGGGGGCGAGGCCGGTGAGGCTCCGGCCCAGCACCGCCGCCTGTTCCTCGCCCGCCGCCGAGAGCACGTCGTAGTCGGCTGCGCCCCACGACGCCTGCCCGTGGCGGACCAGCAGCACCTGACCCATCAGGCGCCCACCAGCCGCCGGCAGCGTTGCTCGAGGGCTCCGACGACCGGGCCGAACGCGGCGTACGCCTCGTTGGTGGTCTGCCTGTTCGCGTAGCGGTACCAGATCTGCTGGGCGATGACGGCGAGCCGGAAGAGCCCGAACACCTCATAGAACCGCCACCGGTCCCGGGAGACCGCGTGACCGCTGCGCTCGCCGTAGTAGTCGACCACCTGCTCGCGCGTCCACATCCCGGGGAGGTGGGAAGGCTGGCGACGCAGCCTCTGGAAGGTCTCGTCGTCGTCGTCCTGGACCCAGTAGGCCAGGGCACCCCCGAGGTCCATCAGCGGGTCGCCGACGGTCGCCATCTCCCAGTCGAGCACGGCCGCGACGCGGGTCGAGTCGGCCGGTGACAGCACCAGGTTGTCGAGCCGGAAGTCGTTGTGGACGAGACAGCTCGCGACGTCGGCCGGCTGCTCGCGGTCGAGCCAGCTCGTGATCGCGGACCAGTCGCCGAGGTCGTCGGTGCGAGCGCCGGCCAGGCGGGTCGTCCAGCCGGCGACCTGCCGCGCGACGTAGCCCTCGCCCCTGGCCAGGCGGTCGAGACCGGTCGCGGCGAGGTCGACGCCGTGCAGCTGCACCAGCACGTCCCACACGTTGCCGCACAGGGTGGCGGTCTGCTGCTCGGTGAGGTCGACACCGAGCTCGCGCCGCGGGATCACCCCGTCGACGCGGGTCATCACGTAGAACTCGTGGCCGATCACGGCCGTGTCCTCGCAGTGGGCCACCATCTCCGGGACCAGCGGGAACGCCGGGGCGAGGGCCGCCTGGATCCGGTGCTCCCGACCCATGTCGTGCGCGCCGCGCGCCTTGGTGCCGGCCGGCGGGCGCCGCAGCACCAGCTCGACGCCCGGCCACGTGAGCAGGTAGGTGATGTTGGAGGCGCCGCCCGGGAACTGCCGCATCGCCGGCGTGCCGTCGAGCCGGTCGCGCCAGCCCTCGGCCGCGTGCTCGCGCAACCATCGCGCGACCGAGGCGGCGTCGACGGCGTCCTCCTCGCGCACGGCGGTCGTCTCGTCGGTCACGTCCCCTCCCGGGATCCTGCGCGGCGGGTCACCGGTGCTTGGCCAGCTCGAGCCGGGCGACCAGGCCTTGGTGGACCTCGTCGGGGCCGTCGGCCAGCCGCAGCGCCCGTGAGCCGACCCACGACATCGCCAGTGGGAAGTCGTCGGAGAGCCCCGCGCCGCCGTGGAGCTGGATCGCCATGTCGATGACCGCGAGGGCGGTGCGCGGGACGGCCACCTTGATCTGCGAGACCTCGGACAACGCGCTCCGGGGGCCACCCTGGTCGAGCTTCCAGGCGGCGTGGAGCACCAGCAGCCTGGCCTGCTCGATGGCGATCCGGGCGTCGGCGATGCGTTCCCGGTTGCCGCCGAGGTCGACCAGCGGCTTGCCGAACGCCGTGCGTGACAGACCGCGCCGGATGGCATGCTCCAGGGCGACCTCGGCCGCACCGACGAGCCGCATGCAGTGGTGGATCCGGCCCGGGCCGAGCCGGCCCTGCGCGATCGCGAACGCCTCCCCGGGGCCCACCATCACGTTGTCCACCGGGACGCGGACGTCGGTGAAGGAGACCTCGCCGTGGCCGATCGGCTCGTCGGCGTACCCCATCGTCGTCAGCATCCGCTCGACCCGGACACCGGGGGCGTCGCGCGGCACGAGCACCATCGTGTGGCGGTGGTGACGGTCGGCGTCGGGGTCGGTGAGGCCCATGAAGACGAGCACCCGGCAGTCGGGGTGGCCCACCCCGGTGCTCCACCACTTGCGGCCGTTGACGACGACCTCGTCGCCGTCGACCACGGCGGTGGCCTCCATCGTGGTGGCGTCGGAGCTGGCCACACCGGGCTCGGTCATGGTGAACGCCGAGCGGATGCGTCCCGCCAGCAGCGGGTCGAGCCACTCGTCGCGCTGGGCCTGGCTGCCGTAGCGGAGCAGCACCTCCATGTTGCCGGTGTCGGGCGCGTTGCAGTTGAACACCAGCGGAGCGATCGCGGACCGGCCCATCAGCTCGGCCAGCGGCGCGTAGTCGACGTTGCTCAGGCCCTCCCCGCCGTCGGTGCCGTGAGCGGCGGCGTAGTGACCGGCGTGCTCTCGCGGCAGGAACAGGTTCCACAGGCCCTGGGCCCTGGCCTTCGCCTTCAGCTCCTCGAGCACCGGCAGCGGCGTCCACTGGGTACCCGCCACCCGGGCGGCGGCCAGGTCGCGGTGGTAGGCCGGCTCGACGGGCTCGATCTCCTCGGCCAGAAACCTCGCCACTCGCTCCCGCAGGTCGGCAGCTCGGGGCGACGGCGCGAAATCCATGCGCCGACCCTAGTCGGGCGCGACGCAGGAGCGCCCGGCGTGGGGAGGTGGGTCGAGCAAGCCCGCGACCGAGCCTGCGAGGTCGCGACGGCGCGTCGAGGCCAGACCCTGGTCGGGCGCGATGCAGGGCGGCCCGGCGTGGGCAGGCGTGGTGGGACACTGCACCGGTGCGACCGCTGCTCACGTGCCTGGTGCCGGGGATGCTGCTGGGCCCGCTCGTGGGCCTGCTCCTGGGCTGCACCACCGACGCCCCCCGCGCGGCCGGGTCGGACCAGGTCGACAGGACGCAGCTGCGGGAGGGCCTGGCGGCCGCGTTCGCCGGTGACCGGGCGGGGCCCACGGCCGAGGCGGAAGGGACCTGCTTCGCCCAGGAGCTGCTCGCCACCGCGAGCCTCGAGGAGCTGCGCGCGGGCGGTGTGGTGGCGGAGGACGGGTCCGTGGTGCCGTCGTTCCCGGCCCTGGACCAGCCGCTCGCCGGCAAGGTCGTCGATGCGCAGCTCGCGTGCACCGACGTCGTCGAGGACTCCGCGCAGGCGCAGTCGTTCGTGACGAAGGGCCGGCTGGTCCGCGAGCGCTACGCGGACTGCCTGCGGCAGGCGCTCCCGGACCGGGCGATCCGGGCGGCTGTGCTGGCCGCGGTGATGGCCGAGTGGGAGGACCCCGCGATCGAGGAGCTGAGCGCGGCCCAGGTCTCCTGCGCCGCCGACGCCGAGGAGTGAGCACGCGGGTGCGGGCTGGCCCGTTCGGGTCATGGACCGGCGGTGGCGTACGCGCCTAGCGTCGGTAGGTCCGACATCCGGCCCCGCCGGCAGGTGGCCGGGCTACAGGGAGGCGACACCCGTGTTCATCCAGATCATCCAGGGACGGTGCACCCGTCCCGACGAGCTCCACGCCCTCGTCGACACCTGGCGCGAGGAGCTGGCACCCGGGGCCCCCGGCTGGCTCGGGGGCACCTACGGCTTCACCGACGACGACCAGTTCGTCGGGGTGGTCCGGTTCGACAGCCGCGACTCGGCGATGGCGAACTCCGAGCGAACCGAACAGGGCGCGTGGGCCGAGCGCATGATGGCGCTCATGGACGGCCCGGTGGAGTTCCACGACTGCGACGACGTGACGCTGATGATGGACGGCGGGCGCGACGACGCCGGCTTCGTCCAGATCATCCGCGGCCGCGTCGAGGACACCGACCGGCTCAAGGCACTGATGACCGACACCGACCTGCTCCACGAGGTGCGGCCGGAGATCATCGGCGGCACCCTGGCGATCGAGGACGACGGCACCTTCACCGAGACCATCGCGTTCACCAGCGAGGCCGCGGCGCGGGAGGGCGAGAAGAAGGACATGCCCGACATGCCGGAGTCCGAGCGGGAGACGATGCGCCAGATGCTGAAGGAGGCCACCTTCTACGACCTCCACCACCCGTGGTTCGCGTCGGCCTGACCCCTGACGTCAGGCCGCGACGGCGGTGACCACGCGGGCCCGGGCGACGGGGTCGACCCAGCGTCGCCGGGTCCGCACGAGACGCCACGACGACCACGCCAGGAACACCACGGCGACCAGCAGGGAGATCGTCGGGTCGGGGACCCGCGCCAGGCCCGAGAAGAGCAGCCCCGTGAGGGTGGTGCTGAGCGCCAGCCGCGCGGAGTAGCCCACCATCACGACGGGCGGCGCGGGGGTGGCGCGCGCGCTGCGCAGGTCCACGGAGTACGGTCGCTGGTCGGACCAGCGGAGCGCGGCACCGACCACCTGCACCGTCACCACGGTGACCGTGCACGCCACCGCGGTCAGCTCCGCGAGCGTCGGCACCCCGGCGCGGAGCGAGGCCAGCACGATCGTCACCAGGGAGGCGACGCCCAGGAACTCCGCCAGCACGAGCGCGCGGACCGCGAAGACCAGCCCCGGTTCGGCCGGGAGGTTCTCGCGCCACAGCAGGCCGCGTCCGTCGAGGCACCACGCGTTGACACCGAACAGCAGCGCCCCGCCGGAGACCACGAGCCCCGGCAGCACGGTGATGGTCGACCAGGGCAGGTCACCCAGGAGCGCCACGAGTCCGGGGCCGATCGCCAGCACCGCCATGCCGCGTCGCATCGGGACCGCGCGCCACACCGAGGCCCGGTCGATCCGCAGCAGCGCGGTCAGCTGGGACCAGGGCATGGGGCGCGGTGTGCGCGTGTCGGCCTCGACCCGCAGCTCGTCGTGCGGCAGCCGGCGTGCGGCCCAGTGAGCCGGGATCGTGCCGGCAAGGACGGTGAGGGCCAGCACCCCGACCTGGACCGCGACCGTGAGGGCCCACCGGCCGACGTCGTCGGTGACCGCACCCACGACCAGCCACAGCGTCGGCACCCGGTCGAGCACGTCGGTGAGCTGACCCGACAGCTGCACGTAGAGGCCGGTCACGGCGAGCGCACCGAGCACCACCCGCATCGTCACGACGCCGCGCGGCCGCCGGCGTACCGCCTCGACGGTCCAGGCGATCACCTGGCCCAGGGCCGTGGCGATGCCCAGCCACAGCACCATCACCACCTGCGCGAAGGCCACCTGCACCGGGTTGGCGAGCGCGTAGGCCGTCGCTCCGAGAAGCACCCAGGCCTGGATCAGCCAGGCGATGTTGAGCGGTGCCAGCAACAGCGCGCCGAGGTGGTCCGTGGTGGGGCTGACCGGGAACGCCACCCCCTGCTCGCGGGTGATCAGCTCGCGGCCGCCGCCCGAGGCGACGGAGGAGATCGCGGAGATGGCGAGGATGCCGGCCATCGCGCTGGGCAGCAGCACCGCGATCTCGAGCCGGCGGTCGTCGTCGGCGGGCACGAACGCCGGCACCGTGGCGGCCGCCACCGTGATTCCACCGAGGAGCAGCACGGCCCACCAGAAGGCCGCGCGGCGACGTACGGCCGCGGCGCGGAACCGCATCAGGTGGCCGACGTCGCGGACCGGCCGGAGCCAGCGCGGCTCGGGGCGGGCAGCGCGGTTGGTGTCAGTCGAGGAGAGCGCGGTAGGCACGAGCGCCCTCCTCCCCCGCCATCTCGGCGGCGGTGATCGTGGCCACGCGCGAGCCACCGCGGAGCACCAGCACGTCGCCGCAGGCCTCGATCGCCAGCTCGCGCAGGTGGGTCGAGACGAGCACGCATGCCCCCCGGGCGCGCGCGTCGGCGATCGCCTCCAGGGTGGCCTCGACACCGATCGGGTCCACGCCGTCGAAGGGCTCGTCGAGCAGCAGCACCTCGGGCTCGTGGAGGGTCGCCAGCACCACCGAGAGCCGGCGGCCCATGCCGTGGGAGAAGCCGCCGGTCACCCGGTGGGCGGCGTCGCCGAGCTCGAAGCGCTCGAGCAGCTCGCGGCCGCGGGCCTCCCACCCGTCCAGCCGTCGCAGCCGGGCGGCGAGCTGGAGGTGCTCCCAGGCCGTCGCGCGCGGCACCAGGCCGCCGACGTCCGGGCAGTAGCCGGTGACCCGCTTGACGGCCAGGGTGTCGCGTCGTACGTCGAGACCGGCGACGGTGGCGCTGCCGGCGGTGGGTGGCACCAGACCGGCGAGGACCCGCATCGTGGTCGACTTGCCGGCACCGTTGCGGCCCAGCAGCGCCGTGGCCTGTCCGGCGTGCGCCGCGAGGTCGACGCCGGCGACGGCCTCCACCTCGCCGAAGCGCACGTGCAGGCTGCGCACCTCGACGGCGGGAGTCTGCTCGGTCACCCGCACATCCTCCCCGAAAAGTCCGCGGCGTGTGCCCGAGAACGACCAATCCGTCCGGCTGGTCGTCCCGGGCCCACGCCACGCCCAGCGGCTGGTCAGGCCGGGAAGGTCTCGCCCTTCGCCACGAGGTCGCGGAGGTACGCCGAGGGTCGGAAGCGCTCGCCGTAGGCGTCGGCCAGCTCGTCGGCCCGCGCCACGAAGGCGGCCAGCCCGATCGGGGCGTCGGTGTCCTCCGGGTCCTGGTAGCCGGTCATGAACTGCGCGGCGCCGCCGGTGTTGGCCGGGAACCCGATGCCCATGATCGAGCCGATGTTGGCGGCGGCCGCCGAGTCGATCACGCCCTCCTCGAAGCACTTGGCCGTCTCCAGCGCCTCGGCGAAGAGCATCCGGTCCTTCACGTCGCGCAGCGGGATCTGCTGCTCCGCCGGCGGGAAGGTCTCGCCGAGGCCGGGCCACAGGCCCTGCCGCTTGCCGGCCTCGTCGTACTCGTAGAAACCGGAGCCCTTCAGGCGCGAGGGACGGCCGATCTCGATCATCTTCGCGACCACGGCCGAGCCGGGGTGCTCCTCGTGGGGGGTGCCGTCGCGCTCGGCGGCCTCCCGGGTGGCCTTGGCGATCTTGGCCATCAGCTCCATGTTCAGCTCGTCGGAGAGCTGGAGGGTGCCGACCGGGTAGCCGGCCTGCGTGGCGGCCCGCTCCAGCGACACCGGGTGGACGCCCTCGGCGAGCATCGCGAGCCCCTCGTTGACCATGAAGCCGATGACGCGGGAGGTGTAGAAGCCGCGGCTGTCGTTGACGACGATCGGCGTCTTCCTGATCTGCTGCACCACGTCGTAGGCACGGGCGAGCGCGCGGTCGGAGGTCTCGGCACCCCGGATGATCTCGACCAGCGGCATCTTGTCGACCGGGCTGAAGAAGTGGAGCCCGATGAAGTCCTGCGGGCGGTCCACGCCGGTGGCGAGCTCGGTGATCGGGAGCGTGGAGGTGTTGGAGCACAGCAGCGCGTCGGCGTCGACGTGCTTGGCGGCCTCGGCGAACACCTGGTGCTTGAGCGAGGGGTCCTCGAAGACCGCCTCGATGACCAGGTCGCAGCCCGCGAGGTCGGCGTAGTCGTCCGTCGGGTGGATCCGGTCGAGCAGCTCCCGGCTCTTCTCCTCGGTGAGCTTGCCGCGCTCGACCGCCTTGGCGTTGATCTTCTCCGAGTAGACCTTGCCGCGGTCGGCGTTCTCCTGCGCGACGTCCTTCAGCACGACCTGCATGCCGGCGCGGGCGCAGGTGTAGGCGATGCCGGCGCCCATCATGCCGGCGCCGAGGACGCCGACCTTGGTGGCCTGCCACGGCTCGATGCCCTGCGGCCGCAGCGACCCGGCGTTGATCGCCTGCAGGTCGAAGAAGAACGCCTGGATCATGTTCTTGCTGTTCTGGTTGACGATCAGCTTCGTCAGGTAGCGCGACTCGATGCGGCTGGCGGTCTCGACGTCCACCGTGGCTCCCTCGACGGCCGCGGAGAGGATCGCCTTCTGCGCGGGGTAGTCCGCGCCCTTGAGCTGCTTGCGCAGCAGCGCCGGGAACGCCGGCAGGAACTGCGCCAGCGCCGGCGACTTCGGGTTGCCACCGGGCATCTTGTAGCCGGGGGCGTCCCAGGGCTGCACGCCGCCCTCGGGGTTGGCCCGGATCCACGCCTTGGCGGCCGGGACCAGCTCCTCGCGGGTGGCGACCAGCTCGTCGACGAGCCCCTTGCCGCGGGCGGTCTGCGGGTCGAACTGCGGGCCCTGGAGCAGCACGTCCATCAGGGCCGACTGCAGCCCGAGCATGCGCACGGTGCGGGTGATGCCGCCCCCGCCGGGCAGCAACCCGAGGGTGGCCTCGGGCAGGCCGATCTTGACCGATCGGTCGTCGACGGCGATCCGGTGGTGACAGGCGAGGGCGATCTCGAGGCCGCCGCCGAGGGCGGCTCCGTTGATGGCTGCGACGACGGGCTTGCCGAGCTTCTCGAGCCGGCGCAGGGTCGCCTTGACCGCCTCGACCTCCGCGAAGATGCGCGGGGCGTCGTCCCTGGTGGCCTGGCTCATCAGCGTGAGGTTGCCGCCGGCGAAGAACGTCTTCTTGGCGCTGGTCACCACGACGCCGGTGACCTGGTCGCGCTCGTCGTGGAGGCGGTCGACCGCGGCCTGCATCGACCGCTGGTAGATCTCGTTCATCGTGTTGGCACTGGCGGTGGGGTCGTCGAGGGTGAGGGTGACGATCCCGTCGTCGTCCCGCTCGTAGTGGACGGCGGTCTGCTGCTCGTGCTGGGTGGCAGTCATGGGTGGTGTTCTCTCCTGGGAGGTACGGCGGCGGTCAGACGAGCTCGACGATGGTGGCGACACCCATGCCGCCGCCGATGCACAGCGTGGCGAGGCCGCGGCGCTGGTCGCGGCGCTCCAGCTCGTCGATGAGGGTGCCGAGGATCATCGCGCCCGTGGCGCCGAGCGGGTGACCCATCGCGATCGCCCCGCCGTTCACGTTGGTCACGTCGTGGGTGATGCCCATGTCACGCATGAAGCGCATCGCCACCGCGGCAAAGGCCTCGTTCATCTCGAAGAGGTCGATGTCGGAGACCTCGAGACCGGCCTTGGCCAGCACCTTGCGCGTCGCCGGGGCGGGACCGGTGAGCATGATCGTCGGGTCGGCACCCGAGACCGCGGTGGCGACGATGCGGGCCCGGGGCGTCAGGCCGAGGTCGTGCCCGACCTGCTCGCTCCCGACCGCCACGACCGCGGCGCCGTCGACGATGCCGGAGGAGTTGCCGGCGTGGTGGACGTGGTCGATCGCGGGCACCCAGTGGTACTTCTCCAGCGCGACGTCGTCGAAGCCGGCGTCGGCGCCCATCTGGGCGAAGGACGGCTTCAGACCGGCCAGGCCCTCGGGACTCGTGTCGGGCCGCACCAGCTCGTCGTGGTCGAGCACGGTCAGGCCGTTCTGGTCCTTGACGGGCACCACGGACCGCGCGAAGTAGCCGTTGGCCCAGGCCTTGGCGGCGCGCTGGTGCGACTCCGACGCGTAGGCGTCGACGTCCTCGCGCGTCCACCCCTCGAGGGTCGCGATGAGGTCGGCGCCGATCCCCTGCGGGACGAAGCCCGTGGTCAGCGCGGTCGCGGGGTCCATCGCCCAGGCGCCGCCGTCGGAGCCCATCGGCACCCGGCTCATCGACTCGACCCCACCGGCGAGGATCAGGTCCTCGAAACCGGAGCGCACCCGGGCGGCGGCCTGGTTGACGGCTTCGAGACCCGAGGCGCAGAACCGGTTGAGCTGTACGCCGCCGACGGTCTCCGGGTAGCCCGCGGCGAGGGCCGCGGTCTTGGCGATGTCGCCACCCTGCTCGCCGATCGGGCTGACGACCCCGAGCACGACGTCGTCGACGCGGTGGGGGTCGAGCCCCGGGTTCCGGGTACGGACCTCGTCGAGGAGGCCGACGATCAGGTCGATCGGCTTCACCTCGTGGAGGGAGCCGACTGCCTTGCCCTTGCCGCGCGGCGTGCGCAGGTGGTCGTACACGAATGCTTCTGCCATGACCGTCCTCGGGTGGAGTGTGGTGTTGCCGCTCCCGATTGTGACACCGATACTGTCAACGTCGTCAAGGTGGACCCGGTCACACGGGCCGGCCCGGCCACCGGGTCGAGGTCCCACCGGGAGAGAGGGTGCTGGATGGGCGAGAGCGTCGAGTCGGCACGGGAGCTGCTGACGCTGGAGGAGCTGACCGACCGGGTCGGCCTGAGCGTCCGGAACGTGCGCTTCTACACGACCAAGGGGCTCGTGCCGCCGCCGGTCCGGCGAGGTCGCTCGGGCTACTACACGCCGGACCACGTCGCGCGACTGGAGCTCGTGCGGGAGCTGCAGAGCCACGGTTTCACCCTGGCGGCGATCGAGCGCTACCTCCGGGGGATCCCGACCGGAGCCACCCCCGAGGACATCGCCCTGCACCGCACCATGCTCGCGCCCTGGCAGTCCGAGGCGCCCGTCGTGATGACGCGCGCCGAGCTGAACCGCCGGGCCAACCGCACGCTGACCGACGAGGACCTCGCCACCCTGGCCGCCCTCGGCATCGCGCTGCGCGACCGGCGCGGCCGTTTCGAGGTCGCCGGCTCCCAGCTCTCGGTCGGGCTGGGCCTGCTCGACCTCGGCTTCCCCACCGAGGCCGCGGTCGCCGCCGCCGACGTCTACGCCGAGCACGGCCGACAGATCGCCAAGGAGCTCTACGACCTGTTCCGGACCATGGTGTGGCCGGCGTACAAGGAGTCGGGCGCCTCACCGGAGAAGCTCCGCGAGGTCGTCGAGCGCCTCAAGCCGCTGTCGATCGCCTCGCTCGTGGCCGCCTACGAGTCGGCCATGGACGAGGAGAAGCGGGAGGGCATCGCACGCCGCTCGCGTGCCCAGTCCCCCTAGGCTGGCAGGCATGAGTGAGCGGCTGCGGGTGCTGGTGACCGGCGCGACGGGCTTCGTGGGCCGGGCGCTCACGCCGGTGCTGGTCGAGGCCGGCCACGAGGTGCGGGCCATGACGCGCCACCCCGAGACCTACGACGGGCCGGGCGACCCGGTGGCCGGTGACGTGTTCGACCGGGAGTCGCTGGATGCCCCGCTCGACGGGGTCGACGTCGCCTACTACCTCGTCCACTCCCTCGACGCGCCCGACTTCGAGGAGCGCGACGCCGAGGCCGCGCGCACCTTCGCCGACGCCGCGAAGGCCGCGGGGGTGCGCCAGATCGTCTACCTCGGCGGCCTGGGGGACGAGGACGAGGAGCTCTCCCCGCACCTGCGGTCCCGACGGGAGGTCGAGGGGCTGCTGGCGGGGACCGGCGTCCCGGTGACCGTGCTGCGTGCCGCGATCGTGGTCGGGCACGGCGGCATCTCGTGGGAGCTCACCCGGCAGCTGGTGAAGAACCTGCCCGCGATGGTGGTGCCGAAGTGGGTGTCGACGCCGACCCAGCCGATCGCGCTGGACGACGTGGTCCGCTACCTGGCCGGCGTCGCCGGCAACGACGCCGCCTTCGGGCGGGTCTTCGAGATCGGCGGCCCCGACCGGCTGACCTACCTGGAGATGCTGAAGGTCGCGGCTCGGCTCAACTCGGGGCGCTCGGTCCCGATCCTGCGGGTGCCGGTCCTGACCCCGCGGCTGTCGTCCTACTGGCTGGCCCTGGTGACGGACGTCAACGTGATGACCGGGCGCAACCTGATCGACTCGATGGGCACGCCCGTCGTCGTCACGGACCGCTCCATCGAGGAGCTCGTGCCGGGAGAGCCGATGTCCTACGAGGAGGCCGTGCGCCTGGCGCTCGAGGAGCGCCGGTCAGACGAAGATCAGGGGTAGCGCGAACAGCATCGTCAACGACCACGTCAGGTGGGTGATGATCGGCGCCATGATGCCGCCGGACGCGCGGCGCTGCAGGCCGACCAGGAGCCCCAGGACCACGGCCGCGAAGGTGAGCATCACGTTGCCGGTCGCGTAGGTGGCCAGCGTGTAGAGCGCCGTCGAGACGAGGACGGGGTGGCGGGGTGTGGCGGCGTAGACCGCCCCCCGGAAGAAGAGCTCCTCGGCGGCCCCGGTGGTCGCGGTGATGAGCACGATCAACGGGATCGAGCCCTGCTCCACGAACGCGGTGACGTCGCCGACCTGCCGCGCCAGCCACGGGACCTGGCGCACGACGAGCGCGCCGGCGACGAAGACGCCCGCCAGCGCCAGCCCGAGGATGAAGGGCGCCGCCACGGGCCGCCCCAACCCCTCGGAGTGCATGATCCGACCCAGGTGGAGCGGTCCGGACGCGAAGGCGCCCAGCGCCCAGATCGAGGAGAGGCCGAGCGAGGCGACGTAGAACCAGGGGCTGCCCGGCTCGAGGCGGAGGCTGAGCCCGAGGACCACGCCGCCCAGCACGACGACCACCCCCGTGACCCACTGGCGGCGGCGGAGCGCCTCCGGGGTGGCGCGGTGGTCGCGTGGGACCTGGTCCCACAGCGCGTTGCGCAGCCAGAGCCTCACCAGCGCCTCCTTCTTCCGGCCCTGTGAGACTACGGGCCGGGCGAAGGCCGCCGGCTGCTCACCCGGCGAGGTGGCGCGACCGCTCCACCGCGGTGTCGCCGGCGTCGCGGCGCCGGGCCGCGGCGAGGACGCGCGTGAGCACGTCCGGCACCGGCCGGTCGGGGGAGACCGGCGACACGCCGTCCAGCCACGCGTCGAGCAGCTGCCTCTCCGTCTCG
Organism: Nocardioides coralli; assembly: GCF_019880385.1. Taxonomy (NCBI): domain Bacteria; kingdom Bacillati; phylum Actinomycetota; class Actinomycetes; order Propionibacteriales; family Nocardioidaceae; genus Nocardioides; species Nocardioides coralli. Next base: position 3,387,877 of record NZ_CP082273.1, read on the forward strand.
GCGACCGCGACGCCGTGGGTCGTGATCTGGGTCCAGAAGAGCCCCAGTGCGTGCCGCGCGGCCTCGGTGTCCCCGGTGGCGCGCAGCGCGGCGGCCAGCTTGAGCAGCGCGTCGGTGAGGCCCCGGAGGTCCTCGCGTCGCCACGACCACTCCACCACGTCCGCGACACGGGCGAGGTCGGACCCGGACCCGAGGAGCGCGCTGCAGGTGGTCAGCGTCGAGGTGGTGTAGTCGTGCATCAGCCCGACGTGCATCGAGGCGTACATGCCCGAGGCCTCGCTGGCGAGCTGCGCGGCGCCGGAGGCGTCGCCCAGGCCCAGCCGGCTCTCGGCGGCGTTGGCCAGGCCGAGCGCGAGCACCCCCGCGTGCCGGAGCGACCGGGCCTGCTCGATGCTCTGGGCCAGCAGCACCCCGTCGGGGCGGGTGAGCCCGATCCACAGGCGCACACCGGCCGCCGTCAGCGCATCGGCATCGGCCAGGAGCCGCAGCGCCTCCTCCGGGTCGGCGGCGCACGCCCGGCCGTTGATGTGACTGGTGACCACCGAGGAGCCGATCGCGCCGGCGAGGATCGCCGGGTCGCCCAGCTCCCGGGCGCGCGCGACCGCCTCCTCGGCGAGGTCCGTCATGCGGTCAGCCTGGCCGTGCAGGTCGGCCCAGGCCGCGCCGGACTCCAGGGCCATCACCTGCTCGACCGGGGTCAACATCGCCAGGGCCTCGTCGGTCGTCAGCACCCGCCAGGCGCGGTCGACCACCTCGGGTCTCACGACCAGGGTGTGTTCGATGAGGGTCCGGGCGATCGCGAGGCACGCGCTGTGCATCTTCAGCTCCAGGCCCCCGGCGAGGGCGCCCTCGGCCGCGTCGAGCAGGGCCCGGTTGCGCCGGGAGAACTCCGCGGACTCCAGGAAGCTTGGCCTGATGCCGCTGCGGCTGAGCCAGGCCGCGTGGGTCCGGACGATGTCGGCCTGCCACGTGGCGGAGGTCTCCCCGTCGCCGACGACCTCGTGGCGGACGCCGCTGAGCACCTCGTACGTCGGCCGCCCGTGGGAGCCCTCGCGCTGGCGGACCAGACCGTCACGCAGCAGCGCGGCGAGCGCCTTCGCGGTGCTCCCGGCATCGCGTCCGGGGAGGTCGCCCACCCACTCGGCGTCGACGGGCCCGGTGCATCGAGCCAGCACCTCCAGCAGGTCCTGCTCACCGTCGCTGCGACGACGGAGACTGGCGGCGTAGGAGACCGCCACCCCCGCCCGTCCGCGCCCGCGCTCCCGCTCGAGACCGGCCCGGAGCTCGTCGAAGCCCAGCACCGCGCGTGGCGCCGCGAGCTCGATGGCGAGGGGCATCCCGTCGAGCAGGCGGGCACACGCCTCGGCGTCCTCGAGGACGCCGCCGACGTCGGCGCCGGCCGCCTCGGCCCGGAGCAGCAGCAGCTCGGCGGCGGGTGACGGCGAACCGGCGTCCTGGTCGCGGTCGACCTCCGAGGCCAGCGGCCGGACCGGGTGGACGTGCTCGCCCCGCCAGCCGCAGGGACGATGGGCGGTCGCCAGCACGACCGGGCCCAGGTCGGCGACCTGGTCGACGAGGCCGGCGTGCCCGGGGTCGTCGACGCGGATCCCGTCGAGGACCACCAGCGCGTCGCTCTCGGCCAGCTCGGCGACCGGGTCGCTCACCAGCCGGATCCCGAGCGCCTCCGCGATCCTCGAAGCCAAGCCGTCGGTCCCGCTGGCGGTCTCGAGGTCCAGCACCGCGGCACCGTCGCGGAACCGGCCCTGGAGACGGCGGGCCAGCTCCCCCGCCAGGCGCGACTTGCCGACCCCGGACGGGCCCACGAGGGTCGTCGGGCCCGCGGGGCGGGCACCGAGCCGCGCCTCCAGGGCGGCGAGGTCGGCACCTCGACCGACCAGCGCCGTGGGGCTGGGCAGTGCGGACAGCGGGACGACGCTGAGGCGTGGATCCGGCTCGAGGCCCGGGTCCCTGTCGAGGATCTCGCGGTGCAGCTGGCGCAGCCGCGGGCCGGGCTCGACCCCGAGGTCGTCCACCAGGCGGCGGCGGGTCTGCCGGTAGGTGGCGAGCGCCTCGTCCGCCCGTCCCCCGCGGTACTGCGCCAGCATCAGGAGCCGCGCCAGCTCCTCGTCGTAGGGGTGCTCGGCGCAGACGCGGGTCAGCTCCGGCAGCACGCCGAGGTGACCGCCGACCCGGAGGTCGGCCTCGTAGCCCCCGCGTTGCGCCTCGACCCGGCGTCGTTCCAGCGCGTCCCGGTGCATCTCGAACCAGGGTCCGTCGAGCCCCGCCAGCGCCCGCCCACGCCACAGGGCGAGCGCGGAACGGAACAACCGGCTCGCCTCCGGCCAGCGCCCCCTCCGGATGCTGGTCTCGGCCGCCGTGACCTGCTCGCCGAAGGCATCCACGTCGCAGGAGAGCCCAGGCATGTCGAGGGTGTAGCCCACGCCCGACGACCTGATGGCGTCACGACCGAGCAGTCGGCGCAGCCCTGAGACGTGCACCTGGAGGGTGTTCCGCACGGTGGAGGGAGGCTCGTGGCCCCACAGGGCATCCACGATCACGTCCAGGGGAACGGTCTGGTTGCGGTGGAGGGCGAGCACTGCGAGAAGACCCGCCTGCCGTCCACTGCGGAGGACGTGCTCCTGGGTCCGGTCGACGACCGTCGTCGGTCCCAGCAGCAGCACCTGCATGCAGCACCCCCGGTCGTCCCGTCCCTCCCGAAGGAAAGACTAGGTCGACCGGGGGTGTCGCGGGAGCCGTTCGACTCCTTCTCCCCCGTCGGGCTCACGTGCGGCCCGGTGCGATCGCTCCGCGTCCAGCTGGCAGCGGACCGAGGGACGTCGGGGAGGTGCCCCGACTCGAGCGTCCCATGTCGCCCCCTCGGTGATCGTCGAGCAGGAGAAGGGAAACGCACGCCGCTGAAGCGGCGCTGAAGCGGCCGCCGGGGACTACTTCTTGAACGCGTCCTTGGCGTCGCTGACGGCGTCCTTGGCCTTCTCGCCCGCGTTCTTCATCGACGCCGACGCCTGGTCGCCCTTGCCCTCACCCTCGAGGCGCTCGTTGCCGGTCGCCTTGCCGGTGGTCTCCTTGGCCTTGCCCTTGAGGTCCTCGGCGCGGTTCTCGGCCTTGTCGTCCATGCCCATGGCGTTCCTCTCGTAGATGGACCTCCAGCCCAGCAGTGGCCTCGGCGGCGCCACCACACCCGAACAGGCGAACCGATGCACCCGCCGGGGTGGGGAACCTCACCTGCCGCGGGAGAAGGACGCTGCGCTGTGGCTGCCGGACCCCGGACGGCGCCCCTGACCGGGGGTGCTCCCCTGCTGGGTCCGGCCCCCGCCGGCGCCCGAGCCGGATGTCCGCCGACGCCGGGACCGCCGGGACCGCGTGCTGCCGGTGCGGCCCCCGCGCGGCGTGGCCTTCCCACCCGACCCCGGCGAGCGACGCGACGTACCGGGACCCTGGGAGACCTGGCCGCCCTCGGGCGCGTAGCCCCCGGGCTGCAGCGTCCGCTCGCCCGGCGCCAGCTCGGCCAGGACAGGGTGCTCCGGCCCGCTCACCTTGGTGGTCACCGGCCGGATGCCGGCCTGACGCGCCAGGCTCCGGACGTCCCTCACCTGGGCGTCGGTCATGAGGGTGACCACGGTGCCGGCCGCCCCGGCGCGCGCCGTCCGACCGGAGCGGTGCAGGTAGGCCTTGTGCTCGACCGGCGGGTCGGCGTGGACGACCAGCGCCACGTCGTCGACGTGGATGCCACGCGCTGCGATGTCCGTGGCGACGAGGGTCTCCGCCCGGCCGCTGTGGAACGCCTCGAGGTTGCGCGTGCGCGCGTTCTGGCTCAGGTTGCCGTGCAGGTCCACGCTCGGGACGCCGCGGCTGTTCAGCTGACGTGCGAGCGTCCTGGCCCCCCGCTTGGTCCGCGTGAAGACCACCGTCCGCCCCGGGGCGCTGGTGAGCTCGACCAGGATCGGCACGCGCTGCTCGTGCTTCACGTGCAGCACGTGGTGGGACATGGTCGCCACCGGCGACTGGGCGGAGTCCGCCTCGTGGGTGACCGGGTCACGCAGGAACTGCTGCACGATCACGTCGATCGCCCGGTCCAGCGTCGCCGAGAAGAGCAGCCGCTGGCTTCCCCGTGGCGTCTGGCCGAGCAGGCGACGTACGGCGGGCAGGAAGCCGAGGTCGGCCATGTGGTCGGCCTCGTCGAGCACCGTCACCTCCACCGCGCCGAGGTCGCAGTGGCCCTGGCCGATCAGGTCCTCCAGCCGCCCGGGGCAGGCCAGCACGATGTCCGCACCCTTCCGCAGCCCGGCGACCTGGGGGTTCTGGCCAACGCCGCCGAAGACCGTCTGGGTGCGCAGGCCGCTCGCCTCGGCCAGCGGGGCCAGCGCTGCCTCGATCTGGCCGACCAGCTCGCGGGTCGGGGCCAGCACCAGCGCGCGGGGGCGGCGAGGAGCCGCCCGCCGGCGGTCGGTGGACAGCCGGGCGACCAGGGGCAGCAGGAACGCGAAGGTCTTGCCGGAACCGGTCCGGCCGCGGCCGAGCACGTCGCGACCCGCGAGCGAGTCCGGGAGCGTGGCGGCCTGGATGGGGGTGGGTGAGGTGATGCCCTGCTGGGCGAGCACGGTGGACAGGTCGGAGGGGACGCCGAGGGTCTCGAAGGCGTCGAGGGACTGCACGGTCACGGGGGGTGTCTTCCGGTTGGTGTCTCACCAACGCGCTTCCGCCGGGAGGCGGGGCCGGCAGCTCGGGGCTGCTGCGTTCGCTCACCTGCGTGAGCGGCGCCTCTCGGCGCCCGGGTCCGCGGCAAGACTGGTCGGACCGTCGAGACCACCCTAGGACCTCGGGCGCCCCCGGGATGAATCCGCGACCGGCCCCCGTGCGTCGCCGACCCTGGGGTCGGCCGTCAGTCGTCCGTGTCGTCGCCCTCGGGCTCGGACTGGTCGGGGGCGATGCCGGTGGTCTTGTCGGTGGCGTCCGCGCCGCCGGCGACCGTCTCGTCGAGACGCCCGACCTCGGAGACCTGGCCCTCGTCCTCCTGGTCGCCGGAGGGCCGGTCGTCGCGCTGCTGGCTCATGTCCGGAACCTACCCCCCGACCCCAACGGGTCAGGAGAACCGCAGCACGCCGTCGTCGAGGTCGCCCCGCCGCAGCGTCCGCAGGTCGTGGAAGTAGCTCTGGCGCAGCCGCCACGGCTCCCGGTCACCCTGCTGCGGCAGCCGGTGCAGCGAGCGCTTGACGTAGCCGGCCTCGAAGTCGAGGAACGGGACCGGCCGGACCCCGGGGTCGGGGACGGCCACGACCGTGCGGCTCCCCGTTCGGTCGAGGTGGCGGAGCAGCCGGCAGACGTAGTCGGCCACCAGGTCGGCCTTGAGCGTCCACGAGGCGTTCGTGTAGCCGATCGTGTAGGCGAAGTTGGGGACACCGGCGAACATCAGGGCGCGGTAGGCCATCCGCTCGCGCAGGTCGACCGGCTCGCCCCCGACGCTCAGCGCCACCCCACCCATCACCTTGAGGTCGAACCCGGTCGCCGTGACGACCACGTCGGCAGTCAGCTCCTCGCCGGAGGTGAGCAGCAGGCCCTCTCGGGTGAACCGCTCGATCGTGTCGGTCACGACCGTGGCCGTGCCCCGCCGGATCACCCGGAACAGGTCACCGTCGGGGACCAGGCACAGCCGCTGGTCCCACGGGTCGTAGGTGGGTCGGAAGTGGACGTCGACGGGGTAGCCCTCCGGGAGCTGCCGGGCGACCTGGCTGCGGATCACGCGTCTGGCCAGGCGGGGCCACTTCCGGCTGGCGCGGTAGCCGAGGGTGGCCGCGGCCACGTTCTTCCAGCGCGTCACGGGGTAGGACCACCGCTCCGGCAGCAGCCGTCCGAGGAAGCGGGCGACGGGGTCGACGGCCGGCAGGGCCAGCACGTACGTCGGCGAGCGCTGCAGCATGGTCACCTGCGCGGCCCCGGCCTCGGCCAGCGCCGGCACCAGCGTCACCGCGGTCGCGCCGCTGCCGATGACCACCACGCGGCGGCCGCGGGTGTCGAGCTCGTCGGGCCAGTGCTGGGGGTGCACGACGGTGCCGCCGAAGTCCGCGCGGCCGGGGATCTCGGGCACGTGCGGGTCGTCGAAGTCGTAGTAGCCGGCACAGCACCACAGGAAGTCGGTGGTGAGGGTGGTCGTCCCCCCGGGGGTCTCCGCGGTGACCGTCCACCGACGGGCCCGGTGGTCCCAGTCGGCCGCGACGACCCGGTGCTGCAGGCGGACGTGCTCGTCGACGCCGTGGTCGCGGGCGGTCTCGCGCAGGTAGCCCAGGATCTCCTCGCCCTCGGCGAGGACGCGGTCGCTGCGCCAGGGCCGGAACCGGTAGCCCATCGTGAACATGTCGGAGTCGGAGCGGATGCCGGGGTAGCGGAACAGGTCCCAGGTCCCGCCGGTGGCATCGCGACCCTCGAGGATCGCGTAGGTGCGGTGGGGGTGCTCCTGGCCGAGCCGGGCCGCGGCGCCGATGCCGGACAGCCCGGCTCCGATGATCAGCACGTCGAGGTGCTCGGTCACCGTGCGTACCTCCCGACGAAGTTGGCCAGCAGCGCCGGCGGCTCCGTCACCACGCTGCGCCGCGCCATGTCCTGGAGGTCCCGGGCCTGCTCGGGCTCGAAGTAGCCGTAGTCGCGGTAGACGTCGACCCGCAGGCAGAGGCCGCCGATGTCGAGCTCGGGGTGGAACTGGGTGGCGTAGACGTTGCGCCCGATCCGGAACGCCTGCACCGGGCAGGCCGTCGAGCTCGCCAGGGCGACGGCGCCATCGGGCAGGCGGGTGACGGCCTCCTTGTGGCCCAGGAACACGGAGAAGGCGTCGGGCATGCCGTCGAAGAGCGGGTCGCGCCGCCCCTCCTCGGCCAGGGTCACCTCGACGCAACCGATCGGCTCGCCGTAGGTGCGGTCGACCAGCCCGCCCGGGAGGCTGCCGAGCACGCCGATGCCGTAGCAGGCGCCGAAGAACGGGAAGTCCGCCGCGACCGCCTGCCGGGCCACGTCCGCCAGCTCGGCCTCGACCCGGCGCTGCACCGCCGACTTCGCCTGCTCGGGGTCGCTGACGTTGAACGGTCCGCCGCCCAGGAGGATGCCCGACCAGTCGTCGAGGTCGACCGTGCCGAGCTCGTCCCGCTCGAGCCGCACCCGCCGCAGGCCGGGCTCGTCGAGGTCGGCGCAGCGCAGCACGGCGGCGTACTCGTCGTCGGCGGCGGCGTCCTCGGCCCGGGTGCCCAGGAAGAGGAAGGGCTTCATGCCTGCACCACGGCACCGGAGGCGAGCCGGGCATCGACGTCGCGCACGCCCCAGGCGGTCAGCGCCTCGCGGCTGTCGGCCCCGGCGGTCGCGGGCGGACGTCCCAGGGTGGCGCGGGTGCGGCTGAACCGCGGTGCCGGGGCGGGCTGGGTCAGTCCGTCGACGGTCACGTAGGTGCCGCGGGCGGCCAGGTGCGGGTGACGGACGGCCTCGCTGAGCGGCAGCACCGGCGCCACGCACGCGTCCGTGGCGTCGAAGACCTCGGCCCACTCCGCCTGCGTCCGCCGCCGGAAGGTGTCGGCCAGCAGGGTGCGCAGCGCCGCCTGCCCGGCGGGGTCGTCGCGGTCCGGCGCCTCGTCCACCAGGTCGAGCCGGCGGAGCAGCTCGGCGTAGAACTGCGGCTCGAGGGCGGCCACCGAGACGTGGCGGCCGTCGGCGGTCTCGTAGACGTCGTAGTAGGGAGTCCCGCCGTCGAGCAGGCCGCTGGCCCGGCTCTCGGGCTGGAGCCCCAGACCGGCCAGGGTGGTCGCCATGGCGTTGAGGCTGGCCACGCCGTCCACGATCGCGGCATCGACCACCTGGCCGCGGCCGCTGGTCCGCGCCTCGAGCAGGCCGGCGAGGACGCCGATCACCAGGTAGGTCGAGCCACCACCGAAGTCGCCGATCAGGTTGCCGGGGAAGTGGGGCCGTGCAGGATCCTGGCCGGAAGCGTGGAGCGCGCCGGTCACCGCAACGTAGTTGAGGTCGTGGCCCGCGGCGTGGGCCCACGGTCCGTCCTGGCCCCAGCCCGTCATCCGCCCGTAGACGAGGCGGGGGTTGTGCTCCCAGCAGTCCTCGGGCCCGAGACCGAGCCGCTCGGTGGTGCCCGGCCGCAGCCCCTCCACGAGCGCGTCGGCCCCGGCCACGAGGTCGAGCACGGTCCGGACGCCGTCAGCGTGCTTGAGGTCGATCGCGACGCTGGGCCGCCCCCGCGTGAGCACGTCGTGGCTGCCGACGTCCATGCTCCCGCCGCCGGGACGGTCGACACGGATGACGTCGGCACCGAGGTCGGCGAGCAGCATGCACGCGTGGGGTCCCGGCCCGATGCCGGCGAGCTCGACCACCTTCACGCCACGCAGCGGCCCGGTGCCCTGCCCGAGTGCGTAGCCCATGTCGCCGAGCATGGCAGAGCGCCACGCGGCCGCCGGGCAGGTCCGGGGACTGGTGACCCGGACCACACGCGCTTGCAACGAGTTGCATAGGGCGGCAGGCTGGGTGCATGGCCCTCGAGCACGCCCTGCTGGTCGCGCTCAGCGAGCGACCCGCCGGCGGGCTCGAGCTGGCCCGGCGCTTCGACCGCTCGATCGGCTTCTTCTGGCACGCCACGCACCAGCAGATCTACCGGGTCCTGGCGCGGATGGAGTCGGACGGCTGGGTGAGCGTCGAGACCGTCGCCCAGCACGGGCGCCCCGACACCCGGGTCTACCGACCCTCGCGCGCGGGTCGCCGGGTGCTCGCCGCGTGGCTGGCCGAGCCGATGCCGATGGAGACCTTCCGCAGCGACGTCGCCGTCAAGCTGCGCGGGGCGTCGTACGGCGACCGCGAGGCCGTGCTCGCGGGGGTCCGCTCGAGCCTGGCCGACCACCACGCCCGGCTGGCCCACTACGAGCAGCTGGCCAAGGACTACCCCGACCCGGCGGCGCTCACCGGCGCCGAGCGCGACCAGTACCTCGTGCTGCGGGGCGGGATCCGGCTCGAGCAGTTCTGGATCGACTGGCTCACCGACTACCTGGGTCTCGAGGCTCGCTCCGCTCGCACCTCAACCACCGAAGGAAGCGCATGAACGACTACCCCCACCTGCTGGCGCCGATCACCCTCGGCCCGCTGAGGCTGCGCAACCGCGTGGTGATGGGCTCGATGCACACCGGGCTGGAGGACCGGGTGTGGGACCTGCCGCGGCTCGCGGCCTATTTCGCCGAGCGCGCCCGGGGCGGTGCGGGCCTCATCGTCACCGGCGGGTACGCCGTCAACAAGCGTGGCTGGCTCAAGCCGTTCGCCGGCGAGATGACCAACCGGCTGCACGCCGCCCGCCACGAGCAGGTCACCGACGCGGTGCACGAGGAGGGTGGCGCGATCGCGCTGCAGGTCCTGCACGCCGGCCGCTACGGCTACCACCCGCTGGTCGTCGGCGCCTCCGCGAGGAAGTCCCCGATCACCCCGTTCCGGCCACGGGCGCTGTCGACCCGGGCCGTGCACCGCACCGTCGACGACTTCGCCCGGTCGGTCGTGCTCGCGCGGAAGGCGGGCTACGACGCGGTCGAGGTGATGGGGTCGGAGGGCTACCTCCTCAACCAGTTCCTCGCCGCTCGCACCAACGACCGCACCGACGAGTGGGGCGGCTCGGCCGAGAAGCGGATGCGGTTCCCGGTCCGCGTCGTGGAGCGGATCCGCGAGCTGGTCGGCGACGACTTCCCGGTCGTCTACCGGATCTCGCTGCTCGACCTGGTCGACGGCGGCCAGACGTGGGAGGAGACCGTCGAGCTCGCCGGCCGGCTCGAGGCCGCCGGCGTCACCGCCCTCAACACCGGCATCGGCTGGCACGAGGCGCGGGTGCCCACGATCATCACCCAGGTGCCGCGTGGCGTCTGGGCCGGCCACACCGCCCGGCTGCGGGAGGCCGTCGGCGTACCGGTCATCGCGTCGAACCGGATCAACACCCCCGAGCTCGCCGAGCGGCTGCTCGCCGAGGGCACGGCCGACCTGGTGTCGATGGCACGGCCCTTCCTCGCCGATCCCGACATCGTCGCCAAGGCGGCGTCGGGCCGGGCCGACGAGATCAACACCTGCATCGCCTGCAACCAGGCGTGCCTCGACCACACCTTCAGCAACCGGACCGCCTCCTGCCTGGTCAACCCGCGGGCCTGCCACGAGACGACGCTGGTGCTGGGTCCGACCCGGCGCGCGGCCTCGGTGGCCGTCGTCGGCGCCGGGCCGGCGGGCCTGGCCGCCGCCGTGTCCGCGGCCGAGCGTGGCTTCGTCGTGACGCTCTTCGAGGCCGACCTCGAGATCGGCGGCCAGTTCCGGCTCGCGAAGGCGGTCCCCGGCAAGGAGGACTTCGCCGACACGCTGCGCTACTACCGCCGCCGGCTCGAGGTGCTGGGCGTCGACGTCCGGCTCGGCACCCGGGCGACGGCGGCCGACCTGACCGCCTTCGACGAGGTGGTGGTGGCGACCGGCGTCGAGCCCCGGATGCCGGAGATCACCGGCATCGACCACCCCAGCGTGGCGTCGTACGCCGACGTGCTCTCCGGCGCCGTGGTGCCGGGCCGGCGGGTGGCCGTGATCGGCGCCGGCGGGATCGGCGTCGACGTGTCCCACTGGCTCACCCACGACCCGACCGACACCGAGGAGGACTGGCTCGCCCACTGGGGCGTCGGTGACCCGGCCGTCCACCCGGGGGGCGTGACGGAGCCCAAGCCGCGCACGCCGGTCCGCGAGGTGACGCTGGTGCAGCGGAAGACCAGCCCCATCGGCACCGGCCTCGGCAAGACCTCCGGCTGGGCGCACCGCGCCGTGCTGCGGCAGTCGGGGGTGACCCAGGTCAGCGGCGCGACCTACGTGCGCATCGACGACGACGGGCTGCACCTGCTCGTCGACGGCGAGCCGCAGCTGGTGCCGGTCGACCACGTCGTCGTGTGCGCCGGCCAGGAGTCGGTGCGATCGCTCCACGACGAGCTGGTGGCGGCCGGCGCCTCGTCGCACCTGATCGGCGGCGCCGACGTGGCCGCCGAGCTCGACGCCAAGCGGGCGATCCAGCAGGGCACGGAGCTCGCGGCAGCGCTCTGACCGCCGTCGTGACCTGCGCCGCGCGTCAGGGGCCGCTGAGGGAGTTGGCGCTCGGCTGCGAGGCCACCATCCCGGCGTACCAGTCGAAGGAGCGCTTCGGGGTCCGGTCCTGGGTGTCGGGGTCGACGTGGACCAGCCCGAAGCGCTGGGTGAAGCCCTCCGCCCACTCGAAGCCGTCGAGCAGCGTGGAGGTGTAGTAGCCGCGGACGTCGACACCGCGGTCGATGGCCACCGCGACAGCGCGCAGGTGGGCGTCGAGGTAGTCGATGCGGCGCTGGTCGTCGACCACGCCGTCGGGTCCGGGCCCCTCGTTGAAGCAGCCCCCGGACTCGGTGATGAGGATCGGCGGCAGCGCGGCCCGGTAGCGGGCGCGGAAGGTGATCAGCCACTCGCGGAGCGCGTCGGGCACGATCACCCAGCCGTTGTCGGTGGTCGGGTGGCCGAGCGGCTCGAGGATCTCGAACGGGTTCTCGGCCTCGTCGGGGGCCGCCGCGACCTTCATCGGGTTGTAGTAGTTGACGCCGTAGAAGTCGAGGGGCTGCCGGATGGTGACGAGGTCGCCCGGCCGCACCAGGTCCTCCATCAGCGGGGCGACGTCGGCGGGGTAGCGCCCGAGCAGCATCGACTCCAGGAACATGCCGTTCCAGAGCGTGTCGAAGAGCTTGGCGGCGCCCACGTCGGCGTCCTTGTCGCTGGCCGGCCAGATCGGCGCGTGGTTGTTGGCGCACCCGATGCTGGCGGCGCCGGCCGCCCGCAGGGCGCTCGCGGCCCGGCCGTGACCCACCAGCAGGTGGTGGGCCACCCACAGGGAGTCGAAGAGCAGGGGCATGCCCGGGGCGTGGACCCCGACGGCGTGTCCCTGGACGGTGTGCACGTTGGGCTGGTTGATCGGGACCCAGTGCTCGACGCGGTCGGCGAAGGCCGCGCCCACGATGCCGGCGTACTCGGCGAAGCGCTCGACGGTGTCGCGGTTCAGCCAGCCGCCGTCCTCCTGCAGCGCCTGCGGCAGGTCCCAGTGGTAGAGCGTCACCATCGGCGCGACCTCGGCCTCGAGCAGCCGGTCGATCAGGCGGTCGTAGAACGCCAGGCCCTGCGGGTTGGCCGGCCCCGACCCCTTCGGCTGGATCCGCGGCCAGGAGACCGAGAAGCGGTAGCCGCCCGCGCCGAGCCGGCGCAGCAGCGCGACGTCCTCCTCGTACCGGTGGTAGTGGTCGCTGGCGACCTCGCCGGTCGAGCCGTCGGCGATCCGGCCCGGGCTGGAGACGAAGGTGTCCCAGATGCTCGGCCCCTTGCCGTCCTCAGTCGCGGCCCCCTCGATCTGGTAGGCCGCGGTGCTGGTGCCGAAGCGGAACCCGGCCGGCAGTTGCGGGAACACGCCATCATCTTGGTCCATGGGCACCGACGTCCGCCGGGGAACCTCACGATTCTTCACCGAGTCGTCCGGCATCCGGACGTGGCACGCCTTCTCGTTCGGGGCTCACTACGACCCCGGCAACCTCGGCTTCGGGCCGCTGACCTGCCACGACGACCACGCGCTCGAGCCCGGGGCGGGGTTCACGGACCACCGGCACGCCGACGTCGAGATCGTGACGTGGGTCGTCAGCGGCGAGCTGGTCCACGACGGCGTCTCACGGCTGGGGCCGGGCCAGGTGGCCGTGCAGTCGGCCGGGTCCGGCATCACCCACCGCGAGGTGGCGGGACCCGAGGGGTGCCGGTTCGTGCAGGCGTGGCTGCGGCCCGACGCGGCGGGCGGCACCCCGGAGCGCGGGGTCGCCGACGTGTCGGTCGAGCCCGGCTCGCTGGTGCCGCTGGTGGGACCGGACGGGCCGCTGCCGGTCGCGGTGGCCGGGGCGTCCCTCGGGGTGGTGCGGCTGCTGCCGGACGGCACCCTGTCGCTGCCGGCCGCGCCACTGGCCCACGTGCATGTCGTGACCGGGTCGGTGACGGCCTCCGGTGCGGAGCTCGGCGCCGGCGACGCCCTCCGGGCGACCGGCGAGCCGGACCTGACGCTGGCCGCGCGCGAGGAGACGGAGGTGCTGGTCTGGCGGTTCGCGTCGGGGAAGGACCCAGACCGTCTCAGGGGATGAGGACCCCGGGGTTGAGGATCCCCGCCGGGTCGAGGGACGCCTTCACCGCGCGGAGCACCTGCACGCCGACCGGGCCGATCTCGTCGGTCAGCCACGGCGTGTGGTCGGTGCCGACCGCGTGGTGGTGGGTGATGGTCGCGCCGGCGGCGACCATTGCGTCCGACGCCGCCCGCTTGGCGGCGTCCCACTGGGCCAGCGGGTCCTCGGCCTCCTTGGCTGCCACCGTGAAGTAGAGCGAGGCCCCCGTCTCGTAGACGTGGCTGACGTGGCAGAGCACCATCGCACCGGCCAGGGAGGCCTCGAGGGCCTCCTTCACCGCGACGTAGGTGTCCTCCAGGCGCGACCAGAACGCGGCGGTCTCGAGGGTCTCGACGAGGACGCCGACGTCGAGCATGGCGTCGCGGAGGTACGGCGCCCGGTAGCGGCCATCGGCCCACGCCTCCCCCGGGCCGGCGCCCAGGTCGGTGCCCCCGAGACCGGTGAGGACGGCGGTCACCGCATCGCGGCGCGCCGCCACCGCCGCGGCGGCCCCCTCGAACCCGACGACCATGAGGCAGCCCGGCTCGGTGGTGCCGATCTCCTCGGGTCGGGCCAGGTTGACCGCGGTCTCGGCCTCGTCGGAGAGCCGGATCACCGTCGGGAGCAGACCCGCCTGCGCCAGGGTGCGCAGGGCCGCGGCACCCTCGGTGAACGAGGGCCACCGCCAGCCGGCGTACGCCGTCATCTCCGGGAGCCGGCGCACCCGCACGGTCACGCTCGTGATGACACCGAAGACACCCTCGGAGCCGAGGAGCAGCTGGCGCAGGTCGGGGCCGGCGGCGGTGGCCGGCGCGGTGCCGAGCCGCAGCTCGCCCGCGGGCGTGGCTGCCCGCAGGCCGACCACCATCGCGTCGAACCGGCCGTAGCCGGCGCTGGCCTGGCCGCTGGAGCGGGTGGCGGCGAAGCCACCGATGGAGGCGAACTCGAAGGACTGCGGGTAGTGGCCCAGCGTCAGGCCGTGCTCGGCGAGAAGCGCCTCGGCCTCCGGGCCGCGCAGACCGGGCTCGAGGGTGGCGGTCATCGAGACGGGGTCGACGTCGAGCAGTCGCTTCATCCGCACCAGGTCGAGCGAGACCAGGCCGGCGTAGCCGTCCCTGACCGACGAGGGGGTGGCGAGGCCGCCCGTCACGCAGGTGCCGCCGCCGAAGGGCGTCACGGCGATCCGGTGCTCCGCCGCCCAGGCCAGCACGGCCGCGACCTCGTCGTGGCCGTCGGGACGGACCACGGCGTCCGGTGCGTCGGCGAGGTCGCCGGCCCGGGCCCGGAGCAGGTCGGGCGTGGACTTGCCGCGGGTGCGGAGGCGACGGGTGTCGTCGTCGACCAACACGTGGTCGGAGCCGACCAGGTCGCGCAGGCCCGTCAGCAGGTCCTCGGCGAGCCCCGGCGTCGGCAGCGACGGCTGGTCCACCGCGGGCCGCTCGTCGATCCCGAAGGCCATCTCGACGAGCCCGCGGGCGTTGTCCGGCAGCGGGCGGACGGCCTCGGGGTCCCCCCACCGGGTGGGGTGCATCTCCACGGTCATGCGTTACAGTGTGACACATGGCGTCACTTCGTAACACCCCCGCCCCGGCGGCCGACCCCCGCGACGGCTACCTGGACGCCGCCCGCGCCTGCATCCTCGACGTGGGGTGGCGCCGGACGACCCTGACCGAGGTCGCGCGCCGCGCCGGGGTCAGCCGGATGACGATCTACCGCGCCTGGCCCGACATGCCGACCCTGCTCGGCGACCTGATGACGCGCGAGTGGGGCGAGGTCGTGGCCACGCGGGCCGCTGCCGCCGACGTCGTGACGGCCGTGGTCGACACCGTCCGCGCGCTGCGCGACAACGAGCTCTTCCTGCGGATCGTCGAGCTCGACCCCGAGCTGCTGCTCCCCTACCTGCTGGCCCGTCGCGGACGCTCCCAGGACGCGGTCCTCGAGCTGGTCGCGGCCCGCGTCGCCGCCGGCCAGGCCGACGGGACCGTCCGCACCGGTGACCCGGCGACGATCGCCCGCGGACTGCTGCTGGCCTGCCACGGCTTCGTGCTGTCGGCCCAGACGATGGTCGACGACCAGGTGTCCGAGACCGACCTCGACGAGGAGCTGCGTCACCTCCTGACGGTGGCGCTCGCACCATGAGCCGGCGGATCAGCGCCGGGGCGGGCGGGCTCGCGGCGTCGTACGACGTGGTGGTGGTCGGCCTCGGCATCACCGGCGCCGGGGTCGCCCTCGACGCCGTCAGCCGGGGCCTGTCCGTGCTGGCGGTCGACGCCCACGACCTGGCCTTCGGCACCTCGCGGTGGTCCAGCAAGCTGGTGCACGGCGGGCTGCGCTACCTCGCGCACGGCCAGGTCGGGGTGGCCCACGAGTCCGCGGTCGAGCGCGGCGTGCTGCTCGCGACCACCGCCCCCCACCTCACCCGGGCCGCGCCGTTCCTGCTGCCCCTCACCGGCAGCGTCTCGCGCACCCAGGCCCTGGTCGCACGTGGCGGCGTCGCCGCCGGTGACCTGTTGCGCCGGGCCGCCCGGACCAGCAGCAAGACCCTTCCGCGTCCGCGTCTGGTCTCCGCGTCGGAGGCGCTGGTGCTGGCTCCCGCGCTGCAGCGGGTGGGGCTCCGCGGCGGCCTCCTCTACTGGGACGGGCAGCTCGAGGACGACGCCCGGCTCGTCGTCACCGTCGCCCGCACCGCGGCCGACCTCGGCGCGGAGGTCCGGACCCGCGCCCGCGTGGTCGCTGCCGACGGTGGCTCCGTGGTGCTGCGCGACGGTCTGAGCGGCGCGACCGTCCGCGTCGACGCCCGCGCCGTGGTCAACGCCACCGGGGTCTGGGCCGGTGAGGTCGACACCGACGTGCGGCTGCGGCCCAGTCGCGGCACCCACGTGGTGCTGCGCGCGGACGCCGCTCCCGGCCTGCGCACCGCCGTCACCGCACCCGTGCCGGGGTCGACCAGCAGGTTCGTGATGGTGCTGCCCCAGGCGGACGGGACGCTCTACGTCGGGCTCACCGACGAGCCCGCCGACGGTCCGGTGCCCGACGTCCCGGAGCCGACCGAGCCGGAGATCCGGTTCCTCCTCGAGGTGGTCTCCGCGGCCTTCGCCCGAGAGCTGCGCCGCGACGACGTGGTGGGGGCCTTCGCCGGGCTCCGCCCGCTCCTCGACGGGGGCGACGGCGCGACCGCCGACCTCTCGCGACGGCACGCGGTGCTGACCTCCCGCACCGGGATGGTCACCGTCGTCGGCGGCAAGCTCACGACCTATCGCCGGATGGCCGAGGACGCCGTCGACCGGGTGGTCGCCGAGCATGGTCTCGCGGCGGGGCCCTGCCGCACGCGGTCGCTCCCGCTGGCCGGCGCCGCGCCGCGCGACGAGCTGGCCCGGCTCACCGACCACCCCCGGCTGGTCCGGCGCTACGGCGCCGACGCGGGGCTCGTCCTCGGCGCGGCGCAGGAGGTGACCGGGCTGGGGACCGAGGAGCTGCTGGCGCCGGTGGCCACCGGGGTGCCGGTCACGCTCGCCGAGCTGGTCTTCGGGGTCACCCACGAGGGGGCGGTCGACGTCGCCGACCTGCTCGACCGGCGTACCCGCGTCGGCCTCGTCCCGGCCGACCGGGCTCTGGTGGTCCCCGCCGCGGAGCGGGCCCTGGCGGTGGCTCCAGCGCGGTAGCGCGGCACCCGCGACCGGCACCGATGACTACCGCGCGTGACGATGGTCGGTACCCACGGCAGACTGGACGAGGCCGAGGAGCCAGCCATGAGGACGGGGAGCATGACCGCGGACGTGACGACGAGTGAGCTGCAGGACTTCGACGCGCTGACCGCGCGCTACCAGCGGGAGCTGCTGGCCCACTGCTACCGGATGAGCGGGTCGGTCCACGAGGCCGAGGACCTGGTGCAGGAGACGCTGCTGCGGGCGTGGCGCGCCAGCGCGGACTTCGAGGGGCGCTCCAGCGTCCGGACCTGGCTCTACCGGATCGCGACCAACGTCTGCCTGACCAACCTGGAGGGGCGTCCGCGACGGCCGCTGCCGACCGGTCTCGGCACGACCGACGTCGACGCCGCCGACCCCCTCGACGCCCAGCCCGAGATCCCGTGGCTCGAGCCGATCCCCGATGCCGCGGTGCAGGTCGAGCAGAAGGACACGATCCGGCTCGCCTTCGTCGCCGCCCTGCAGCACCTGCCCGCCCGGCAGCGTGCCGTGCTGATCCTGCGCGACGTGCTGCGCTGGTCGGCGGCCGAGGTGGCCGAGGCGCTCGACACCACCGCCGTGGCGGTCAACTCCGCCCTGCAACGCGCCCACGCCCAGCTCGACAAGCGTCGCCTCGACGCCGACAGCGTCGACCGCGAGCTGTCCGACACCCAGCGCCAGCTGCTCGAGCAGTACGTCGAGGCCTTCTGGGACAAGGACATCGACCGCATCGTCAGCCTGCTCACGGCGGAGGCGACGTGGGAGATGCCGCCGTTCACGGGCTGGTACGCCGGGGCCACCACGATCGGCGAGCTGATCGCCACCCAGTGCCCCGGTGGCAGCCACGACATGCCGATGCTGCCCACCCGGGCCAACGGCCAGCCGGCGTACGGGCTCTACATGCGCGGCCCCGAGGGCGACTTCGTGCCCTTCCAGCTGCAGGTGCTCGAGCTCGAGGGAGACCGGGTGCGCCACGTCAGCGCGTTCCACGGCGCCGAGATCTTCGCCCGGTTCGGGCTACCCGACCGGATCGACGGCCAGGGCCGATGACGACGGCGCTCGCGGGCGCCGTCGAGCTGCTGGACCGGTCGCTGGCGTGGACCCGGGTCGCCCTCGCGCAGGTCGAGCCGGTGCCGGGGACCACGCCCACGCCGTGCCACGGCTGGTCCGTGGCGCAGCTGCTGCACCACATGGACGACGGTCTCGACGCCTACACGGAGGCCGCCACGGGCCAGGTGGCACTGCGTCCGACCCCCGGTCAGTCCCGGCTCGACTCGATCCGGCTCAAGGCGTGCGCGCTGCTCGGCTGGTGGGTCGACCGGCCGGCCGCAGAGGTCGACATCGGCGACCACAGGCTGCCGGCCGAGGTGGTGCTGGGTGCGGCGGCGCTGGAGATCACCGTGCACGGCTGGGACCTGCGCCAAGCCGCCGGTGAGCCGGCGCCGATCCCGGAGGCCCTCGCCCGACCGCTGCTCGAGGTCGCGCGGGCCCACGGCGCCGTGCGACCCCCGTGCCTCTCGCCCGTCAGCGCCACCCCCCGGGTACCGGACGACAGCGGCTCCTGGCGGTTGCTGGCCTGGTGCGGCCGCACCTGACCAGACCACACCCGAGCCGTCGGTACCAGTTTCGGCGCTATCGCCACCGCGGCACCGGTGTGCCTCCTAGCCTCCTCGCATGCCTGTCACGCACGCGACGACGTCGACCGCCGACATCGTCCGACAGGGCCGCATCACCGAGGCGCTCGAGATCCTCGAGGCCCACCCCGACCCCGACGTCGAGGAGCTCGCCCTCCTGCTGGAGTGCCGGATGGCACGCGGGGAGATGGAGCTCGCGGTCCGGGTCTCCGAGCGGCTCGCTGCTGCCCCGCACCGGACCGGTGACGACGAGCGACGGGTCGCGATGGCGATGGGCGAGCTGTGGGCCGCCACGGGCCGTGACGACGACGCGGTCGCCTCCTTCCTGCTGGTGGGCAAGCAGTCGGTGGACGACGAGGACCCGGTGTCACTGCCCTGGCGAGCCAGCGCGTCGGTCAGCCTGATCCGGCTCGGCCGGCGCCAGGAGGCGGAGGAGCTCGCCGAGGAGCACCTCGAGGTGGCCCGCGCCGACGGGTCGGCGTACGCCGTCGCGGGGGCGATCCGCACCGCCGCGGCCGTCTGCGTTGCCGCCGACCGGCGCGAGCAACTGCGGGAGGCCCTGGTGCTGGCCGCCGGCCACGACCGCCTGGTCGCCCAGGTCGCCACCGACCTCGCCGGTCTGCTGGCGCTCACCCCCGGGCCCGCGTCCCGCGAGGAGGCGGTCCGGCTGCTGCGCGGTGCCGAGGACTACGCCGACGCCGAGGACCTGTGGCCGCTGCACACCCGCGTCCGCCGCCTGCTCGAGCGCCTGGGCGAGACCGCGCTCGTGCCGCGCAGCGAGGCGGTCGCCCGGCTGAGCGACGCCGAGCTGCGGGTGGCCCGGCTCGCGGCCCGCGGCCAGACCAACCGCACCATCGCCGAGCAGCTCGGCGTCACCGTGAAGGCGGTGGAGTGGCACCTCTCCCACGCCTACCGCAAGCTCCACGTCGGCGGTCGCACGGAGCTGCCGCGGGTGCTGCGTCTCAGCTGAGCACCGTCATCGACGCACCGTGCCCGTGGGTCCACGCCCGGGCCCGGCCGTCCACCCCCAGCACGAAGGTCGCCATTTCCTCGGGGACCTCGGGCCCGGTCCGCGTCACCTCCGGCAGCACCCGCTTGCCCTCGTTGCTGATCCAGTGGCAGCGGCCGTCGGCCACGAGCTCGGTCATCATCTGGTGGAAGCGCGCCCGGTCGTCGGTCTCGAGGTAGGCGATGACCGCGGTGTGGAACACCACCACCGGCCCGTGGGTGGCCGCGTCGGCGACCAGCTCCGGGAGCAGCTCCAGCAGGTCGCCCCGGCGCAGCTGCGGCGGGTCGTGGCGCGCCACCTCGATGCCGACCCGCAGCCGCGCGCGTCGCTCCTCATGCTCGGGCCACACGAGGGTGGCGAGCCAGGCCATCGCGTCGTCGTCGGTGACGTCGAGCGGGTTGAGGTCGACGCCCCCGCGCCAGGCCACGCCCGGGACCGATGTGGCGGGCAGCTCGCCGGTCACCTCGCACGTCAGCCGGGGTCCCTCGCCGGCTCGCACCGGGCCGGCTGCCGTGTGCCACTCGTAGGACCACCGGTCCGGGTAGAGGCACAGGCCGGCGCTGGCCCCCACCTCGAGGAGCACCACCGGGTCGTGCCCGAGCTCGGCGAGGAACGGCACCAGCGTCGCGAGCCGGCCCACCTCGTTGGTCTGGGTCGACCGGCTCGAGATGGTGCCCCTGATCGCTCCCGCGTCGGCGAGCAGGGCCGCACGCAGCCCGTCGTAGGGGCCGGGCGCGGCCACCCCGTGCCAGCGAGCCGCGGCGAAGACGAGGTTCGGCTGCTGCTCGAGCGGAGGCAGGCCGGCCAGCCAGGCCAGCAGCTCCTCGTCGTCGGCGACCGCGAGCGCCCAGTCGCGCAGGCACGGGGAGCCGTCGGCGTACGCCGCGAAGTCGAGGTACTGCTCACGGACGTCGGTGTGGAGCTCCACGTCAGCCGACGGGCAGCGCCACGTAGGTGGTGTCGAGGTACTCGTCGATCCCCTCGAAGCCACCCTCGCGGCCGAAGCCGCTGGCCTTCACACCACCGAACGGCGCGGCCGGGTTGGAGACCAGCCCGGTGTTGACCCCGACCATGCCGAACTCCAGCGCCTCGGCCAGCCGGATCGTCCGCGCCAGGTCGCGCGTGTAGACGTAGGAGGTCAGGCCGTACTCGGTCGCGTTGGCGCGCGCCACCGCCTCCTCCTCCGTCGCGAAGGTGGTGATGGGCGCCACCGGGCCAAAGATCTCAACCTCGTTGATCCGCGCCTCGGCCGGTACGCCGAGCAGCACGGTCGGGTCGAAGAAGTGGCCGGGCCCCTCCGGGGCCGAGCCGCCGGTGACCACCGTGGCACCGTCGTGGACCGCGTCGGTGACCAGCTCGGCGACCGACTCGACCGCCTCGGCGTTGATCAGCGGACCCACGTCGACGCCGTCGTCCTGCCCGCGACCGACCGTGAGCGCACCCATCCGCTCGCCGAGCTTGTGGGCGAAGTCCTCGGCCACCGACTCGTGGACCAGGAACCGGTTGGCGGCCGTGCAGGCCTCGCCCATGTTGCGCATCTTGGCCACCATGGCCCCCTCGACGGCGGCGTCGACGTCGGCGTCCTCGAAGACGAGGAAGGGGGCGTTGCCCCCGAGCTCCATCGAGACCCGCTGGAGCTGGTCGGCCGACTGGCGCACCAGCACCTTGCCGACCGGGGTGGAACCGGTGAAGCTGACCTTGCGCAGCCGCTCGTCGGCCATCAGCGTCTGGCTCAGCGTCGGCGAGTCGCTCGTGGTGACGACGTTGAGCACCCCGGCGGGCAGGCCGGCCTCGTCGAGGACGGCGGCGAGCGCCAGCATCGTCAGCGGCGTCAGCTCGGCGGGCTTGACCACCATGGTGCAGCCGGCGGCCACGGCGGGCCCGATCTTGCGGGTCCCCATGGCGATCGGGAAGTTCCAGGGCGTCACGAACAGGCACGGTCCGACCGGCTTGCGGATGGTGAGCAGCCGGGTACCCCCCGCGGGCGCCTTCATCCAGCGGCCGTGGATACGCACCGCCTCCTCGCTGAACCAGCGCAGGAACTCCGCCCCGTAGGTCACCTCACCCTTCGCCTCGGCGAGCGTCTTGCCCATCTCGAGGGAGATGAGCCGGGCGAAGTCGTCGGCCCGCGAGGTCACCAGCTCGAAGGCACGGCGGAGGATCTCGCCGCGCTCGCGAGGGTCGGTCGCCGCCCACGCGGGCTGCGCCGCCGCGGCTGCGTCGAGCGCGTCCGTGGCGTCGTCGGCGCTGCCGTCGGCCACGTCGGTGATGACCGACCCGTCGGCCGGGTCGAGGACGTCGAAGCGCTTGCCGCCCTCCGCCTCGCGCCAGGAACCACCGATCCACAGGTTGCGCTGCTCGTCGGGCAGCAGCCGGAACTCGCTCATGGCGTCAGCCTTCCACCAGGTTGGGCAAATGTCTCTGATCCTCTGACAGCCCGCGGCGCTGCGTGGGATCGTTGGCGACGTCGATCGGGAGCGCGTTCTCCCGCTCGGTGAGCCCCTCGTCGACCCCATGCGGCGAGGGGCTCGGCCCATTTCGGGGACCCCTTGCCAACGGCCCCGAACCGGAGTTGCCTTCGTGTCAGGAGGTAGTGCGATGGCCGACAAGGGGACGCAGCGCAGACCAGCCGGGCAGGACCTCGAGGCGAGCAGCCCGGACCGGATCAGGAACGTGGTCCTGGTCGGGCCCGGCGGCTCCGGCAAGACCACCCTGGTCGAGACGCTGCTCGCCACCGCCGGAGCCATCTCCCGCGCGGGCTCGGTCACCGACGGGACCACCGTCAGCGACCACGACCCCGGCGAACGGACCCACGGGCGGTCCCACTCCCTCTCCGTCGCGCCGCTGGTCCACGAGGACACCAAGATCAACCTCGTCGACACCCCCGGCTACGCCGACTTCGTGGGTGAGCTGCGGGCGGGGCTGCGGGCCGCCGACTGCGCGCTGTTCGTCATCGCCGCCAACGAGGGCGTCGACGAGGGCACCCGGACGCTCTGGCGCGAGTGTGCCGAGGTGGGCATGCCGCGGGCGGTGGTGATCACCAAGCTCGACCAGGCCCGGGCCGACTACGACGGGGTGCTGGCGCAGGCCCAGGCAGCCTTCGGCGACCAGGTCAAGCCGCTCTACGTACCGGTCCGCTCGGGCGGCGAGGTCACCGGGCTGGTGGGCCTGCTCGACCCGGTCGACGACGAGCTGGCCGCGCTCCGGGGCGACCTCATCGAGGGGATCATCGAGGAGTCCGAGGACGAGACCCTCATGGACCGCTACCTCGGCGGCGAGGAGATCGACTCCAAGGTGCTCGTCGACGACCTGGAGACGGCCGTCGCACGGGCCACCTTCTTCCCCGTCGTCCCCGCCTGCTCCGTGACGGGCGTGGGTGCGACCGAGCTGCTCGACCTCGCCGTGCGCGGGTTCCCCTCGCCGGCCGAGCACCCCTCCCCCGAGGTCTACACGCCGGCGGGCAAGCAGGGGGCCGACATCACCTGCGACCCGACCGGACCGCTGGTGGCCGAGGTCGTCAAGACGACCAGCGACCCCTACGTCGGGCGGCTGAGCCTGGTGCGGGTGTTCAGCGGGACCCTGCTGCCCGACGCGCCGGTCCACGTCTCGGGCCACTTCACCTCCTTCTTCGGTGACGAGGCCGGCCACCCCGACCACGACGAGGACGAGAAGATCGGCGCGCTGTCCCACGTGTTCGGCAAGCACCTCGAGCCCGCCTCCAAGGTGGTGGCGGGGGACATCTGCGCCATCGGCCGGCTCACCCGCGCCGAGACCGGTGACACCCTGTCGCGCACCGAGGACCCGGTGGTCCTCAAGCCCTGGCACCTGCCCGAGCCGCTGCTGCCGGTGGCGATCGTCGCCCGCACCAAGTCCGACGAGGACAAGCTCTCCCAGTCCCTGGGCCGGGTGGCCGCCGAGGACCCCAGCCTGCGGGTGGAGAACAACGGCGAGACCCACCAGCTGGTGCTGTGGTGCATGGGCGAGGCACACGCCGACGTCACCCTCGAGCGGCTCGCGGAGCGCTATGGCGTCCACGTCGACCAGGTCCCGTTCGTGGTGTCGCTGCGCGAGACCTTCGGCGGGTCCGCGGCCGGCAAGGGCCGCCACGTCAAGCAGTCCGGCGGCCACGGGCAGTACGCCGTCTGCGACATCACGGTCGAGCCGCTGCCCGAGGGTGCTGGGTTCGAGTTCGTCGACAAGGTGGTCGGCGGCGCCGTTCCCCGCAACTTCATCCCCAGCGTCGAGAAGGGGGTGCGGGCCCAGATGGAACGCGGCGTCAGGGCCGGCTACCCCGTCGTGGACCTGCGGGTGACCCTGACCGACGGCAAGGCCCACAGCGTCGACTCCTCCGACATGGCCTTCCAGACCGCCGGGGCACTGGCGCTCCGGGAGGCCGCCGCGGCCACCTCGGTGACGATGCTCGAGCCGTTCGACACCGTCGAGGTCGTGGTGCCGGACGACCACATCGGCGGGGTGATGAGCGACCTGTCCTCCCGGCGGGCCCGCGTGCTCGGCACCGACAAGGTCGGCGAGGACCGGACGCTGGTGCGCGCGGAGGTGCCGCAGACCGAGCTGGTCCGCTACGCGATCGACCTGCGGTCGGCCACGCGCGGCTCCGGCACCTTCACCCGCAGCTTCGCCCACTACGAGCCGATGCCCGAGGACGTCGCCCGCACCGTCGAGCCCCGCGACCGCTGACCCCGGCCGATCCCACGGCGCGGATCAGCGGCTGCGGAGGAACGCCTCCAGGACGGGCCCGGCGGTGCTCGAGCCCGAGGGGCCGGTCTCGACGAACACCGCCACGGCCAGGTCGCCCTGGGCGCCGATCATCCAGGCGTGAGTCCGCAGCGCGCCACCGTCGGCGACGTACTCGGCCGTCCCGGTCTTCGCGAGCACCGGTGGTCCGGGCACGTCGGCGAGCAGGCTGCCGCTGCCACCGGTGACGACGCCGCGGAGCATCTCCTGCAGCGCGGCGGCCTCGGCCCGGGTGAGGGGCGGTACCTCGGCCTGCGCGACCTCGTGGTCGCGGACCAGTGAGGGCAGCACGGTCCGGCGCGCCTGGACCGAGGCGATCACGGAGGCCATCGCCATCGGTGAGGCGAGCACCTTGCCCTGGCCGATCAGGTTGGCGGCGGCCTCGGTCTCGCCCGACGCCGGCGTGACCGCACCGAAGTACGCCGGGAAGCCGAGGTCGTGGTCGACGCCCATCCCCAGCGAGGCGGCGGCGTCGACGAGGTCGCGGCGACCCAGCCGCTCGCGCTCGGCGATGAAGGCGGTGTTGCAGGAGCTGGCCAGCGCCCTGCGCAGCGGGATCCGCCCGAGGTCGCCGGGCGGGTAGTCGTCGTAGTTCTCGAAGCGCTTGCCGTCGACGACCACCGCACCGGTGCACGGCACGACGGTCTCGGGGCCTGCACCTGCTCGCAGCAGCGCGAGCGTGCTGACCGCCTTGAAGGTGGAGCCCGGCGGCGCCTGGCCGAAGGTGGCCAGGTTGTAGCCCCCCGTGCCGGGCCCGTTGGCGGCGGCGAGGATCGCCCCGCTCGACGGCTTGATCGCCACCAGGGCGCTGGCGGGGCCGACGTCGGCGAGCAGCCGCTCGGCGGTCTGCTGCAGCCCGGCGTCGAGGGTCAGCCGGAGCGGCCGACCGGGCGTGGCGTCCTGCCGGAACAGCTCCTTCTCCTGGCCGTCCGATGCCACCCGCGCGACGACGACGCCGGGGGTTCCGACGAGCTGCTCGTCGTAGCGCAGCTGCAGGCCCGACAACCCGACCTGCTGACCGGGGGCGTAGCGGTCCGGGTCCTCCTCGATCATCTCGGCCGTGGGCTCGCCGACGGTCCCGAGGATCGGGGCGGCGAACTCCCGCGTCTGTGCCAGCGGCAGGTCGGTCCGAACCGCCAGCGCACCCGGGATCTGCTGGTAGCGGGCCCCGACCTCGACGGGGATGTCGGCGCGGCGGAGCACCAGCGCCTCGACGAACGCCTGGTCACCGGCCTGCTTCACGCGCCGGGCGTACGGCGCCGGGTCGATGTCGAGCAGGACGGCCAGCTCGCGGGCGGACACCACCGCACGCCGGGCCGGCACCGCGGTCTTGTCGATCCCGAAGCGGGTCACCGGCCGCTCCGTGACCAGGGGCCGGCCGCCCGCGCCGATGATGTCGCCGCGCTCGGCGCGGAGGGCTGTCTGCTCGAGCACACCGCCCTCGCGCAGCGAGGGCTCGACCACGGCGGGGTCCCACTCGACCCGCCAGGCGTCCTCGACCAGCGTCAGCCTGGCCTCACTGGTGTAGCTCCACTCCTGCTCGGACACGGGCCAGGTCCACCCGAGCGTGGCCGTGGCCGCCTCACCCGACTCGCCCTCGACGACCTGCTGCACCGAGACGCTCGGCTCGATCTCGCCCAGGCCCTCGACGATGCCGGCGAGCTCCTCGGTCGGGTCGGCGGCATCGACGAAGACGACCTCCGCGAGGTCGCCCTCCTGCAGGCCGGACGCCAGTCGCTCGGCCACCGGCTCCGGGTCGGGTCCGGTGACGCCCTCGAGACCGGAGCAGGAGGTGGCCGCGAGCAGCAGGCCGGTGGCGGCGACGACGAGGGTCCGAGACACGACCCCTTTCTACCCAACCAGGGCGGGGGCCGCGCCTACTGCGGGCGGGTCAGGCGCCGAGTCCGGCCTTGTCGACCTGACGGTGGAACCGCATCCCGGCCAGGCCGCCGAGCATCGCGCCCACCAGGCTGACGACGAGCACGAGGACCAGGGCGATCAAGCCACCGGTGGTCAGGTCGCCCTCGCCGACGGGGATCCGCGGGAAGCTGTCGACGTCGCCGAGCACGTTGTACTCGTCTCCGGCGATCCACACGAGAGCGGCCACGACGACGGCGACGACGATGGCCCACACCCACACGGCGATGCCCTGCTTGATGCCGTCGAAGCGCGACATCCGGCCCGCGACGTAGCCGCCGCTGTAGTAGGCCACGAACAGGATGAGCAGCAGCACGATGCCGCCGACCAACCCGATCGTCTCCACCTCCGCGCCGACGGCGTCGACCGCCTCCCCGGCGGACTCGTTGCCGGTGGCGACGCCCACCGCGGTGCCGGCAGCCGTGGCCAGCGCCGTGAGCAGCACCGCCATGCCGGTGGCGGTCAGCCAACCGAAGAAGGCGGCACCCACCTTGACCCCGCCGTGCTCCTCACGCTCGCGGGCCACCACCTCGCGGCGGTCCTCGTGGACCACCTGGCGGGCGTGCGCCGGCGTGGGCTTCTCCGGACTCTCGTCCTGCTTGTCGGTCATGACTCACCCCTTCTCGCCGGGGCTGGTACCCGCGCGGCGACCCGGTCAAACCACGCGGGAATAGCCCGCGTGACCCGGCGGTTCATGTAGTCAAGTGTTCAACTACACCCCCACGAGGAGACCCCATGAGCACCACGACCCTCACCGACGTCACCGGCGACTACGCTCTCGACGCCTCCCACTCGCGGCTGGGCTTCAGCGCCCGCCACGCCATGGTCACCAAGGTCCGCGGGCACTTCGCGGACTTCGAGGCCACGGCTCACGTCGACGGCGAGAACCCCTCCGCCTCCACCGTCGAGGTGACCATCCAGGCGGCCTCGGTCACCACCGGCAGCCCGGACCGCGACGCGCACCTGCGCTCCGGCGACTTCTTCGACGTCGAGCAGTACCCCACCTGGACCTTCCGCTCCACCGACGTCGCGCGCGACGGGGCCACCTGGCACGTCACCGGTGACCTCACCATCAAGGACGTCACCCGCCCGGTCACCATCGAGTTCGAGGAGACCGGCGCCGCCACGGACCCGTTCGGCAACGCCCGGATCGGCTTCGAGGGCGAGGTCACCGTCAACCGCAAGGACTGGGGCCTGACCTGGAACGCCGCCCTCGAGACCGGCGGGGTCCTGGTCTCGGAGAAGGTCAAGCTCGAGTTCGACATCTCCGCGATCCGCAGCGCCTGACCCTCCGGCGATCCCCCGCGACAACGGCCCCGACTGGTCTGGTCGGGGCCTTTGTCGTGCCACCGGGGTCTGGTAGCAACGAGGGGGGATCGGCCTGGACCAGGAAGCCGGACACCATGCCGCCACGACACCTGCCACAGCTCGACGGGCAGCCCTTCGTCACCGACGCCGGGCTCGAGACCGAGCTGATCTTCGACCACGGGATCGACCTGCCCGACTTCGCCGCCTTCCCCCTCGTGGAGGACGCCCCGGCAGTGCTGCGGACCTACTACGAGGCCTACGCCGGCCTCGCTCTCAGGTCCGGGGTGGGGCTGCTGCTCGAGACCCCGACCTGGCGGGCCAGCGCCGACTGGGGCGACCGGCTCGGCTGGTCCGCTGCCGCACTCGACAGCGTCAACCGCGAGGCGGTCAGGCTGCTGCGGGAGGTGGTGGACGCACATCCCGAGATCTGGGCGACGCTCGTCAGCGGGCAGCTGGGACCGCGCGGGGACGGCTACCACCCCGACCACCAGCCGACGGCCGACGAGGCGGCGGCGTACCACCGGCCGCAGATCGCCTCACTGGCCGGAGGCGGGGCCGACATGGTCCACGCCCTCACGCTCACGGGGACCGGCGAGGCCGCGGGAGTGGTCCAGGCAGCCCGCGACGTCGGCGTGGCGGTCGCGGTCTCCTTCACCGTGGAGACCGACGGCCGGCTTCCGGACGGGACCACGCTCGCCGACGCGGTCGCGACCCTCGATGACACGGCGGCGCCCGACTACGTCGGCATCAACTGCGCCCATCCCGACCACATCGCCCCCGCGCTCGCACTGGAGGGCTCCTGGCGGGAGCGTGTCGTCGCCGTGCGCGCCAACGCCTCCACGAGGTCGCACGCCGAGCTCGACGATGCCACCGAGCTCGACGCCGGCGACCCGACCCGCTTCGGGGCGGCCCACCTGCCCCTGGGCGAGGCACTGCCGCGACTCACCGTGCTCGGTGGCTGCTGCGGCACCGACATCCGGCACGTCTCCTCGATCTGGGAGACCTGGTCGGCCCGCCCGCCGGTGGCCGTCTGAGTGGCGGCCACCGGCAGGACGAATATCGGTGGCCGGACGACCCGCCCCCCTGCCACGCTGGGCGTCATGGAGCTTCCCGCCGGCCTGACCTCCCGGCCACTGCAGCTGAGCGACGCCCGCGCCGTCTACGAGGTGATGGCCGCTGAGGAGCTGGCTGACGTGGGGTCGGTCGAGATCGAGGAGGCCGACGTCGTCGGCGACTGGGCGCGTCCCAGCTTCGACGTCGCTGCCTCCACCGTCGGCGTCTTCGACGGCGACCGGCTCGTCGCCTACGCCGAGGTGTCCGGCGACGACCGCGGCGACGCGGCCGTGCACCCCGACCACCGCGGCCGGGGCATCGGCACCGCCCTGGCGCACTGGATGCAGGACGCCGCCCGCCGGCGCGGGGCACCGCGCGTCGGGATGCCGGTGCCAGAGGGCTCGGCCGGCGACCGGCTGCTGGAGTCGCTGGGCTACCACGTGCGCTGGACCAGCTGGGTGCTCAAGCTCCCCGAGGGCGCCACGATCGTGGACCGGCCGCTGCCGGAGGGGTACGCCGTGCGGGCCGCCGAGACCACGGAGTACCGCGCCGTGCACACGGTGCTCGAGGACGCGTTCCTGGAGTGGTCGGAGCGCGAGCGCGAGACCTACGAGGACTTCCAGGCCAGTCTCGTGGAACGTCCCGGCTTCGAGCCGTGGCAGCTGCGGGTCGTCACCGACCCCGACGGCGAGGTCGTGGGCGCCGCGTGCGTGCAGATGGCGCGCTCCGACGACTCCCTGCCGCCGGAGGCCTACGTGGCCCGCCTGGCCGTCCGCCGCGACCAGCGCAACCGTGGCCTCGCGCAGGCGCTCATGGTCGACTCGTTCCGGGTGGGCCGCGACCACGGCGCCGAGTCGTCCTGCCTCGCCACCGACTCGCGCACCGGCGCCCTCGGGCTCTACGAGAAGGTCGGCATGCGCGTCACCTCGGTCTGGGTCAACCGCGCGATCGAGCTCTGACCGGGGCCGACCCGTGCCGGCCCCTAGTGGCGGGAGGTGTGAGGTCCGCGGCCACCACCGCAGGCACCCCGCGACACCAGGAACCAGCCGGCGAGGATGAACAGCAGGAAGGGCATCCTCGTCACCACCGCGACCGCGACCAGCACGACGGCCAGGGCCACGAGCACCGGCGGGAGCCGCCAGCCAAGAGGTCGCGTCACCGGGCCCGGCCGGCGGCTCGCCGCGGTGGAGTACGGCGCCCGCGACCCGACCGGCGCGCCCGGCAGGTCGTGGAACACCGGGTCGAGGTCGGAGCGGGTCCGCGCCTCCCAGATGCGGTCGAGGCGCTCGGAGTACTCGTCGTGGTCGAGCCGGCCTGCGGCGTAGTGCTCGCCGAGCACGCTCTGTGCCCGCTCGCGCTCCGCGTCGCCGATCCGCATCTCGGGGGCCGGGGCGCTCATCGCGGGTCCTCGTCGGCCAGCAGCCCGTAGAGCCTGCGCCGGGTCTCGATCAGCACCGCCACCGCGTCCTTGCGCTGCTGGTCGGTGCCGGAGGAGATGATCTGCCACGCCGCCGACATCAGCTGCCCGACCTCGGACTTCAGCACCGAGAGGTCCGGGCCCGCGCCCCCCTCGGGCTCCTCCGCGTCGAAAGGGGCCCAGACCTCCGCGAGCTCCTCGGGGTGCTCGGCGACGTACTGCTCGCCCTCCGGGGTCAGTCGCAGCGTGCGGCCCTTCTCGCCGTCGGTGGTGACCAGCCCCTCGTCCTCCAGCTGGGCCACGGTCGGGTAGACCGACCCGGGGCTGGGTCGCCACTGGCCGCCGGTGCGCTCGGCGATCTCCTGGATAACCTGGTAGCCGTTGCGGGGCTGGACCGCCAGCACGTCGAGGATGGCCGCGCGGACGTCGCCGCGCCGCACCTTCGGCCCGCGCTGCGGCGGCGGCTGGGTCATGCCGAAGAGCCCGGCCAGCCACGGGGGCGGCCCGGTCGTGCGACCACGCGAGGAGCCGCCTCCCCACCCGGCACCCCAGCTGCCCCAGTCGCCCTCCCAGCCGCCGTGGCTGCGGTGGTGTCCCATGACGTCCTCCCCTCGCGCGTCGGCGACAGTCGCCGATATATCGCGATATTACGCCGGGTTCGCGGAGAGTCAAGGGTGGCTGGACGGCACCCCGCACGACACCGGGGACGGCACCGCCGACGGCCACCCCGCACCCTCGTGACCAAGCCTGCGAGCCGTCGTTGACCACGCATGCGTCCCCGCCTGCTGCCGGTCCTGCTCGGCCTGGTGTCGGCCCTGCTCGTCGTCCCCACCGGCGCGCCCGCCGCCCCCGCACCACCGCGCGCGACCTCGTCGCTGACCGTCGAGGTGCTGTCCAACCGGGCCGACCTGGTCTCCGGCGGCGACGCCCTCGTCGCGGTCGAGGTCCCCACCGGCGTGCGGCCGGACCAGGTGACCGTCACCCTGGGCCGCCGCCCGGTCACCCGGCGGTTCCACGTACGCGACGGCGACCTGGTCGGCCTGGTCACCGGGCTCGCCGTCGGCCGCAACGTCGTGCGCGCCACCGCCCCCGGCCACGCCGGGAGCACGACGATCACCAACCACCCCAACGGCGGCCCGGTCTTCTCCGGCCCGCAGCTGGACCACTACCGCTGCCAGGCGACCGCGGTCGACGCCGCCTGCAACGAGCCGGCGTCGTACCGGTTCTTCTACCGCTCCACCGACCCGACCGAGACCGACCTGCAGCCCTACGACCCCGACAACCCGCCGGACGACGTGGCCACCACGACCACCGACGAGGGCGTGACGGTGCCGTTCGTCGTGCGACGCGAGTACGGCTACCAGGACCGCGACCGCTACACGATCCTGCAGCTCTGGCAGCCCGGGCAGCGCTGGAAGCCGTGGGCGCCCCAGGAGCAGTGGAACCACAAGCTGCTGATCACCCACGGCGGCAACTGCGGTGCGTCCTACACCCCGGGCGGCACCCCCCTCGCCGACTACTCCGGCACCCTCGACGGCGTCCCCACGGTGACGCCGAGCTACGTGACCGCCCTCGGCCGCGGCTTCGCGGTGGCCTCGACCGCCTTGGCCAACACCGGCCACAACTGCAACGTCGCGATGGAGGCCGAGTCGTTGCTGATGGTCAAGGAGCGGCTCGTCGAGCAGTACGGCGAGCTGCGCTACACGATCGGCACCGGCTGCTCCGGCGGATCGATCGCCCAGCACACCATCGCCAACGCCTACCCCGGGATCTACCAGGGGCTGGTCACCACCTGCTCCTACCCGGACACCCTGACCGCGGGCGCACAGTTCGCCGACTACCACCTGATGCGGCTCTACTTCGAGGACCCCTCGCGCTGGGGCCCGGGCGTGGCCTGGACGCCGGTGCAGATGGCGGCGGTCGAGGGTCACCTGTCCCACGTCAACGCCGTCACCGCCGACGAGGGGCTGTTCAAGGCGGCGCTCGACCCCGAGCACGACTGCTCGGGCACCGTCGACCCCGTCGCGGGCGACCCCGCCACCCGCTACGACGCCGAGATCAACCCCGGCGGGGTCCGGTGCTCGGTGCTCGACATCATGGTCAACCTGCTCGGTCCGCGGCCCCGGGCCGACTGGACGCCCCAGGAGCAGGCCGCCGGGCGCGGCTTCGGCGGCGTGCCGTTCGCCAACGACGGCGTCCAGTTCGGCCTGCGCCAGCTCCGGCAGGGGCTGATCACCCCCGCCCAGTTCGTGGACCTCAACGAGAAGCTGGGCGGCCTCGACGTCGACTCGCGGTTCGTGCCCGAGCGGATCACCGGCGACCAGACGGCCATCGAGAACGCCTACCGGACCGGGCTGATCAACGAGGCCACCAACCTCGACGAGGTCGCCATGATCAACCACGGCGGCCCCGACCCCGGCATCGCCCACGACTACGCCCACGCCTTCTGGACCGAGGAGCGGCTGCTCGCCGACCAGGGCCACACCGACAACCGCGTCATGTGGTTCGGACCGACCCCGCTGATCGGTGACCCGCAGTGGGCCAACGAGGCGCTCGTGGCGATGGACGGCTGGCTGGCGGCCGTGGAGCAGGACCGCCGCGACGTACCCCTCGCGACCAAGATCGCCGAGGACCGCCCGGCGTCGGTCACCGACCGGTGCGTCGTCGACGCCGCCGGACCCGCGTGCTCGGTCGAGGAGCTGCAGGTGCTGCAGACCCGACTGTCGACGCCGCGGCAGGAGGCCGGCGGACCCCCCGCCAACGACAACGTCGCCTGCCGGCTCCGCCCGTTCTCGCGCGACGACTACGGGCCCGCCGGCGCGCTGTTCACCGCCGAGCAGTGGGCGCGGCTCGAGACGCTCTTCGCCGACGGGGTCTGCGACTGGTCGCAACCCGGTCGCGGCGTGGGTGCCGCGGAGACCTGGCTGCGCTACGGCGCGGCCGACGGCGGCAACGTGTACGGCGGAGCTCCGCTGCGTCGTGCACCGTCCGGATCCGGGGACGGCTGGTTCTCGCCGTCGTTCCGGGAGCTCTGGACGCGCTAGCCAGGAGGTGCCGTCCGGCGAGAGGGTGCTGCCCGCCGGACGGCACTCTTCTCTAGGGTGAGGTGCATCGACACCGTCGCGATCTACCTCTCCGCGGTGTTCCTGGCCGGGACACTCGCCCTGCTCGTGCGGATGCCACCCCTCGTCGGGTTCCTCGCCGCCGGCTTCGCACTCAACGCGGCAGGTGTCGAGGAGCTGCCGCAGCTCGACGACCTCGCCGACCTCGGAGTCACGCTGCTGCTGTTCAGCATCGGCCTCAAGCTCGACGTCCGGTTCCTGCTGCGGCGCGAGGTCTGGCTCACCGCGACGGTGCACATGGCACTCTCCGTCCCCCTGGCACTGGGCGTGCTCGGCGGGCTGGGTGCCCTGGGTGTCGGCCTGATCGCCGACGACGGCTTCGGGGCCCTGCTGCTGCTGGGTCTCGCCCTGTCCTTCTCCAGCACGGTCCTGGTCGTCAAGGTGCTGGAGGAGCGCAGCGAGAGCCAGTCGCTCTACGGCCGGATCGCGATCGGCATCCTCATCGTGCAGGACCTGGCCGCGGTGGTCTTCATCCTGGCGAGCGAGCGGTCCTGGCCGAGCCCGTGGGCCTTCGCCCTGGTCCTCCTGGTCCCCCTGGCGGTGCCGGTGCGCCGACTGTGGTCCCGCCTCGGCCACGGCGAGATGCAGGCGCTCTTCGGCGTCTTCATCGCCCTGGTCCCGGGCTTCGCGCTGTTCGAGGCGGTCGGCCTCAAGGGCGACGTCGGGGCCCTCGCGATGGGGCTCCTGCTCGCCGGGCACCCGGCGGCGTTCGAGCTCTCCCGAGCCCTGCTCTCCGTCAAGGACCTGCTCCTCGTCGGCTTCTTCCTCTCCATCGGGTTCACCGGCGAGCTCTCGTGGGCCACCGCCGGGCTCGGCCTCGCTCTGCTGGTGCTGCTGCCCGTGCAGGGCTGGCTCTACATGCTCCTGCTGCGGTGGGCGCGACTGCGTCGCCGGACGTCCGTGCTGACCGGCCTCACCCTCACCCAGAACTCCGAGTTCGGGCTGATCGTCGTCGCCGTCGGGGTGAGCGCCGGCATGCTCGAGCCCCACTGGCTGGTGGTGGTGTCGGTCGCGGTGGCTGCGAGCTTCGTGCTGTCGTCGATGGTCAACCGGCGCAGCATCGACCTCGTGCCGCTGCTGACCCGGACCCTGCCACCCCTCGACCCCGCGACACTCCATCCCGCGGACCGCTACGTCGACCTCGGCGACGCCCAGGCGGTCGTGATGGGCATGGGTCGCGTCGGCACCGCGGCCTACCGTCGGCTGGTGGACGCCCACGGCCTGGAGACGGTCGGGATCGAGCACGACCGCAACCGGGTCCGCCAGCACACCGAGCGGGGGTTCCGGGTGCTCGAGGCCGACGCCTCCGACGACGAGTTCTGGCAGCGGCTCGCCGACGCCTCCCAGGTCCGGGTGGCGATCCTGGCGATGCCCTTCCACGGCACCAACCAGGTGGCGCTCAAGCAGCTCCTCGACAGCGGCTTCCGGGGCCGGATCGCGGCCGTCGCGCAGTACGACGACGACGCCCGGTCGCTGCGTGAGAGCGGGGCCGACGCCGTGCTGCAGATCTACGACGGCGCGGGCTCGGAGATGGCCGACCGCGCCGTCGCACCTCGCTCCACCTCCTAGCGGGTTGCCCGGAGCCGTATGGCGCGGCAGGCTCGCGGGTATGGCACTCCCCGCCCACGACACGCTCGCGTTCGACGTCTACGGCACGCTGATCGACACCAGCGGTGTGGTCGAACAGCTGACCGAGGTGGTCGGCGACCGCGCCGGGGACTTCTCCGAGCGCTGGCGCACCACCCAGCTCGGGTACAGCTGGCGGCGGGCCCTGATGAAGGACTACGTCGACTTCGGCGTCTGCACCGCCCAGGCCCTCGACCACACGGCCGCGACCATGGCCGTCGACCTGACCGAGGACCAGCGGGCCCACCTGCTGGCGGCGTACGGCGCGCTGCCGGCCTTCCCCGACACCGCGCCCGCACTCCGGCAGCTCTCCGAGGCAGGCAGCCGGCTCGTGGCGTTCTCGAACGGCCCCGCCACGGCGGTGATCGGCCTCCTCGACGCGGCCGGCATCGGCGACCTGGTCAGCGACGTGGTGAGCGCCGACGACATCAGCACCTTCAAGCCCGACCCGGCGGTCTACCACCACCTGCTGGAGCGCTGCGCCACCGAGGCGCAGCGTGCCGTCGTGGTCTCGAGCAACGCCTTCGACGTGATCGGGGCGCAGGGGGCCGGGCTCGGCTCGGTGTGGGTGCGTCGCTCCGAGGCGGTGGCCTGGGACCCCTGGGACGTCGAGCCCGACCTCACGGTGGGTGCGCTGACCGACCTCGTCGACGGCTGAGGAATTCCCCGACCGCCGGGGTGGTTGGCCCGGCGTGCCCTCCCTCGGTCGTCTCACCCAGCTCTTCGTCGGTTGCGTCGTCCTCGGAACCGGGGTGGCGATGCTCCTGACCGCCGACCTCGGGTCCGACGGCTTCTCCACGCTCGTCAACGGTGTCGCGCTGTCGACGGGTGCCCCGTTCTGGATGGCCAACCTGCTCGTGTCGATCGGCTTCCTGCTGCTCGCGGCCGCCCGCCGCACGTATCCGGGCCTCGGCACCGTGGTGCAGGTGGTCGTGGTCGGGGCCACGGTGTCGGTGCTCTTCGAGGTCATGTCCACCCCCGAGACCTGGTCGGGGCAGGTCGGCTTGCTGCTGCTCGCGTTCCCGGTGCTGGCGATCGGCATCGCGACCTACCTCGGCAGCCACACCGGCGCCGGCCCCGCCGAGGCAGCGGCGCTCGCGTGGGACCCTCCCCTGCCGTTCCGGTGGAGCTACAGCTCGGTCCAGCTGGGCGGCGCCGTGGTCGGCTGGCTGCTGGGCGCGACGATCGGGGTGGCGACCGTGCTCGTGGTGCTGCTGCTCGGGCCCATGGTCGACCTGGCCGCGCGGCTGCTGCGGCTCGACGTCCACCAGCGCCCGGCGACCCCGCAGGCGGAGCCGGCAGCGTCCTGAGACCACCGGCCTCCTGTCAGTCGTCGCCGGTGACCCGCAGGCTCGTCGACCCCGGACCGAACCAGAGCGTCCGTTGCGGGAAGGGGATCGTGATCTCGGCGTCGTCGAGCTTGCGCTTGACGGCCAGCGCGACCGCGTTGCGGACCCGCCACCGGGTGGCCATGTCCGAGGCGTGCCAGTAGCGCACCGCCACGTTGATCGAGGAGTCGCCGAACTCCTCCACCCAGGCCTCGGGCGGAGGGTCGGACTCGACGCCGTCGGCCTCCGCGCAGGCGGACAGGAGAAGGGAGCGCGCCTGCTCGAGGTCGGTGTCGTAGGCGACGCCGACCGTCAGCGAGGTCCGGTTGAGCGGCGTCTTGGTGAAGTTGACGATCGGGGACTGCAGCACCTCGGCGTTCGGCAGGTAGACGGTGACCCCGTCGTAGGTCCTGATCCTGACCGTCCGGAGGTTGACGTCCTCGACGCGCCCCTCGTGGTCACCGCTGCCGATCTCGTCGCCGATGCGGAAGGGCCGGCGCGCCTGCAGCAGGATCCCCGCCACAAAGTTCGACAGCACGTCCTGCGCTGCGAAGGCGAGCGCGATGCCGCCGATCCCCAGGGCGCCGAGCATCGGACCGACGCTCACCCCGGCGAGCTCCAGCGCGTAGACGGAGCCCGCCACCACGATGACGACTGCCGCGAGCCGGCCCAGCAGCCGCCCGGTGTGCCGGTCGGAGTCGCCGCGGTCGAGCACACGGATCGTCACGCGACGTACGACGACGGCGAGCATCAGGGTCGCGAGGAAGACGGCGACACCCGTCAGCACCGCGTCGTCGATCAGGGCGTCCATCCACCCATGGTGCCGCACCCGTGGGGTCGGCTCATCTCACCGGGCGTGTCCCATCTGGGAGGGACTGGGGTGGCCGGCCTCGAGGGCACGTGGGCGGTACGGCCACGGGTCAGCCAGGCGAAACACAGGCCGAGGTCGAGCCGAGGAGCGCCGAGTGATCCACCCCGTTCGACGTGCGCGTGACCTACGGTTCGACCATGTCCCCGACAGCGGCCACGAACGAGTCGCCGGAAGCCACCACAGATCCGATCGGGCCGCCGAGTCGCCGGCGCCGGTGGCTGTGGATCACGGTGCTGGGCGTCGTTCTCGTCGCGGCGACCACGGGCTGGCGTGTGGTCGGCGTCAGCGCGTTGGACCAGGTGGTGGTCCAGGTGACGGACCACGACTGCGGCGACACGGCCACGGTTCGGGTCCGTAGGAACGGCAACCTGCTGGTGGAGACGACGCGAGACTTGCGGTGCACCTTCACCGTGACCATCGCCAACCAGGGCAGACGGACCGTCTCGATCGGTGAGGTGCGCGCGAACATCATGGGTCCCGATACTGGATCCGTGCTGCTTGCGGAGAGCATCGCTGGCGCGACCCCGCAGGGGGACCAGCAATCTGTGGACGCCCTGCACACGCTCGGTCGTGACCTTGCCGGCGGCTCGACCACATCGTTCGACCTCGTGGTCGTGCTCAACCCGGAAGGATGCAATGACGGCGTGACGCTGACGCTGTTCGGCTTCCCGCAAGTCGAGCTGTCCACGTTGAGGGTGTCCCGGACGGTCGACGCGATCAACGATCTCGAGGTCAACAACACCATCCGCACGCCAGGGTGCGGCCCCCACGACCGAGCGGCATAGGAGTGCGGGGGTCGTGTCGTACACGGAAGGACCGAACGCACGAATCGGTCGACCCGTCACGCGACAAAGCGTCCGTGAGTGCTCCTTCGGTCCTTCGGTGTACGACAACGGCGCGAACCCATCCCGGCATGAGAGCGCGTTAGGTCAGACCTCGACCTCCCTGCGAACGGGACCCGCCCGCTCAGAAGCCGCCGGCGTGCACGACCGGCTCGCCGTCGAGGACCGCCTGCACGATCCGCCGGGCGACCCGGTCGGGGTCGAGCCCGGTGGGCAGCTTCGGTGCGGACCCGGCGAGAGGGCGGTCGGCGAGGCCCGTCTCGGTGTGCGGAGGCCTGACGTCGTGGACGGTGATGCCGACCCGGCGCAGCTCACGCGACAGCGCCTGGTCGGCGGCGGCCAGGGCGGCCTTGCTGGCGCTGTAGGCGACCATGCCGGGCAGCGGCTGCTCGGCCACCACCCCGGGGAGGTTGACGACGAAGCCGCCCGCCTCGGCCAGCGCGGGCTGTACGCGGCGTAAGAGCCACAGCGGACCGAGCACGTTGACGAGGAAGAGCTGCTCAAGCACGGCGTCGTCGGTGTCGGCCAGCGTGCCGAAGGCGACCACCCCGGCCGCGTTCACCACGCCGTCGAGACGACCATGGGCCTCCGTGGCGACGGTGACGACCCGCTCGCCGAGCTCCGCGTCGGTCAGGTCCCCGACCACCACCTCGCCCGTGACGCCCACGTCACGCAGCGCCTGCTCGTCACGTCCCACGAGGACCAGCCGAGCGCCGTGCTCGTCCAGCACCCCGGCGATCCGGCGGCCGAGGGCACCACTGGCACCGACGACCGCGACGACGGCTCCGGACAGGTCGCGGGTCATGCGTCGAACCTAGCGACCGGGTGGGAGCCGCACCGGCGTCCGATACTGGGGGCGTGAACCCCACCTACGTCGCCGTGGTCGGCCCCAGCGGCGACCCCGAGTCGCCTGTGGCACAGGCCGCCGAGGAGGTCGGCCGGCTGCTCGCGGAGGCCGGGTGCGTCGTCGTCACCGGCGGCGGCACCGGCGTCATGGCCGCTGCGTCCCGGGGCGCGGCCGGAGCCGGGGGTACGACGCTCGGGATCCTGCCCGGCAACGACCGCGCCGAGGGCAATCCCCACCTGACCCTGGCGATCCCCACCGGCCTCGGCGAGGTGCGAAACGCGCTCGTGGTCCGGGCGGCCGACGCCGTGGTGGCTGTCGGCGGCAGCTGGGGCACGCTCAGCGAGATCGCCCTGGCCTGCCGCACCGGCGTCCGCTGCGTCTCCCTGCTCGGCTGGGACCTGCCGGAGACCGGCGGCCCGGTGGTGGCGGACTCACCCGCGGCCGCGGTGAGAGCTGCCCTGTCGTCCGGGTAACGCAACGCGCGTGTCGCTCCCGGGTCGTTAGAGCGTGCCGGGAGCGACACGGACGTTGCGTTACCGACCGAGGATCGGCGCTCAGTCCTCGTGGATCGGCTGCCGGGGCAGCCGCTTGACCTTGCCGGCCCGCTTGCGGCGTGCCGGGATCATCGACCGCATCTCCTCGAGCATGCCGAAGCACAGCAGCCGGTCCTCGGGCTGCAGCACGTGGCTCGCCCGCGGGTTGGGGATCACCTGGGTGCCGCGGTGGAGGGTCAGCACGGTGATGTCGCGCTCCCGCAGCCCGGAGTCGCCGATCGTCTTGCCCACGACGCTGGCGTCCTGGTGGACCGCGAGCTCGGCCACGCCGTAGCCGGTCGAGACGGTCAGCCGCTGCCGCACGTCGATGGTCGGGAACGCGACCTGGTTGTCGATGTGGTCGATGATCGCGCCCGCGATGTCGAGCTTGGTGGCCTTCTCGATGCCCTCGAGGCCGGGCGAGGAGTTGACCTCCATCACCAGGGGGCCGTCGTTGCCCTCCAGCATGTCGACGCCGGCCACCCGCAGGCCCATGATCTGCGCCGCTCGTACGGCGGTCTCCTGGAAGGCCTCGTCGAGCTCGACGGCCTCGACCGACCCGCCGCGGTGCACGTTGGACCGGAACTCGTCGCCCTGCGCCACCCGTCGCATCGCCGCGACCACCCGGTCGCCGACGACGAGGGCGCGGATGTCACGACCCTTGCTCTCCTTGACGAAGCGCTGGATCAGCACGTTCTGCTTGGTGCTCTGCAGCGTCTCGATGATCGCCTCGGCGACCTTGCGGTCGGGGGCGAGGATGACGCCGATGCCCTGGGTGCCCTCGAGGAGCTTGATGACCACGGGTGCGCCGCCGACGCGCTGGATCGCGGGGATGACGTCGGCCCGGTCCCGCACGAAGGTGGTGGCCGGCATGCCGATGTTGTGGCGGGAGAGGATCTGCGTCGCCCGGAGCTTGTCGCGGCTGTTGGTGATACCGGCGGCGGTGTTGGGGGTGTAGACGTCCATCTGCTCGAACTGCCGCACCACCGCGGTCCCGAAGTAGGTGATGGAGTTGCCGATGCGCGGCAGGATCGCGTCGTAGTCGGAGAGCTGCTTGCCGCGGAACTGGAGGTCGGGCTCGTCCCCACTCAGGTCGATGCCGAAGCGCAGCGTGTTGAGGACCTTCACCTCGTGGCCGCGATCGGCGGCCGCAGTCCGGAGCCGTTGCGTGCTGTAGGCGCGCGGTGCGCAGGAGAGGATCGCGAGTTTCATGTCCCTGACCTGAAAGGATGGGCGGGTGGCTGTCTCCGATGCTGCCCCCCCATCCAACACCATCGCAGGTTGGCGGGAATGGGTGAGCCTCCCCGGTCTCGGGGTCCCCTGGGTCAAGGC
Organism: Nocardioides coralli; assembly: GCF_019880385.1. NCBI lineage: Bacteria > Bacillati > Actinomycetota > Actinomycetes > Propionibacteriales > Nocardioidaceae > Nocardioides > Nocardioides coralli. The sequence continues at coordinate 3,428,356 of NZ_CP082273.1, forward strand.
GAAGCTCGACACCGGCGCGCGCTCCTCGGCCATCCACGCCTTCGACATCCACGAGTTCGACCGCGACGGCGAGGCCTGGGTCCGCTACTCGATCCACCCGTGGCAGCGCTCCGGCGTGGACGCCGTCGACTGCGAGAGCCGCGTGGTCGCGCAGCGGCACGTGCGCAGCTCGTCCGGCCACACCCAGGAGCGCTACGTGGTGAACCTAGACGTCTCACTCGTCGGCCGGGTGGTCTCGGCCGAGGTGACGTTGAGCCGTCGCGACGAGATGGGGTTCCGGATGCTCGTCGGCCGGGAGGCGCTGCGCGGCTCCTTCCTCGTCGACTCGGGTCGCTCCTACCTCGGCGGACGACCCGAGCGCGCCGTACGCCGTCAGAACCGGGGCCGTTGATGCCGCGCGAGTCCTTCGGGATCGGCAACGTCCGGGTCCGGTCCGGCAGCTCCCGCGCCCTCGAGATCCCCATCACCCGGCTGGTGACCGGGGCCGACGTGAGCCTCCCGGTGCGGGTGGTGCACGGACGCGATGACGGGCCGACGGTCTGGGTCTCCGCTGCCATCCACGGCGACGAGGTGGTCGGCGTCGAGGTGATCCGGCAGGTTCTCGCCGCCCTCGATCCCAAGACCTTCCGCGGCACGCTGATCGCGGTGCCCATCGTCAACGTGCTGGGGTTCATGAACGGCGACCGCTACCTCCCGGACCGGCGCGACCTCAACCGGTCCTTCCCGGGCTCGGCGCGCGGCTCGCTCGCGAGCCGGATCGCCCACCTGTTCATGGAGGAGGTCGTCGCCCACTCCGAGGTCGGGATCGACCTCCACACCGGGTCGGACCGTCGCTCGAACCTGCCGCAGGTCCGGGCCGACCTCGACGACCCCCGCACCCACCAGCTCGCCGAGGCCTTCGCGGCGCCGGTGATGCTGCACGCGCGCGTGCGTGACGGGTCGCTGCGCTGGGCGGCCCGCGAGCGGGGCGCGACCGTGCTGCTCTACGAGGGCGGGGAGAACCTGCGCCTCGACGAGTACGCGATCGAGCCCGCCGTCGCCGGCGTCCGCCGGGTGCTCGCGGCGCTCGACATGATCGACCCGGTCGCCCCGGCCGACCACGAGCCGTCCATCGAGTGCCGCAGCAGCGGCTGGGTCCGCGCCCGGCGTACCGGCATCCTCACCCTCGACGCCCATCTGGGCCAGCAGGTCACCGAGGGGGACCGGCTGGGCGCGCTGGTCGACTCGTTCGGCCGCACGCTGCGCCTGGTGCGCGCCAACCGCACCGGCATCGTCATCGGCCGCACCGAGGCGCCGCTGGTCAACTCCGGCGACGCGCTGGTCCACATCGGCAGCTGAGCCACACATACCCCTCCTGCGGTAGGCGAGGGCCAGCCCGCTCCCCCTACCCTCGAGGTGGAGGCTCGGGAGTGCTCTCGGCTGGGGACGAGGGAGGACCCCTTGCGTCATGCAGTGCTCGTGCACGCCGGCTCGGTCGCGAGGGCTGCCTTCGAGCGCCTCGCCGAGCACCTCGGCGAGGAGGAGCCCCCGGCCCTGGTCCGGGCCCTGGCCGACTGGACCCGTCCCGAGGTCGAGGGCTGGCTGCCGCTGCTGCGCCGCCGCGGGATCGCCATGCGCCACCACTTCCGCACCCGGGAGAGCCACGACCCGCTGCTCGCAGCACTGGCCGTCGAGACGTTGACGCTTGCGTCCGACGCCGACCTCGAGCACGTCTACCTGGTCGGCGACGTCGGCGGTGCGACACCCCTGGTCGACCGTCTCCGCGAGCTCGGCGTCCGCGTCACTGCCGTCGGGCCGGCACGCACCCCCCACGACTTCCGGTCCGCGTGCGACGACTTCTGGGACCTCGCCGAGTTCGAGACCGACGGCGGTCACCGTGACGTCGGGCGCCACCGCGCCCAGTGACGTGACGCTCAGCCGGAGTGGCCGCGCAGCAGCCGCTCGAACGGCGTGACGTCGTCGGGTACGCCGGTACCCGAACGTCGCGGCCGGGCGGCCGGGTCAGGGGCGAACCCCTCGACGCCCTCGGTGCGGACCATGAGGGCGGCGAGCTCGGCCGCGGCGCGACCCACCCGCTCCGCTAGGCCGGCGGCGCCGAAGTCCTCGGTCGCGGCGAAGACGCCGGTCGGCACGACGACCGCGCGGTAGTGGGTGAACAGCGGGCGCATCGCGTGGTCGAGGACCAGCGAGTGCCGCGCCGTACCCGCGGTCGCGGCGACGAGCACCGGCATGCCGTTGAGCGCGTCGGTGTCGAGCGCGTCGACGAACAGCTTGAACAGGCCGCTGTAGCTCGCGCCGAAGACCGGCGTCACCGCGACGACGGCGTCGGCCGCCGACACCAGGTCGCGCACCCGCGACAGCGCCGGGGTCGGCATGCCGCCGGTGGTCATCATCGTGGCCAGGTCGTGGGCCAGCTCGCGGACCTCGACCACGTCGACGACCACGTCCTCACCGCGCGCCGTGACGGCTGCCCGGACGGCGTCCGTCAGCTGGTCGGCGAGCAGGCGCGACGACGACGGCTCGGAGAGGCCGGCGCTCACGACGAGCAGGCGACGGGTCATACGGCAGGCTCCTCCGCGGAGATCCGGGCACGGGCGGGCTCCACCTGGTGGTGGGCCGCGTCGGGACCCGCCGCGACGAGGGTCGCGTGGGTCGGGGGGTCGCTGGGCACGTGGGCCGGGCGTCCACGCTCGAACTCCCGGCGCAGCACCGGGACCACCTCGCGACCCAGGATCTCGATCTGCTCGAGCACGACGTCGGTGGGCAGGCCGGCATGGTCGATGAGGAACAGCTGCCGCTGGTAGTCACCGACGTAGTCGGCGAACCCGAGGGTCCGCTCGACGACCTGCTCGACCGTGCCGACGGTCAACGGCGTCATCGCGGAGAAGTCCTCCAGTGACGGGCCGTGGCCGTAGACCGGCGCGTTGTCGAAGTACGGCCGGAAGAACCGCTTGGCCTCGGCCTCGGTCTCGCCGATGAACACCTGGCCCCCGAGGCCCACGACCGCCTGGTCTGCGGCGCCGTGGCCGTAGTGCTCGAACCGGCGCCGGTAGAGCTTCACCATCTGCTCGGTGTGCTCCTTGTTCCAGAAGATGTGGTTGTGGAAGAACCCGTCGCCGTAGTAGGCCGCCTGCTCGGCGATCTCGGTGGACCGGATCGACCCGTGCCACACGAACGGCGGGGTGCCGTCCAGGGGCGCGGGCGTGGAGGTGTAGCCGTGCAGCGGCGTGCGGTGGCGGCCCTGCCAGTTGACGACCGGCTCGCGCCACAGGCGCCGGAGCAGGTGGTAGTTCTCGACGGCGAGGTCGATGCCGTCGCGGATGTCCTTGCCGAACCACGGGTAGACCGGCCCGGTGTTGCCGCGACCCATCATCAGGTCGACACGACCGCCGGACAGGTGCTGCAGGACCGCGTAGTCCTCCGCGATCTTCACCGGGTCGTTGGTCGTGATCAACGTGGTGGAGGTGCTCAGCAGCAGCCGCTCGGTGCGGGCCGCGATCCAGCCCAGATGGGTGGTCGGGCTGCTCACGACGAAGGGCGGGTTGTGGTGCTCGCCGGTCGCGAAGACGTCGAGGCCGACCTCCTCGGCCTTGAGGGCCGCGCGGGTCATCGCGTCGATGCGCTGCCCCTCGCTCGGCGCCTCGCCGGTCGTGGGGTCGGGGGTGATGTCACCGACGCTGAAGATGCCGAACTGCATGGCGTGCTGCTCCTCGCCTCCGTCAGGTGTGGTCGTTGAACGCTGCACCAACAACGGGTCCGGCGCCCTCATCATTCCCGGGCGGGCGAGGGCCCCGGGGACTCGTTGGGCTACGGTCTTCGGCACCGTCACGACCCGTCTCGGAGGTTCCCGGTGCTCAAGACGATCTCGCGCCCCCTGGTCCGGCTCGCGGAGCGCTGGCTGCCCAGCGCCCTGACGTTCGCCGTTGTGCTGACCCTCGTGGTGGCCCTGCTGGCGCTGCTGCTCACCGACTCCGGTCCGGTGGCCGTGACCCGGGCGTGGGGCGACGGCCTGATCGGGCTGCTCGCGTTCATGACCCAGATGGCGCTGATCCTGCTGCTCGGCCACACCCTCGCCCACACGGGACCGGTACGCCGGCTGCTGACCCGGGCCGGCACGGTGCCCCGGACGGAGGCCCAGGCCTACGGCTTCGTGGTCCTGTGCGCGGCCCTCGCCTCGCTCATTACCTGGGGCCTCGGTCTCGTGGTGGGCGCACTGCTCGCCATCGAGGTCGCGCGGTCGGGCAAGGAGCGCGGCCTGCGGCTCCACTTCCCGCTGCTCGTCGCGGCGGGCTACTCGGGCTTCGTGGTCTGGCACATGGGCTACTCCGGCTCCGGCCCACTGGCGGCGGCCACCCCCGGCAGCTTCGTCGAGGAGCAGGTCGGCGCGACGATCCCCGTCACCGAGACGCTCTTCAGCTGGTGGAACATCACCGGCGCCGCGGTGACCGTGGTGGTCATCGTCCTCGCCATGGCCGCCCTGGCGCCGTCCCGCGACGAACGAGTGGTGCAGCTGCCCGACGACGCCGAGCTCGGCGCCCCCGACACCGCGCTGCTGGAGACCGGCCGCGACGAGGGCCCCTCACCCGCCGAACGGCTGGACGGCGGGCGCCTGGTCACCACGGTGCTCGGGCTCGCGCTGCTGGCCTACCTGGTGACCTACTTCGCCCAGGAGGGGTTCGTCCTCACCCTCGACATCGTCAACTGGACGTTCCTGTGCCTCATCATGCTGCTGGTCGGCTCGCCCGCGGAGCTGGGCGGCCTGGTCGTCGACGCCGCCCGCAACGTGGGCGACATCCTGCTCCAGTTCCCGCTCTACGCCGGGATCCTCGGGATCATGACGACGACCGGCCTGCTGACGATCTTCGCCGACTTCTTCGTCTCGGTCTCCACCCCGGCGACGCTCGGCCTGTGGGCCTTCCTCTCGGGAGGGCTGATCAACCTGTTCGTGCCGAGCGGTGGCGGCCAGTTCGCCGTCCAGGCGCCGATCTTCCTCGACGCCGCGGACACCCTGGGGGTCGACCCGTCCATCGTGATCATGGCGGTGGCCTACGGCGACCAGTGGACCAACATGCTGCAGCCGTTCTGGGCGCTGCCCGTGCTCGCGATCGCGCGACTGCGGATCCGCGACATCATGGGCTTCACCGCGGTCACGCTGCTGCTGACCGGCGTGGTGTTCGCGCTCACCATCATGCTGCCGGTCTGGTTCTGACCGGCAGCGGCGGCGCTGGGCTCAGGCCGCGGTCTTGTTCTTGCCGGCCACCGACTCCGCGACACCGATCAGGAGCACTGCGGCGACGACCGCCAGCACGAAGCCGATGACGTTCAGCTCCCAGATGCTGCCGGTGCCGAAGAACTGCGCGATGATCCCGCCGATCAGTGAGCCCACGAGGCCCAGGCCGAGGGTGGCGAGGATGCCCAGGTTCTGCTTGCCGGGCTTGATGAGGCGCGCGAGCGCGCCGATGATCAGGCCGGCGACGAGGAAACCAATCATGCCTCCACCCTAACCACGGCCCCTGACCCGACCGGTGACCCGGATCAGACGGTCCATCAGGGCGGCGGTGGCGGGCACCTGCTCGGCGCCCGGTCGGTAGGCCAGGCCGACGTGCCGGGTGCCCAGCGCGCGCGAGGTCCGCACCTCCACCTCCGGGTGGCGGAAGGCCGTGAGCGCCGACCGCGGCAGCATCGTCACCCCGAGCCCGGCGGCCACGAGAGCCTGCACCGCGACGTAGTCGTCGGTGGCGTGGGCCAGGCGCGGCTCGAACCCCGCGTCCCGGCAGCAGGCGACCAGGTGCGCCCGGCAGCGGGGACAGCCACCGATCCAGGTGTCGTCGGAGAGGTCGGCGAGGGTCCAGCGACGGCGTCCGGCCACGGCGTGGTCCGGCGGCAGCACGAGCTCCACCGGCTCCGTGGTCAGCGGCAGCCAGGTCAGGTCGCCCTCCTCGTCCGGCGGGCCGTCGTACCCGAACGCCACCGCGAGGTCCGCCTCGCCCTCGCGGACGGCTGCCCAGGCCTCCGGCGGCTCCGCCTCCTCCATGGAGACCTCGACGTCTGGATGGGCGTCCGCGAGCAGCCGGAGCGCCGCCGGGACGACCGTGGCCACGGCGGAGGGATGGGCGACGAGCCGCACCCGCCCGCCACGCAGCTCGGAGAGCGAGGCGAGCTCCTCGGCGGCCATGTGCAGCTCGCCGGCGAGGACGTCGGCCCGACCGAGCAGCACGGCGCCGGCCTGGGTGAGGGTCACCCCGCGGGGTCCGCGCAGCAGCAGCGGGCTGCCGACCTCGCGCTCGAGGCGCTGCAGCTGCTGGCTGACCGCGGGCTGGGTCCAGCCCAGCTCGCGCGCGGCCGCGCTCAGCGACCCCGCCCGGGCGACGGTGCGGAAGACCAGGACACGGCGGGGATCCATCCCTCCAAGTATCACTTATGCCCCGGGCAAGGAGGACGGGTCTTCCTTGCATCACGGGGCACTGGTGCCATGGACCCATGCGCACCATCGGACTCATCGGCGGCATGAGCTGGCACTCGACCGAGAGCTACTACCGCATCATCAACGAGACCGTTGCCGAGCGGCGTGGCGGCCACGCCTCGGCGTCGATCGCGCTGCAGTCGCTGGACTTCTCGATCATCCGCGACTGCCAGCTGACCGGGGATTGGGACCGAGCGGGCGAGCTCCTCGCCACCGCGGCCCGCGGCTGTGTCGCCGGCGGGGCCGACGTCGTCGCGATCTGCACCAACCTCATGCACAAGGTCGCGCCCGCGGTCGAGGCGGCGGTCGACGTGCCGCTCCTGCACATCGCCGACGCGGTCGCCGGTGTCGCCACCCCTCGCGACTGGGACCGGCTCGGTGTCCTCGGCGCACGGTGGGTGATGGAGGAGACCTTCTACGCCGAGCGGCTGGCCCGTCACGGGATCGCCGCGGTCACCCCGGAGGCGGAGGACCGCGAGGTGGTCGACCGGGTGATCTTCGACGAGCTGACGCAGGGCCGGGTGCTGGCGGAGTCGCGCGCGGCGTACGTCGGGGTCATCGAGCGGCTCGCCGAGCAGGGCGCCCAGGCGGTGGTGCTGGGGTGCACCGAGATCGGTCTGCTGGTCAAGGCCGAGGACAGCCCGCTGCCCCTGATCTGCTCCGCCGAGGCCCATGCCCGGGCGCTCGCCGAGGTCGCCCTCGAGGCCCCGACCCCTGCCTGAGGGCCGATGAGTCGACCGGTCGGCGCCGGTCGGACCAGGTGACAGCGACCCGACCCCCGGAGGCGACGGATGCGGACCCTGGCCATCACGCAGAACCTCACCCTCGACGGACGCATCGAGATGCTCGGCGACTGGTTCGACCAGCAGCAGCAGGGCGCCCCCGACCAGGCGGACATGCTCGCCGAGCAACACCGGCAGGCCGCGGCCAACGACGCCCTGCTCCTCGGTCGGCACACCTTCCTCGCCTTCCGCGGCTACTGGCGCGACCTCACCGACGACAGCACGGGGATCGCCGACCACCTCAACACGATCGACAAGTACGTCGTCTCCTCGACACTCACCGAGCCGGACTGGTCGGGAACCACCGTCGTGGCCGAGGACCCGGTCGCGGCCGTGCACCGCCTCAAGCAGGAGCCGGGTGGGCACATCGTGTGCACCGGATCGATCCAGCTCACGCACCGCCTCATCGAAGCGGGCCTCGTCGACGAGTACCGGTTGTTCACCTACCCCGTCGCGCAGGGGGCCGGCCGTCGGCTGTTCCCCGAGGGGCACTCCACCTCGGGGTTGCGCGTCGCCGAGGCGACCGCCTTCGGATCCGGGGTGGGTTACCAGCGGTGGGTGGCGGCCTAGCTGGGCGTGTCGCGTTCCCCAGGCGGACGGGGCGTTCGACAGACGGTGCCGTCGTGTTCGCGTCAGCGGGCAGACACCGGCGATGCGCCGCCACTTCGGGCCTCGGGAGCGACGTTTGCCCGCTGCTGCGTTCGGCTCGAGCCAGTGATGCCCGGGGTCACACCCAGTGGGTGTCGTGCTGGAGCATGAAGGCGGCCCGCTCGTCGTCGGTCATGGTCGCGCCGTGGCCGAGCGAGGCGAGGGTCTCGAAGTAGTCCTCGCGCGGCCCGCCGGGGGTGAACAGCAGCAGCATCCGCGCGTGGTCGCCCCCACGGAAGCCGTGGATCCCGCCCTCGGGCACGTGCAGGAAGTCACCGGCCCGCGCGGTCACCCAGTCGTGGCCGTCGAAGAGCCGCACCCTGCCCTCGAGCACGTAGAAGGACTCGGTGATCGAGCGGTGGAAGTGCGGGTCGGGGCCCGACTCCTGCTCGCCGAAGCTCCAGCGGTAGAGGCCGTAGAGCCCGCCGGTCTGGTCCCCGGTCGCGAGGTACTCACAGGTGCCGCCGCTGCTGAAGGTGATGTCGGGCTCGGTCCCGTCCGGCCGCAGCCAGGCGTTGACCTCGCCGTCCGAGCCGCCGTAGACATCGTCCGGGTAGGGCCGGTGCAGGGGGTTGGGGAGGGACATGATGGCCATCGTGCCGATGCGCAGCCGGCCCGGCCACTGCATTCCGGGGGATAGCGTGGCCGCCATGGAGATCCCTCACCACGTGCTCAACGACGGACGCGAGATCCCCGCCATCGGGTTCGGCACCTACCCGCTCACCGGGCAGGAGTGCATCGACGCGGTGGCCTCCGCGATCGAGGTCGGCTACCGGCTGATCGACACGGCGGTCAACTACGGCAACGAGGAGGAGGTCGGTGAGGCGGTCCGCCGGTCCGGGGTGCCCCGGGACGAGCTGTTCGTGACCAGCAAGCTGCCGGGCCGCCATCACGCGTACGACGACGCCATCCGCTCCACGAAGGAGTCGCTGCAGCGGCTCGGGCTCGACCACCTCGACCTGCACCTGATCCACTGGCCCAACCCGAGCCGCGGGCTCTACCCGGAGGCCTGGCGCGCCCTGGTCGACCTGCAGCGCGAGGGCCTCGTGCGCTCGCTCGGCGTCTCGAACTTCACCGGCGAGCACCTGCGCCGGGTGATCGACGAGACCGGCGTGACGCCGGCGGTGAACCAGGTCGAGCTCCACCCCTGGTTCCCCCAGCAGGAGATGAGGAAGACCCACCTCGAGCTCGGCGTCGTCACGGAGTCGTGGAGCCCCCTGGGCAAGCGGCAGGCGCCCTTCGACGAGCCACCGGTGGCCGCGGCTGCCCGAACACACGGCGTCACCCCCGGGCAGGTCGTCCTGCGCTGGCAGGTGCAGGTGGGCGCGCTGCCGATCCCCAAGTCCGCGACCCCCGCCCGGCAGCGGGAGAACCTGGACGTCTTCGGCTTCGAGCTGACCGAGGACGAGGTCTCCGCGATCACCGGGCTCGGCCGCCCCGACGGTCGGCTGTTCGGCGGCGACCCCGACACCCACGAGGAGATGTAGTGGCCCGGTACGGCGCGCAGTTCGGCCCCGACGTCACCTTCCTCGGCGTCGAGCGCTGTGACCTCGACGACGAGGCGACGTACGCCGACGCCGACGTGGTCGTCGTCGGCGCCCCCTTCGACGGCGGCACCTCGCACCGGCCGGGCACCCGCTTCGGCCCGCAGGCGATCCGGACCACCGACTACCTCGGTCACGACGGGTCGCGCCCGAGCCTGGCCCTGCGCACCGACGGGCTGCGGGACCTGCGCGTCCTCGACGCCGGCGACGTGGAGATGCCGCCGGGCGACATCGAGCGGGCGCTGGGTGCGCTGGAGGCCGCGGTGGAGAAGGTCGCCCGGGCCGGCGCGATCCCGGTGGTGCTCGGCGGCGACCACTCGATCGCCTTTCCCGACGCCAAGGGCGTCGCCAACGTGCTGGGCCACGGCCGGGTCTCGATGATCCACTTCGACGCCCACGCCGACACCGGCGACATCGAGTTCGGCTCGCTGTGGGGGCATGGCCAGCCGATGCGGCGGCTCATCGAGTCCGGGGCGCTGCGCGGCGACCGGTTCCTCCAGGTGGGGCTGCGCGGCTACTGGCCCGGCCCCGAGACGCTGGACTGGATGGCGGCGCAGTCGATGCGGTCCTACGAGATGACCGAGATCGGCCACCGGGGTCTCGAGGCCTGCCTGACCGAGGCCTTCGCCATCGCCACCGACGAGTGCGACGGGGTCTTCCTCTCCGTCGACATCGACGTCTGCGACCCCGGCCACGCTCCCGGAACCGGCACCCCCGAGCCCGGGGGGCTGTCGGCCCGCGAGCTCCTCGACGCCGTACGCCGGATCTGCCTGGAGCTCCCCGTGGTCGGCGTCGACGTGGTCGAGGTGTCCCCGCCCTACGACCACGCCGACATCACCGCGGCGCTGGCCAACCGGGTCGTGCTGGAGGCGTTGTCGGCCATCGCCCGCAAGCGGCGCGACGAGCGCGACGGCACGGCCTGGGAGCCGGGCCGGCCGCTGCTCGACCGCTGAACCGGGGCCCGGTGACGCACGAGCTGTCCGCGGAGGACGCGCGCCGGATCGCGGTCCGCGCCCAGCTGCTCTCGGCGGAGCGGCCCGACGGCCTGCTGGCGACGGTCCGCCACCTCACGGCCGTGCAGGACGACCGGACCGAGGCGGTCGCCCGCAACGCCGACCTGGTCGCCTGGACCCGGTTGGGGGCGGCGTACCGCCGGGGCGACCTCGACCGTGCCGTCGCGTCCGGCGAGCTGGTCAGCATCGACCTGATGCTGCGCCCGGCCGAGGACGTCGCGCTCTACACCGCCGAGATGGCCGCCTGGCCGGGTCCCGGCGAGCTGCGGGACTGGCAGGTCGCCCAGCGCGACTGGGTGGAGGCCAACGACGACTGCCGCCGCGACGTGCTGGAGAAGCTCCACGACGAGGGGCCGCTGCCGGGACGGGCGCTGCCCGACACGACGCTGCTCCCCTGGCAGTCCAGCGGCTGGAACAACGACCGGAGCCTGCGGATGCTGCTCATGCTCATGGCCCGCCGCGGCGAGATCGCCGAGGCCGGTCGCCGCGGCCGGGAGCGGCTGTGGGACCTCGCCGAGCGCGTCTACCCCGACGTGGAGCCGGTGCCGCTGCCCGACGCGCTGCGGATACGTGGCGAGCGGCGGCTGCGCTCGCTCGGGATCGCCCGGGCCCGCACCACCCAGGTACCGGGGGAGCCGGTCGACGTGGGCGAGGTGGGCGAGCCCGCGGTCGTGGCGGGACTGCGCGGCCGGTGGCGGGTGGACCCGGTCTACCTCGACGGCGGGTTCGCACCGCGCACCGCGCTGCTCTCCCCCCTGGACCGGCTGGTCTTCGACCGCAAGCGGATGGAGCAGGTCTTCGGGTTCGACTACCAGCTCGAGATGTACAAGCCGGCGGCGAAGCGGCGCTGGGGCTACTGGGCGATGCCGGTGCTGCACGGCGACCTGCTCGTGGGGAAGCTCGACGCCGCCGCCGACCGCGACCGCGGCGTGCTCCGGGTCGACGCGGTGCACGAGGACCAGCCGTTCGACGCCGCGCTGGCCGACGCGGTCGACGGTGAGATCGACGCGCTGGCTCGCTTTCTCGACCTCGAGGTGGAGCGCGCCTGAGCGGCGTGGGAACCTCGCTCCCATGAGCAAGCGCGTGGCGGTGGCGACGGCCGCCGAGGTGCCGGAGCTGGACGACGAGGGGCGGCTGCTGCTGGCCGTCCTCACGGGGCGGGGCGTGCCCGCCGAACCGGTGGTGTGGGACGCCGACGTGGTGTGGAGCGACTACGGCCTGGTGGTGGTGCGGTCCACGTGGGACTACGCCGAACGGCTGCCGGAGTTCCTCGCCTGGGCAGCCCATGTCGGCGGCGTCACGCAGCTGCTGAACACCGCCGAGGTGATCGGCTGGAACACCGACAAGCGCTACCTCGCCGAGCTCGAACGCGCCGGTGTCCCGATCGTGCCGACCCAGTTCCTCGAGCCCGGCGATGGCCCCCGGCACCGCTACGAGGACGTCGAGCACGTGGTCAAGCCCGTCGTGTCGGCCGGGTCGCGCGACACCCTGCGGCTGGGGCCGGACGAGGTGCGCCGGTCCCACGACCATGCCGGCAGCCTCCTGGCCGCGGGGCGGCGTGTGATGGTGCAGCCCTACCTCCACGAGGTCGACGAGCACGGCGAGACCGCCTTGCTCTACGTCGGGGGCCGGTTCTCCCACGCGATGCGCAAGGGTCCGCTGCTCACCGCCGGGATGGAGCTGGTGCAGGGTCTCTTCGCCCAGGAGGAGATGACGCCGCGCGACCCGTCCCCCGCCGAGCGGGAGCTGGCCGACCAGGTGCTCGCGGCGGTCCCTGCCACGCTCGCCGCCGACCTGCTCTACGCCCGCGTCGACCTGCTGCCGACCCCGGAGGGCCCCCGGCTGCTCGAGCTCGAGCTGACCGAGCCCTCGCTCTTCCTCGACCACCACCCGCCGGCCGCGGAGGCCCTGGCGGACGCGATCCTCGGGCGGCTGGACGGCTGACGCTCAGCTCCGGCCGGGGGCCGGGTCCCGGGTGAAGAGGCCGGTGTCCAACCACCGTCGCAGCCGCTCGACCGACGTCGCGAGGTAGTCCCGGGACGCCGCGCGCAGGTCTCGCGTGCTGCTGCCCAGCAAGTCGTTGGCCAGCAGCAGCTGGCGGGCAGCCACCAGGGCCTCCAGGTCGGCCGGATCGACGTCGGGGAGCGGCGCCACCTCGGCGTACCCGGCACGCAGGGCCGCTTCTCGCGCCGCGCCGCCCGCGCGCAGGTAGAACGTCGCGATCGCCAGGTCGAGAGCCGGGACGCCGAGCCCGCAGTCGTCGAAGTCGAAGACGCCCAGCCGTCCGTCGACCCACTTCAGGTTGCCGCCGTGGAGGTCGGCGTGGAGGGCCCGCAGCGCCTGCCCGTCCCTGAGCACCCGGCCGAAGGCCTCGTCGCACCGGGCCCGGGCCTCCTCGACCACCTCCTGCCCGCCGGCGTCCAGTCCCTCGGCGCCCGAGAGCCGGTCGGGATCGCCGAACAGCGGGGTGTCGAACGTCGGCAGGCTAGACCCGACCGGTGGCTCCCACGCGCCGGCATGGCGGTGCAGCAGCGCCATGGTCCGACCGAGCGCGCGGGCGACGGCCTCGTCGGGGTCTGCGACGTCGGGCCCGTCGAGCCACGTCGCTGCGGTGACGAGCACCTCGCCGCCGTAGCCGGCGCACGGCACGCGGACGAACCACTCGCCCTCGTCGGCGAGCAGCGGGCGCGGCACCCACACCTCGGTCTCGTCGGCGATCGCACGCTGCCAGGCCAGCTGGGCGCGGACGTTGTCCGGTGTGCTCATCGAGTTGGTGTGGACGCGCAGGGCCACCCCCGTGCCGTCTCGTGCGTCGACGCGGAAGGTGGTGTTGAACGCGTGGGCCACGAGCTCCACCCGCGCGACGTCGAGGCCGAACCGGGCCGCCGCCGCCAGGGCGGCGGGACGCAGGACCTCCACCTGGGCCGCGTCGTCGAGGTCTGCGTAGGTCACGGGGCATCGAAGCACCGGCGGCCCCCTCCCGCAACGGCGTCCGTCCGGCGCGCGGGCCGCGGCGGTAGCGTCGGCGCCGTGAGCACGGTCTGGGAGCGGCGGCCACCGCCGGCGGCCGCGATCGACCACGCGCTGGCCAGGACCCGTGACGCCTGCTGGTGGATCGAGGACCTCACCGACCCGCCCCGCTTCCCGGCCCTCACCGGCGACCACCGGACCGACCTGGCCGTCGTCGGCGGCGGCTACACGGGGCTCTGGACCGCCCTGCGCGCCAAGCAGCGGGACCCCGGCCGCCGGGTGCTGCTCCTCGAGTCACGACGGATCGGCTGGGCGGCGTCGGGCCGCAACGGCGGCTTCTGCGCTGCGAGCCTCACCCACGGCGAGGAGAACGGGCGGAGCCGCTGGCCCGCGGAGTACGACGAGCTGGAGCGGCTCGGCGCCGAGAACCTCGCCGGCATCGTGAAGACCGTCCACGACCTCGACCTCGACGTGCAGCTCGAGCAGACCGGCGAGCTGGCGGTCGCGGTCGAGGAGCACCAGGTCGCCTGGCTCGAGGAGGAGACGGTCGGCCGCTTCCTCGACACCGACGCCGTCCGGGCCGAGGTGGCCAGCCCGATCTACCTGGCGGGACGGCAGGTGGACGACGTCGCCCTGGTGCATCCCGCCCGGCTCGCGGCCGAGCTGGCGCGGGCGGCATCCGACCTCGGCGTGGAGATCGTCGAGGACACCCACGTCACGGGCCTCGACGCCCAGCGCGGCACGGGTCCGGTGGTCCTGAGGACGGGGCAGGACAGGGTCACGGCCGACCGCGTGGCGCTCGGCACCAACGCGTTCCCGGCGCTGCTGCGCCGCCACCGGCCCTACACCGTGCCCGTCTACGACTACGCCGTGATGACCGAGCCGCTCTCGGCCGAGCAGCTCGCCGAGATCGGCTGGCAGGGTCGGCAGGGGATCGGCGACGTCGCCAACCAGTTCCACTACTACCGGCGCACCGCCGACGACCGGATCCTCTTCGGCGGGTACGACGCCGTCTACCGCTTCGGCAAGCAGGTGCGGCCGGCGTACGAGGACCGCCCGGAGTCCTACCGGCGCCTGGTCTCCCACCTGCTGACCACCTTCCCCCAGCTCGAGGGGATCCGCGTCGACCACCGCTGGGCGGGAGCGATCGACACCTGCAGCCGGTTCTGCGCGTTCTGGGACCTCGCCCTGCAGGGCCGGGTCGCCCACGCGGCGGGCTACACCGGGCTCGGTGTGGGCGCCACGCGGTTCGCCGCCGACGTGATGCTGGACCTGCTCGCGGGCAAGGACACCGAGCGGACGCGCCTGGAGATGGTCCGCCGCAAGCCGGTGCCGTTCCCGCCCGAGCCGGTCGCCGCGCTCGGCATCCACGCGACCCGGTGGTCCCTGGACCGCGCCGACCACCGGCAGGGTCGTCGCAACCTGTGGCTGCGGACCCTGGACCGGCTCGGGCTCGGTTTCGACTCCTGAGCACCGGCTCACGCCGGCTGCGTCAGGAAGCCATCCCGAGCGCGTCGGAGACCCGTCGGGCAGCGGCCGCCTCGTCGCGGCGCGAGGCGCGCTCGAGCGAGCGGGTCAGCAGCAGCGCTGCGTACCCGTTGGCGGGGTCGCGCTGCAACAGCTCGCGCGCGGCCTCGACGGCCCTCCCCGTCTGGGCGGAGTGGTAGTAGCTCCGCACCAGCAGCTCACGAGCCGCGCCCAGCTCAGCCTCGACGGGGTGGGTGTCGACGAGGTGCTGCAGCACTCGCGCGGCGCCGTAGTAGTCGCGCCGGTCGAAGAGCTCCTGCGCCCACGTCCAGGATCCGTGGGCGTCGAGCCGCTCGAGGGCGCGGGCGGTGAAGGCGCCGGTCATGGTCTGCCTCCTCACGGTGCGATGGCAGGCGGCGCAACCGCTCACGGATGCCGCGTATTCCGGCGACGCCACTCCCGGTCGAGCACGGCGTAGACCAGCATCGTCGTCCACTCGCCCTTGAACCACTCACCGTCGGCGAACCTCGCCTCGCGACGGAAGCCGAGGCGCTCGACCACGCGTGCCGAGGCGAGGTTGCGCTCGTCGATCTGGGCAGTCACCCGGTGGGCGCGCAGGCCGTCGACGGCGAGGTCGACCATGGCGGCGGTCGCCTCGGTCGCGAAGCCGTGTCCCTCGTGGTCGGGGTGGATCACGTAGCCGACCTCGGCGTGGCCGTCGGTCGCGCTGTGCCAGAAGAGCACCACGTCACCGATCAGCTCGCCGGTGTCGCGGCGCTCGACGACCAGGTTGATGACCTGTCCCTCCGCGTCGATGACCGACCGCGTCCGCTCCGGGTCCGCCAACCGCTCGGCGAGCAGCCCGGGCGGCCCCGGCGAGAAGGGGACGTAACGGCAGACGACCTCGCGCGACCGGTAGGCGTGCATCGCGGTGACGTCGGCGACGGGGTCGATGGGCCGGATCAGCAGCCGCTCGGTGAGCAGTGGGTAGTCGGGGGCCAGCCGCGACGCCCGCCGGTGCAGCACGGTCGCCGCCGTTCCCGCCCCGGTGGGGTCGCCCGTCTCGACGTCCGGCGAGAAGCCCGCCGCGACGAAGCAGTCCCGGGCACCCTCACCGTGCTCGGCGACGTCGATGACGACACCCGGGAGGCGCATGGTGCGCAGCGCGTGGTCGAGCAGCAGATCCACTACCTCCGCCCCAGCGCCGCCCGCCGACCACGCAGCGTCCTGCAGCACGACATGGAGGGTGGCGTCCTGGCCGGCCCGGTCCTCGAGGAGCAGCTCCCCCAGCGCCTCGTCCGTGGCGCGGTCGACGACAGCGAGGTCGAGCCTCATGTCGACGTCGGCGGTCACGAGCGGTCGCAGGGTGACGGTGTCACCGGTCAGGACGGGTGCCCGCCAACGCGCGCTGTCGGAGACGGTCACGCGGGCATTCATACCGCCTACGGTGGAGGTAGCACGAGCGGTTTCGGCACCGGGAGGCGCACATGACGCGGGTCAGGGTCGTGGTGAGCGGCTTTGTGCAGGGAGTGTTCTTCCGCGAGAGCTGCCGGCAGGAGGCCGGTCGGCAGGGCGTGGCGGGCTGGGTGCGCAACGACGCCGCCGGGACCGTCACGGCCGAGTTCGAGGGCGACCCGGCGGCGGTCGAGGCGATGGTGGCGTGGTGCCGCCGCGGCCCCGCGCACGCCGCCGTCGAGGGCGTCGAGGCCACCACCCTCGAGCCCACCGGGTCGACACGCTTCGAGGTCCGGTGACCGGCGTCACCGTCCGGCAGGCCACACCCGACGACGCCGACGTCGCGGGCCGGCTCCTCCACGACTTCAACGTCGAGTTCGAGACTCCCACCCCCGACCCCGCCGAGTTCGCGGGTCGCTTCCGCGCCCTCCTCGCCGACCCGGACCAGGTCGTGCTGCTGGCCGAGGACGGCGACGTGGCGGTCGGGTTCGCCTACCTGACGCTGCGGCCGACCCCGTACTACGACGGCCCGCTCGCCCAGCTCGAGGAGCTCTACGTCCGGCCGGACCTGCGGGACCAGCGCATCGGGAGCGCCCTGCTGACGCGGGCGCTGGAGCTGGTGACCGAGCGCGGCGCCGGCGAGATGCACATCGGCGTCGACGAGGTCGACACCGACACCCGGCGGTTCTACGAGCAGCGCTTCGGCTTCACCAACGTCGAGCCGGCGACCGACTCGCGGATGCTCTACTACATCCGCGAGCTCTGATCGGCGCACCGCACCGACGCTGCAGCGATGAAGTCGGCCCCCGGTCGTGGTCGTACCAGAGACCTCGAGGAAGGGAGCTCCGCTGTGGGCAAGGTGCTCTGGCACACGCTGATGAGCCTCGACGGCTTCGTCGCGGGACCGGATGACGACATGGGCTGGGCCCTCGGCGTCGACATCGTCCCCGGTGGGACGGTCGACCGGATCGTCGCCTCGACCGGGGCGCTCCTCGTCGGGCGGCGTACGCAGGACGTGGAGGACCGTCTCCAGCCAGGGTTCTACGGCGGCGCCTTCCGGGGCCCCTTCTTCGTGCTGCGCCACGACCCCCCGCCGACACCGCCCGTGGTGAAGGGTGTCACGGGGTCCTTCCTCGATGTCGACATCGAGGAGGCGGTGAGCGTCGCACGGGAGGCCGCCGACGGCAGAGACGTCGTGGTCCTGGGCGCGAACATCGCCCGGCAGTGCCTGGAGGCCGGACTGCTGGACGAGGTGGTCGTCCACATCGTCCCCGTCCTGCTCGGCGACGGGACCCGCTTGTTCGCGCGCGCCGGCGGTGGGCCCGTCGAGCTCCATCCGCTGTCGTCGGTCGTCGAGGGCGAGGTCACCACGCTCCACTACTCCGCTCGCCGCGCGACGCCCTCCTGACCCAGCAGGCCACCGGCCGCCGACCCGCAGCGGGGGAACGACGGGCCTCAGGTCGACTGGTGGTTGGTCTCCCAGGCGCGCGCCACCAGCGTCCGCAGCGCCTCGTGGTCGAGGTCGTCGAGCCGCTTCACGTAGAGACAACCCTTGCCGGTCGTGTGCGGGCCGAGCTCGGCGAGGAGCTCCTCGTTGGAGCCGTAGTAGGTCAGCCCGTAGAAGGTGAGGTTGGCCTTGCGTGGAGACAGGCCGACGGCGAAGTAGTCGTGCTCCTTGCCGTCCGCCGTCCGGTAGGTCATGTCCCCGAAGCCGATGATCGATCCCCACAGCACCGGTTCGGCGCCGGTGACCTCCTCGACGAGGGCGACGGCCGCCTCGGCGTCCCGCCGGCGCTGCTCGTGGTCGACGCCGGCGAGGAAGTCCTCAACGGAACCGGACGTGGGCCTGGTCTTGCGCTCGGACATGTCCCGACACTAGCCCCGGCATGACGGCCCCGGTCTGGACAGGCCGGCCGGGGGGCGGCAGGGTGCGGATCCATGCGACGCCTTCTCGGGACCATCGCCAGCCTGCTCACGCTCGGGCTCGCCGCCACCCTGCTCACGCCGCCAGCCCACGCCGGCGATCCCGGCCGTGACCCGGGCCGTGACGGGAGGTGGCGCCACGCCGTCATCGACCCCGACCAGAGCTTCCGGGGCCTGGACGCGGTCGACCGCCGCACCGCGTGGGTCAGCGGCGGCAGCCTCACCGCGGGCGGCCCGGGCCGGGTCTACCGCACCACCGACGGCGGCGGGTCCTGGCAGGACGTGAGCCCGCCCGGCAGCGAGGGCCTGATGTTCCGCGACGTCGAGGCCCACGACGAGGACACCGCCGTCGTCCTCGCGATCGGCGAGGGCGAGGCCTCCCGGATCTACCGCACCGACGACGGCGGCCGGACGTGGACCGAGGCGTTCCGCAACGCCGAGCCCGCCGCGTTCTACAACTGCCTCGACTTCTACCCCGGCGGTCGCCGCGGTCTGGCCGTCAGCGACCCGGTCGACGGCAGGTTCCGGATCCTCGCGACCGAGGACGGCGGCCGGAGCTGGGAGGTGCTGCCGGCCGACGGGATGCCCGACAGCACGGGTGAGTACAACTTCTCGGCCAGCGGCGAGTGCCTGACGATCTCGGGTCGCCACGCGTGGTTCGGGACCGGTGGCAGCGCCGCGCGGGTGTTCCACTCCCGTGACGGCGGGCTCTCGTGGACGGCCACCGACGCCGGCATCCCGGCAGGGGAGGCGGCCGGGGTCTTCGGCCTGGCGTTCCGCGGCCCGCGCCACGGCATCGCGGTCGGCGGCGACTTCGCGACGCCCGCCGACGGGACCGACGCGTCGGCGTACACCCGCGACGGCCGGAGCTGGCGCGGTGGCGGCGACCTCGACCACCTCGGCGAGGACGTCGCCTGGCTGTCGCGGCGCCACCTGGTCGCGGTCGGCGAGGGAGGGGGCGCCGGCGGGGTCAGTGTCAGCGGCGACGGCGGTCGAACCTGGCGCCGGGTCAGCGACCTCGCCTTCCACACCCTCGACTGCGTCCGCGGCGCCTGCTGGGCAGCCGGCGGCAAGGGCCGGTTCGGCCGCGTGGGACGGTAGCTCCACCGGCGACCGATGAGTTCTGGCGGTCGCGGCCGTCGAACCCCTCGAGCCCCGCTGCACGGAGCGCGGGACCGTCCCAGAGCAGGAGAACACCATGCGCACGCTCATCGCGACCCACTTCGTCAGCCTCGACGGGGTCGTCGACTCCCCCGGCGGCGGCGACCACCCCCACGCGGGCTGGACCTTCCGCGACGTGGAGCCCCTGATGGAGGCCTACGAGATGAAGGGGCAGGAGCAGGAGACGGCCGGAGCCTTGCTGGTGGGCCGCGAGAGCTGGGAGGAGTTCCACGAGGTCTGGCCGACGATGACGGAGTTCGAGCGCTTCAACGCGATCCCCAAGTACGTCGTCTCGACCACCCTCGAGGAGGACAAGGTCGCCGCGAGCCCGTGGCAGCCGATGACCGTGCTCCGCTCGATCGACGAGGTCGCCGCCCTGAAGGAGACCGAGGGCGGACCGATCCAGGTCCACGGCAGCGCGCGGCTGACCCAGGCGCTGGCCGCGGCCGGCCTGGTGGACCGCTACCACCTGCTGCTGTTCCCGCTGCTGCTCGGCAGCGGCAAGCGGCTCTTCGCCGACGACGCCGACAAGACCCGGCTGCGGCTGGTCGACCAGGCGTCGTACGCCAACGGCATCCAGAAGCTCTGCTACGACGTCGTCCACTGAGGGTCCTCCACGTCGTGCCCGTCAGGGACAGGGCCTGCGAGTCTTCGACGGGGTGGGTGCCTGCCGGCCCTACGCTCGACGGGTGGACCCCCGGACCGCACGACGCTGGCACCTGCTCACCGGTGTGGTCGCCTCGGCCGCCCTCCTCCTCCAGCTGGCGCTGGTCGTCAGCGGCTCGGCGGTGCTGGTCGAGGAGGACCCGCCGGGACTGCTGACCCGGCTGGGCCGCTTCGTCTGCTACTTCACCGTCCAGAGCAACGCCCTGGTGGCCGTGGTGTCGCTGCTGCTCGCGACCGACCCGCGCCGCGACGGTCCCGCGCTGCGGGTCGCCCGGGTCGCCTCGGTCGTGGGCATCACCATCACGGCCGTCGTGCACTTCCTGTTGCTGCGGCCACTCCTGAGCCTCGACGGCCTGGACCGCTGGGCCGACGTGCTGCTGCACCAGGCGGTGCCGGTGCTGGCCCTCGCCACGTGGCTGTGGTGCGGTCCCCGGCCCCGCCTCGACTGGCGCTCGATCGGGTTCTCGCTCGTGTGGCCGGTGTCGTGGCTGGCCTTCATCCTGCTGGTCCGCCTCGCCACCGGCTGGGTTCCCTATCCGTTCCTCGACCCCGCCGACCAGGGATGGGCGGGCGTGGTCGTCGCCTGCCTGGCCGTGTCGGCGCTCTTCCTCGCCGTTGCTGCCGGCGCCCGCACCGTCGACCGTCGGCTCGCCGCGCGCCCTTGACGCGGGAGGACCCTCAGCGGTCCTCCTCGACGTGCATCGCCGACTGCTCGGGGCTCTCGCCCGTCACCGCGTCCTCCTCGACCGGCCCCCCGAGCACGTCCTGGTCGGCCGGGATCGCGTCGGGGTCGTCCCCGCCGACCATCCGCTCGGCCTCCCGGTCCCCGTGCTCGTCCGGGGCGCCGTACGCCGTCCCCTCCTCCGGCAGCTCCTGGTTGATCCGCTGGTCGAGGGTCTCCCCCTCGGCGGTCTCGACGCCCACGAACTCCGACCCCCTCGGCTTCCGGTCCGGTGGGCTCCACGGCTCGTCGTCGCCGGCGCTCGGGTCGTCGAGGTTGACCTCGGCGTCCGCGCGCTCGCGGGGGTCGAGCTCGTGGTGTCCGAGGTCGCCCTCGTCCTGACGGTTGCGGTTGTCGGTCATGCCTCCACCTTGCCGCGCGGTGGAGCCGCGGACAACGTCCTTCCGGGCGAGCAGCCTCACTCCGCCACGGTCGAGTGCACCTCCAGCTGCCCCTCCAGCGTCCGGTGGACCGGGCACTTGTCGGCGATCCGCACCAGGGCGTCGCGCTGGTCGTCCGTCAGTCCCCCGGGCAGGTGCAGCACGCGGTCGAGCCGGTCGATTGGCCGTCGGTGTGCTCGCACTCGACGCAGTCGTCGGCGTGGACCCGCTCGTGGGAGACCTCGACGGCGAGCTCCCCCACCTGCCAGTCCTTGCGGTCGGCGTACATCCGCATCGTCATCGCGGTGCAGGAGGCCAGCGACATCGCCAGGTAGTCGTAGGGCGTCGGCCCCTGCTCGGTGCCGCCGACGTCCTCGGGCTCGTCGGCCACCAGGAAGGATCCGCGCGAGTCGAGCGTGGTCAGGAACCCGTCCGTGTTGCGAGCGGTGACACCGGCGCCCTCGTAGGACTCGCCGCGGCCTTCCGCCGCCGGCAGGTAGCGCCCCGCCCACGCGGCGATCACCGCCGCCACGTACGTCGCGTCGTCCGGGTCGGTCACGAGGTGGTCGGCGTCGTCGAGGGACACGAAGCTCTTGGGGTGCCGCGCCGCGTGGTAGAGGATCTCGGCGTTGTCGATCCCGACCAGCTCGTCGCGGGGCGCGTGCATGATCAGCGTCGCCCCGTCGAAGCCCGCGATCCGCTCCCGGGGGTCGCCCTGCTCGAGCTCCTCGAGGAAGGAGCGGCCGACGGTGAAGGTGCGACCGGCGATGGTGACCGGTGCGGACCCGTCCCGGCGGACCGCCTCTAGGTCGCCGTCGAGGAGGTGCTCGACGTGCCCGGGGTCGGCGGGCGCCCCGATCGTGGCGACCGCGCGCACGCCGTCGAGCGTGGGAGCCACGGACAGCACCGCGGCGCCGCCGAGCGAGTGCCCCACCAGCAGCGAGGGCGCGGTCACCGTCTCCGTGAGGTAGTCGGCCGCTGCCCGCAGGTCCGCGACGTCCGCGGTGAAGGAGGAGTCGGCGAACTCGCCGCCGCTGCGGCCGAGGCCGGCGAAGTCGAAGGACAGCACCGCGAACCCCTGCCGGGTGAGCGCCGCCGTGAGCTGCCGCTCGACCCGCAGGTCCTTGCCGCAGGTGAAGCAGTGCGCGAAGAGCGCCGCCCCCCTCAGCGGCCCCACCGGCCGCTCCAGCCGAGCCGCGAGGTCCTGCCCCCGGGCGCCGGAGAACGTGCAGGTGCTGCTCGTGCTCGTCATGACCCCTCCCGGGCTGTCG
Organism: Nocardioides coralli; assembly: GCF_019880385.1. Classification (NCBI taxonomy): domain Bacteria; kingdom Bacillati; phylum Actinomycetota; class Actinomycetes; order Propionibacteriales; family Nocardioidaceae; genus Nocardioides; species Nocardioides coralli. The sequence goes on from NZ_CP082273.1 coordinate 3,450,820, forward strand.
TCGACCCTCGACCGCGCACGTGGCCACCTGCGCGGACCCTCATCATCGGGACCGGCACGGCCTCGGGTGCGTCTGCTGCCGGTTCTACCCGGGCGAACCAAGCGGCGTACCGAGACGCGAGCGGCGCCGCGCTGAGACCGTGGAGCAGGATGCTGGCGGCCACCACCAGGCTCGCCGCAGTCATCAGCTCGCCGCTGCGTCCCTCGCCGATCTCCTCGACCACGACGATGGTGAAGAGGATGGAGGCCAGTCCGCGTGGCCCGAACCAGCCGAGATAGCCCACGGTGGGAGCCCGCAGCCCGACGCCGAGCACCGAGACGGCGACGGGGAGCATCCGGACCAGGGTGAGGCTGAGGGCGGCGTACGCCAGGGCGCCGGGCGTCGTCTCGAGGAGTGCGGGTCCGAGCAGGACGGCCCCGAACAGCAGGAACGTCAGCAGGGAGAGGAGGTGGCCCTCCTCCTCGGCGAAGTCGGCGACCATCCCGCAGTGCTCGCGTGCCGCCTCGCCGAAGGCGAGACCAGCGACGAACGCCGCCACGAAGCCGTTGCCGCCGACGACCTCGGCCGCCGCCCACGCGGTCACACCGATCCCCAGGGTGGTGAGCTGCCGCAGGTCGCCGTGGACCCAGCCACGGTCGTGTGCCCGGACGAGCAGCAGGCCTCCGAGGTAACCGACCAGCGCGCCGCCGATCACCCCGAGCCCCACCTGCTGACCGGCCAGCCCCAGCCAGCCGCCGACCCCCCGCCCCTCGAGCTCGGCGGTCGCGCCCGCGACCAGCACGGCCAGGATCGGCACCATCAGCCCGTCGTTGAGGCCGCTCTCGACGTTGAGCGCCTGACGGACCCGCGAGGGCACCCGCTCGTCGGAGACGACCGCGGCACCGAGGGCGGCGTCGGTCGGCGTGAGGATCGCGGCGAGCAGCGCGGCCTCCCACCAGCCGAGGTCGGCCAGCAGCCAGACCGCGGCCACCGTGCCGAGCAGCAGGGTGAGCGGCAGCCCGACCCCGAGCAGGCGGAGCGGGAGGGCGAGCTGCCCCAGCAGGCGGCGCAGGTGGATGCGGGAGGCGTCGGTGAAGAGCACCATCACCAACGTCGCCTCGGCGAGGATCTCGACGGTGGTGGTGGAGATGTCACCGCCGAGCACGCCCGCGCCCGTGGGCCCCAGGGCGAGGCCCGCCGCGGTGAAGACCAGCGGGCCGGTGACCGACCAGGCATCGAGCCGGGCCGACACGAGGCCGTAGCCCACCAGCAGCAGGGCGACCACTGCGACAGCGGCGAGCGGCGGCATGACTCATCGTAGGCCCGGCGGCGTCCTCACCTCCGGCGGTGGGCTGCGATCTCAGGGCCGCCAGTCGGGTCCTCCCCGACCCGACCGTCGACGGCCTCGCGCAGCAGGTCGGCGTGACCGGTGTGGCGCCCGTACTCCTCCACGAGGTCGCAGAGCAGCCGCCGCAGGCTCGCACGGTTGCCGTGCTCGTCGGAGAGGTGGACCGGCTGGTCGAGCCCACCCTCAGCGAGCGCGGCAGCGACCCGGCTGCGCGACCGTTCCACCGTCGCGTCGTAGAGCGCGTACAGCTCGGCGGGGGTGTCGAGTGCCGCGGAGGTGAGCTCCCAGTCCTCGTCGTCCTCCCAGCCGTCGTGCTCCCACGGTGCGCCCAGCGACTCCCCCGCGAGCTTCTCCCGCGTCGTGTGGTCCTCGACCCAGGCGAGGTGCTTGAGGAGTCCCCCGAGGGTCAGCGAGGACGCACCGAGCCGGTGTCGCAGACCGGAGTCGTCGAGGTCCCCGGCCTTCCAGCGGAAGGTCCACCGGAGCCGGTCGAGGGCCCCGAGCAGCTGCTCGGCCTCGGTGCCGGCGAGCGGCGGCTCCCACGGTGGCGGTGCGGTGCGGTCCTGGTCGTCGGCGTCGCTCATGCCGGCAGGGTAGGACCGGTTGCGGACGTCAGGCTTCCGGAACCGGGTCCGGGGTCGGTCGGGGTCGGTGGAGCGCGAGTGGCAGCGCGACGACGGAGACCGCCGCGACCACCCAGAAGGCCTGCTCGAAGGACGCGCGGACCGCCAGCAGGCCGACCAGGACCGAGCCTGCCGCCGTGCCTGCGTCGAAGCCGACGTTCCAGACGGCGCTCGCCAGGTTGTGGTGCCGCCGCGACACGGAGGAGAAGGCGACGACCAGGGTGAGGTTCTGCAGGGTTCCGTAGGCGAGGCCGAGCACCAGCATGGCCACGAGGAACAGCGCCGTGGTGGCCCCGCCGGGCCCCGCCAGCGACCACGCCAGCAGCGCCGACCCGACCGCCGTCGTGGCAGTGAGCGGCGCCAGGAACCGCTCCGCCCCGTGCCGGTCGGCCAGCCGGCCCACCCGCCAGCGTCCCAGCGCCGCGACCAGCCCCATGACCAGGAGCCCGGCCGAGGCCACCAGTCCGTCGGAGACCAGCTGCGGCGCGAAGGTGATGGCCGCGCCGCCCGCGAGGGTGACGGAGAGCAGCAGCAGCGTCGGGCGCGCCAGCCGGCGGCGAGCGGCCCACACCGGGTCGGCCGCATCGTCGGCCCCCGGCGTGGCCGGGGTCACCAGGTCCGGCGCGCTGACACCGAGCGCGCCGCTCAGCCGGATCGCCGCCGGGACAGCCAGCAGGGGCAGGGCGCTGATCGCGAACACCAGGGGGAAGCCGACGTTCAGCGCCAGCCACGGGCCGGCTGGGAGGAGCACCAGGTTGGGGAAGGCGACGGCCAGCCCGTAGGCCCCGATCGCCTCGCCGCGACGGCGAGGATCGACCAGCGCGGCCACGGCGGCGCTACCGGTCACCGTGAGGATGCCGAACCCCATCCCCCGGACCGCCGACAGCGCGAGCACCGGGACCAGCGCATCGCTCGCGGCGTACGCCGCGGCGGGCACCCCCAGCAGCACCATCCCGACCACCAGCACCCGTGACCACCCGAAGCGCAGCAGGGCGCGCGGGACCAGCAGCTGGGTGAGGACGGTCGCGAGCAGCAGCACCCCGTTGACGAGGCCGGCGCCGGCCGCGTCCGCGCCGCCCCGGACGGCCCACAGTGGCGCCACGGGCAGCAGCACGGCGTACCCCGAGAAGCCGAGGAACGTCATCACCACGAGCGGGCGCATGCCGGGCTGCCGCCAGATCGAGGTGTCCACCGGCCAGACCGTAGCCGCCCGGGGGGCGGACTAGCCTCTCCGGCGTGAGCGAGACCAGCCCCACCGCCCGGGCGCTCCGGGTGCTCGAGCTACTCCAGGAACGGCCGGGCATCCGTGCCGACGAGCTGGCCGCCCGGCTGGGGGTCTCCGACCGCGCCACCCGGCGCTACGTCGCGATCCTGCGGGAGGCCGGCATCCCCGTGGAGTCGGCGCGAGGTCCGTACGGCGGCTATCGCCTCGGCCGCGGCCTGCGGCTGCCGCCGCTGGTGTTCAGCGCGGAGGAGGCCCTGGCTCTGGTGATGGCGGTGCTCGACGGCCATCACGACCCCGACGCCGACGACCCTGCCGGGTCCGCGCTCGGGAAGATCGTGCGGGCGCTGCCGGACCCGGTGGCGGCACGGGCCGCGGCGGTCCGGCGTACGGCGGCGGCTGCGCCGGACCGGGGCGCCGCCCGCCCCGATCCCCTGACGACGTCGGAGCTGGTGAGGGCCAGCAGCGACCTGCGGCGGGTGCGGCTGGGCTACCGCTCGGAGGCGGGGACCACCTGGACCCGGGAGGTGGAGCCGTGGGCGATCGTGGTGCGGCACGGGCGGTGGTACCTGCTGTGCCGGGACCTGGAGGCGCAGGCCCGCCGGGCCTACCGGGTGGACCGGGTGAGGTCGGTCGAGGTGCTGGACTCGCCCTTCGTCCGGCCCTCCGGCCTGGACCCGGTCGTGGAGCTGGAGGCCCACCTCGGCTCCGGCTGGGAGTTCGCCGCCGAGGTCCTCATCGAGGCACCGGCGGACCAGGTGAGGTCATGGCTCCCCGCGCACCTGGGTCGGCTGGAGGCCCTCGGGGGGCAGCGGTGCCGGTTGGTCGGCAGCACCAGCAACCTCGGCGAGTACGCCGAGCGGTTGGCGGGGTTGCCGGTCTCGTTCCGGGTCGAGGGCGGCCCCGAGCTGCGCGCAGCCGTGCAGGAGGTCGGCGCGCGGATGACGGCTGCCGTCGAGGAGTGAGGTGGCGGCCTATGTCCGTCGGTGGAAGCTGATCCGCCCGGTTGGGGTGGTGTGGGTGGTGTAGCGGCGGTCGTGGGCGAGCCGGTGGTGCCTCGGACAGAGCAGGCGGGCGTTGGTGAGGTCGGTGGGGCCGCCGACCGACCAGGGCAGGTCGTGGTGGGCGTCGCAGACGGAGGCGGGGAGGCCGCAGCCCTCGGTGGTGCAGCCGCGGTCGCGGGCGGTGAGGGCGCGGCGTTGGGCGGGGGTGAACAGGCGCCGCCCACCAGCCGGTGGGTCCCACGGTGCGCGACACGGTGTGCCTGTGGGAGGCGGAACCCGGAGGCTCCCGGCCCGAACCCACGGTGCCGCATCACTGGTTCGAACCTGGTCCCAACCTAGACCCCACCACTGACAACCCCGCCCGGTTCGGTCTTGGCACGACCCCGCGACCTGACCAGACTGGTGAGGTGCTGCGATCCCCGGTCAGGCTGGTCGTGCTCGTCGCGGTGATCACGGCTGCAGGGTGCTCGGTCGCACCAGACACCGCGCCCGGAGAGCAGACCCGGCGCGACACCTCGGGCGGGGCGGATCGGGCCGCGCTGGCAGGGCGGGCGGCCCACACGATGACGGCGCTTCCGAACGGAGATCTCCTGGTCGCCGGAGGTTGTGACACGGACGGGTGCGCTGCCGCGACGAACTCGGCGTTCCTGCTGTCAGGGACCTCGCTGGACGAGGTCGATGACCTCGCGCAGGCGCGCGACTCCCACACTGCAGTCGCCCTGCCTGGTGGTCGGGTGCTGGTGGCGGGAGGTTTCGCCGGGGAGGGCCGACCACCGCTGGCCAGCGCGGAGGTCTTCGACCCGGTCACAGGGACCTGGGACACCACCGGATCGCTGCGCGAGGGCCGCGGTGGCCACGCCGCGGCCCTTCTCGGCGACGGCCGGGTCCTCGTGGCCGGGGGCTGGGTGGGTCCCTCGACCTACACCAGCACGACCGAGATCTACGACCCGGTGACGGGTGACTTCACGGCCGGTCCACGGCTCCCGGTAGCGGCCGACGGACTCGCGGCGACACCCCTGGGCGACGGGTGTGTGCTCGTCGTCGGTGGTCAGTCACGATCGCAGGTGGCCACGGACCGAGCAGTCACCGTCTGCCCCGACGGGTCGCTCCGCGAGGTCGGGAGTCTGCAGACCGCGCGCTTCAAGCACGGCGCGACGGCGCTCGACTCCGGCGAGGTGCTCGTGGTCGGCGGTACCCCCGACGACGAGGCGCTGCTCACCAGCACCGAGCTGTACGACCCCCGGACCCGACGCTTCCGGCCCGGTCCCGAGCTGCTGGCGGGGAGGTACAAGCTGACCGACGCGGTGGCGACGCTGCCCGACGGTCGTGTGGCGGTCGCCGGCGGCGGCAACGGCGTGGAGCTGATCGACATCGGCGCCGGGATCACCACGGACGTCGACGCACTCGGTCGCCGCACGCGGTCCTTCTCGACGGTGGGAGTGACCGACGGTCAGCTCGTCGTGGTCGGCGGCTACGACGAGTCGATCCGGCTCACCCACACCTACCTCACGCTGCCCGTCACTGATCTCTGAAGACCGGCTTCCCGGGCACCGCCACCCGTCACGCGGGTGAGGCGGAGGCGGTCGACAGAGGGCTACTGTCCCGGCATGCCCGACTTCACGTGGCTGCCGGCCAACCAGGCAGCGACCGAGGACGTCCTGGCCCTGTTCGCCACGGGCGGCGCCCGTCGGTGCCGGTGCCAGGCGATGAAGGTGCCCGGCTGGATCTGGCGCGACACCACCCAGGAGGAGCGGGACGCCGCCCTGCTGGAGCAGACCGCCTGCGGCACGCCGGGTCCGACGTCAGGGCTGGTCGGGTACGTCGGTGGCGAAGCGGCCGGGTGGGTGGCGGTCGAGCCACGCGAGAAGTACCCCCGGCTGTGGAGTCGCAAGCAGCCGTGGATGCGGATGGACCCCGAGCTCGAGGGCGTGTGGTCGGTCACCTGCTTCGTCGTCCGCAAGGGCTTTCGCCGGTCGGGGCTGACCTACGAGCTGGCCCGGGCCACCGTCGAGTACGGCGAGCAGGTCGGCGCCCGCGTGCTGGAGGGCTACCCCATGGAGCCGGCGCCCGGTAAGACCGTGATCTGGGACGAGGCGTCGGTGGGGCTGGGGCAGGTGTTCGTCGAGGCCGGCTACGAGGTGGTGGCCTCCCCCACCCTCCGGCGACGCGTGGTGCGACGGCGAGTCGGGGGCGACTGACCGGCCCGTGGCTCAGGTCAGGAGCCGTGTGACGTGCGTGCCAGTCGGCGGCGCGCTGCCAGCCTCACCTGCCCCACAGCTCGTGGGGGTGGGGCCCGGGGCGGAAGCCCTCGGACTCGGCCAGGTGGACGACTGCCCGGAAGCCGCGGGCCACGGAGGCCGGGTCGTGCGCATCGCTGCCGAAGCTCACGGCCTGCCCACCCTCCTCCCGCCACCACCGGAGCAGGAGCCGGTGCAACGGCACCCGCGTGCTCACCTCGAGTGCCCGTCCCGAGGACGCGACCGCGCGAAGCGTCTCTCGAAAATCGTGCTCGAAGTCGTGGGGATCGAACGGGGCCGCGTGGGAAGGCCAGCTCCGGAGGGGATAGTCGATGTGGGCCAGGACCTCGAAGTGGCCGTCCGAGCTCGCGAGATCGACCACCTCAGCCAGGTAGCGGCGCAGCACCTCGGCGGCTCCGAGTCGGGGGAAGAGCCCAGGAGGCTCGGCGTACTCACTGCCGCTCGGCAGGCTGTGGACTGAGCCGAGCACCCGGTCGAAGTCGCCGCGACGCAGGACGTCGCCCACCTGTGGGGCGTGCCGGTGTGGCTCACCGAGCTCGAGGCCGCTCAGGACCCGGAGCTCGGGGAAGCGATCCCGGCACTCCTCCACGGCAGCCAGGTAACCCTCGACGTCGAAGGCGGGGGGACGCAGCAACCCGTCTTCACTCATGCGCGTGAGGTGGTCCTCGGGCGCCAGGAGCTCCGTGGCCACCCGCCACACGGTGTGGTCCACATGCTCGGTGAACGCGATGGCCGGGAGGCCCAGGTCGACGGCGCGACGACACGACTCCGCCATCGAGCCGCCCGGCGCATCCCACGACCACTCGCTGTGCACGTGGCTGTCGGCAGGCAGCGTCACGCGCCCACCGTAGGCATCGAGACCATGCCCCGCCAGCGCCGACTGACCGCAGCCGGGTGACCGACACGGCAGCATGGGTTGCATGGAGGCCCGCGACCGGCTCGAGGCCGAACGCGCACGAGTGTTGCGGCGGCTCGGCAACCTCACCGAGGACTTCGACGCCGTCGTCGCGGCGTCGCGGGACACCAACGCTGACGACGAGCACGACCCCGAGGGCGCCACCATCGCCTTCGAGCGCTCGCAGGTCTCGGCGCTGGTGCAGCAGGCTCGGCACCACCTGGCGGAGATCGACGCCGCCGTACGCCGGGTCGAGGCCGGCAGCTACGGGACGTGCGAGGCGTGCGGCGGGTCGATCGGCGCCGAGCGGCTCGAAGCCCGACCCGTGGCTCGGACCTGCATCAGGTGCGCCGGCGCGCGTCGATGAGGGTGCGGAGCCCATTCACGACCCGGCCACGCGCTCGCGCAGCCCGGCGGCCATCCCCGCGATGGTGAGCAGGTCGACCAGCCCGCCGGCCGTCCGCGCGAGGAACCGGTGGCGCACCGGCGCGAGCCGGAGCCGGAGGTGGACGCGGGTTCCACCGTCGGACGGCGTCAGCGAGATCGCCCAGCTGACGTCGGTGCGCCCCCGGCGTGAGCTGTAGACGAGCACCGTCGGCGGGTCGACGACCTCCGCCCGGAACCACTCCTCGCGCCCGCCGTAGTCGGGGATGACGTCGCCCACCGCCAGCCCCTGCCACCGCGGCTCGACCCGGCGCAGCGCGCGACGCGAGCGCGGGACGAACCGCTCGACCGGCCGCGGGAGGTACCACCCGGCGCGGTCCTTGCCGAGCTGCACCAGCCAGGGCCAGACCTGGTCGGGCGGCGCCGGCACCGTGAACGCACGGTCCATGACGACGTCCGCCTCGGGGACCAGGTCGTCGCCGACCACGCGGCGGCGTACCTCGTCCGGCGTCGGCGCCACCTCCTCCACCCAGCGGGGCCTCATGCTCCGAACCTAGCCGCCGCGTTCCGGCCGCCGATCGTCCGGAACCTGTTCTACGGTGACCGCGCACCCGACACGGAGGAGACCGCCATGGACATCGTGCTGGTCCCGGGCCTGTGGCTGAACGCCGCATCTTGGGACGACGTGACCCCCCACCTCGAGCAAGCCGGCCACCGCGCCCACCCGCTCACCCTGCCGGGCATGGAGAGCCCGAGAGCCGACCGGGACGGCATCACCCTCGACGACCACGTCGACGCGGTCGTGGCTGCGCTCGACGCAGCGGACGCTCCGGTGCTGCTGGTCGGCCACTCCGTCGGGAGCGGCATCGCCCACGCCGCGCTCGACCGCCGGCCCGACCGGGTGGCGCGGGCGGTCCACGTCGGCGGGTTCCCCAGCGAGGACGGCCAGCCGCTCCTCGCCGGGCTGGAGGCGAAGGACGGCGAGGTGGCGATGCCCGACTGGAAGGCGATCGGCGAGGAGGCCAACGTCGCCGACCTCGACGACGACGCGCTCGCGCGCCTGTACGCCCACGCCATCCCGGTCCCCGAGCCGGTCATCACCACGCCGGTGCGACTGACCGACGAGCGGCGCTACACGGTGCCGGTGACCAGCGTCTGCCCGGAGTACACCGCGGCCGACCTGCGCGGCTGGGTCGAGGAGGGCCACCTCCCCGAGCTGGCGGCGATCCGCGACGTCACCTACGTCGACCTGCCCGGCGGCCACTGGCCCCAGCTGACGCAGCCGGAGGCGCTGGCGCGGGTGGTCCTCGAGGCGGCGGACCTCACGTGAGGTCGAGGCGCATCAGGACACGGGGGAAGCCACCGGCCACCGCCTCGGTGCGGGCCGCGAGGTGGAAGCCGGCGCGCTCGAAGACCGCGCGGGTACCGACGTAGGCCATCGTCAGGTCGACCTTCTCGCCCCGGTTGTCGACCGGGTATCCCTCGACCGCCGGAGCCCCCTGGGAGCGGGCGTAGTCGACGGCGCCGGCCACCAGCGCGTGAGAGACGCCGCGGCCGCGATGACCGGGCCGCACCCGGATGCACCAGAGCGACCACACCGCGAGGTCGTCGACGTGGGGGATCGTGCGCGACCGGGCGTAGGGCAGCTCGGCACGAGGGGCGACGGCGGCCCAGCCCACGACCTGATCCCCGTCGTAGGCCAGCACACCCGGTGCCACCGGGCGGCGGGTGAGCTCCTCGACGTACGCCCCGCGCTCGGGCCCGACGAGGGACTTGTTCACGGCGGCGGGGATGCGGTGGCTGAGGCACCAGCAGACGCTGGCCGTGGGGCTCTTCGGCCCGATCACGGTCGCGAGGTCCGGGAAGCGGTCGTGGGTCGCGGGCACCACGGTGACGGTCATGGTCGACCGCCGGCCCTCACGACCAGGTCGACCCGGTCGCCGTCGCCGATGCCCTCCGCCATCGACTCAGGTCCGCGCCTCGACCCAGGCCCGGACCAGTCCCTGCAGGGCGTCGACCTTGGCTGCGAGGTCGTCGGCGTCGGCGAACTTCGCGACCCGCGAGGTGTCACCCTCGCCCTCGAGCAGACCGGCGGGGTCGGGCAGCGAGGCGCCCTGGTGGAACATCAGCGAGACGTGCTTCCTCGCCTTCGGGTAGAAGGAGGCGATGTTGCCCTCGAAGACGAAGGTCGGAGCCTGCCACTTGATCGTCTCGGTCACGCGGTCGTCGCTGGCCAGGACGGCGTCCCGTACCGCCTGCACGAGCGGTTTCTGCGGGTTGTCATAGGTCGCGAACCACGCGTCGACCTCCGGGCTCCTCCGGCCTGCCATGTCCTCCATGATGACAGCGTGCCGACGTGCCCGTGGTCAGGTGATACCCGAGGAGGGGCTGGCCCGCCCGGCCTCGCGCTGTCGCCAGCTGTCAAGCCGCCGCAGCGCGGGGGCGGCCGTCACCCCGTGCACCACGATGCTGCACAGCACGGCGGCTGACGCGGTCGCCCACATCAGCTCCTGGTCGCCGAACGGTGCCTGCCCGATGCCGTAGGCCAGGTAGTAGAACGCCGCGATGCCGCGGACGCCGAAGAACGCCTTGGCCGAGCGCTCCCACCAGCTGCCCTCGCAGCCGATGAGGGAGAGCCCCCCGACCACCGGGCGGATGACCACGACCAGCAGGACCGCGACCAGCAGGGCCTCCCAGGTGAGCGGCGCCAGCAGCCCGGACCCGCACGCCACGCCGAACATCAGCAGCGCCACCATCGTGAGCAACCGCTCGATCTGGTGGGAGAACTCGTGGAGGTCGGCGTGGTAGCGGGAGTCCCGCTCGTAGCCGCGGATCGTCAGCCCGGTGACGAAGACGCCGATGAAGCCCCACCCGTGCGCGGCCTCCACCAGCCCGTAGCTCGCGAAGGTCGCCGACAGCGCCAGGATCCCCTCGTTCGACTCCGCGAGGCCCGGCCACTTGCGGAACGCCAGCCAGGCGAAAGCACGCCCCACGGCGATCCCGAGGAACACCCCGATCAGGACCCGACCCACCAGGTCCCAGGCAACCCACCGGAGGATCCACGAGCCGACCTCACCGTTGCCGGTGCCCGTGCCGGTGAGCAGGATGGCGGCGTACACAAAGGGGAAGGCCAGTCCGTCGTTGAGGCCCGCCTCGGAGGTCAGGCCACGGCGGACGACGTCCTCGTCCTCGCTGTTGGGGCCCGCGACCCGGACCTCACCGGCCAGCACGGGGTCGGTCGGCGCCAGCGCCGCGGCCAGCAGCAGCGCCGCCGCCGGGGCCAGTCCCAGCAGGCCCCAGCCCAGCAGGGCGACCGCCGCGATCGTCAGCGGCATCGCGAGGCCCAGCAGCCGCCAGGTCGACGCCCAGGAACGCCACCCGGCGGGTCGGTCGATGGCCAAGCCGGCGCCCATCAGCGCGACCACCACGGTCACCTCGGTGAGCCGCTCGATGAGGACGCGGTTGTCCTCCGGAAGCAGTCCCGGCAGGGGCAGGGGGAGCACGCCGGCAGCGATCCCGACTGCCACGAAGGCCATCGCGGTGGAGATCATGCGGGACCGCGCGAGCGGCACCACCCCGGCCAGGAACAACCCCGTGCCCGCGACGATGTAGGTCGTGACGTCGGTGTCCACGCTCCTCCTCCCCTGAGACGACCGGTAGCGGCGGCGACCGCTGGAGCCACTCCATCACGGCGGGCCAGCCCCGCCACTCGGTCCCGCTCAGTCCTCGCCCTGCTCGGCCGGGGGTGTCGACGGCTGGAGGTTCTCGCAGAGGAACGGGCCGCGACCGCCGCCGGAGTGGTAGGGCCAGGTCCGGTCCTGGGCGCGCAGCAGGATGCGGTGACCCGCGACCTGGGCCTGGGTGTACATCTCACCGGGCTGCGGACAGCCCAGCGCGCCGTCGTTCCACGTCACGGCCTCGGACTCGACGACCTCGATCTCACCGGGCGCCACCACGAGGCGGGACGCGAGGTCGGCAACCGCCTCGTCGACCGGACCCACCCGGTCCTCGCTCGAGCTCGTCACGGGGTCCTCCGGGGTCGGTTGCCGTGCCCGCGTGTCGTCGCCACAGCTGCCGAGGACGAGCACCGCCGCGGCCAGCACCGCCAGCCTGGTGTGCATGGGCCTTGCCTACCACGGCCGGCGCGCGCTTCCCGACGGGTTCGCGGACCACCCCTCGGACCCCGCCTTGCCGCTCCACGTTGGATCGATCTAACGTGATGTCGCTCACCCTTCCCCTTCCCCACCCCCTCGTTCTCGGAGTCTCGGATGCCTCGACGCCCCTCCCTCCTGTCCAGCCTGATCGCCACGGCGGTCGTCCTGCCGGTCCTGGCAGTGACGTCACCGGCGGCAGCCGACCACACCACCGCCCCCGACCGGGTCACCGTGATGGGCACCGTGATGGACGAGCTCGGATGCGGTGCCGACTGGGACGAGAGCTGCTCGGCGACCGACATGTCCCTCGCCGAGGACGGCAGCTGGGAGCTGGTCGGGGAGCTGCCGGCCGGTGAGTACCGGTGGAAGGTGCGGCTCGACGGCAGCTGGGACGAGAACTACGGCGCGGGCGGCAAGGCCGACGGGCCCGACGCGGTCTTCGTCCTCGAGGAGTCCGCCCGGCTGCGCTTCACCTACGACCACGCGTCCCACCGGATCGCGGTGGCGCCGGCCGAGCTCGGCGGTCCGGTCGGTCCCGGTGACCGCGCCCTCGCGCAGGACAGCCTCCGCAACGACCTGACCCGTGAGCAGTTCTACTTCGTCATGGCCGACCGCTTCGAGAACGGGGACCCGAGCAACGACGACGCCGGCATCGAGGGCGGGCGGCTGCAGTCCGGCTACGACCCGACCGCCACGGGCTTCTACCACGGCGGCGACCTGCAGGGCATCCTCGACCGCCTCGACTACATCGAGGGGCTCGGCACCACGGCGATCTGGCTCACCCCGTCGTTCAAGAACAAGCCGGTGCAGGGCGACCCGGGCAGCGAGTCGGCCGGGTACCACGGCTACTGGATCACCGACTTCACCCAGATCGACCCGCACCTGGGCAGCAACGAGGAGATGCGCGCGCTCGTCGACGCGGCCCACGACCGGGGGATGAAGGTCTTCTTCGACATCATCACCAACCACACCGCCGACGTGATCACCTACGACCGGGGCGAGTACGACGCCAACGGCAACCTGCCCTACGTCTCCACCGAGGCCGAGCCCTACCGCGACGCCGACGGCAACGCCTTCGACGACCGCGACCACGCCGACGGTGACCCGCCGTTCCCGCCGGTCGACCTCGACTCCTTCCCCTACCGGCCGCAGGTGCCGCCCGGCGAGGAGGACGCGAAGGTCCCCGCGTGGCTCAACGACCCCACGCTCTACCACAACCGTGGGACCTCGACCTTCGCCGGCGAGAGCAACACCTACGGCGACTTCCCCTCCGGCCCCTACTCCTCGCTCGACGACCTCTGGACCGAGCACCCGCAGGTCGTCGACGGGATGACCGACATCTACCGGACGTGGGTGCGCGAGGTCGGGATCGACGGCTTCCGGATCGACACCGTCAAGCACGTCAACACCGAGTTCTGGCAGCAGTTCGCCCCTGCCCTCACCGACTATGCGGCCGAGCAGGGCAACGACGACTTCTTCATGTTCGGCGAGGTCTACGACGCCAACCCCGAGTTCGTCTCGCAGTACACCACCGAGGGCCGCCTGCAGGCCGCCGCCGACTTCGGCTTCCAGGCCAGTGCCACCGGCTTCGCGAAGGGAGCCGCCACCACGGGGCTGCGCGACTTCTTCGCCTCCGACGACTGGTTCACCGACGCCGACTCCAACGCCTACCAGCTGCCGACCTTCCTCGGGAACCACGACATGGGACGCATCGGCAGCTTCCTGCGCCAGAACGACGGGAGCTGGTCGGAGCAGGAGATCCTCGACCGCGACCGTCTCGCCCACAGCCTCATGTACCTCACCCGCGGCCAGCCGGTCGTCTACTACGGCGACGAGCAGGGATTCTCCGCACCGCCGGACGTGCCGGGCGGCATCGGCGACCAGCGCGCCCGCGAGGACATGTTCCCCAGCCAGGTCGACCTCTACAACGGCTACGACCTGATCGGGTCCGACGACACGACGGCGACCAGCAACTTCCGGACCCGGCGCCCGCTCTACCGCCACCTCGCGACCCTCTCGCAGCTGCGGGAACGCCACCCAGCACTGGCCGACGGTGCCCAGGTCCACCGCTACGCCAGCGAGCGTGCGGGTGTCTACGCGTTCAGCCGGATCGACGCCGGCGAGCAGCGCGAGTACGTCGTGGCCGTCAACAACTCCACCACGGCGAAGTCGGCCAGCTTCGACACCTTCTCCCCGCGGATGCGCTTCCACCGCGTCTGGCCGGATGACCGTCGACGCGGTGGCTCGCTCCGGAGCGACCGCGAGGGGCGCGTCGACGTGACCGTCCCGCCGCTGGGCTTCCGCGTCTGGCGGGCCAACCGCGCGGTCCGCGCCGACCACACTGCACCCGCGCCGAGCTTCACCTCCCCGACAGCCGGCGGGGTCGTCGGTGGTCGCGCCGAGGTCGGGGTCGGCGTCGACAGCGACTCCTTCGTGCAGACGACCCTCGCGTGGCGGCCGGTCGGCGCCGACGAGTGGCAGGTGCTCGGGACCGACGACCAGGCGCCGTACCGGGTCTTCCACGACGTCCGCGACCTCGCCGACGGGACTCTCGTCGAGTACCGCGCGGTCACGGAGGACGCCGACGGAGACCTCGGCGCGGCCCAGACGTACGCGCTCGTGGGTGAGCCCGCCGACGACGGCGAGCCCGGTGGCGGGGGCCCCGTCACCCAGCCCGGTGCGGTGTCGGTGCCCGGAAGCTTCAACAGCGAGCTCGGCTGCACCGGCGGCGCGGGTGGCGACTGGGATCCCGCATGCCCGGCGATCGACCTCGCCCTCGACGCCAACGACCAGGTCTGGTCGGCGACCTTCGACGGTGAGCAGACGATCCCCGCCGGCACCTACGGCTACAAGGCCGCCATCGACGACTCGTGGGACGAGAACTACGGGGCCGGCGGCGTCCGCGACGGCAGCAACATCGAGCTGGCGGCCGACGGTGGGCCGATCACGTTCTGGTACAGCCACGCCACGAACTGGGTCACCAACAGCATCGAGACCCCTCACCTCTTCACGGCGCCCGGCAGCTACCAGAGCGAGATCGGCTGCTCCGGTGACTGGCAACCGGACTGCCTGCGCTCCTGGCTGCAGGACCCCGACGGCGACGGGGTGTGGAGCTTCCGCACCGAGCAGGTCTCGCCGGGGAGCTATGAGGTCAAGGCAGCCCAGGACCGCAGCTGGGACACCAACTGGGGTGCCGGCGGTGAGCCCGGTGGCGCCAACATCCCCTTCACCGTCGCGGACGGCGAGGGCGTGGAGTTCCGCTTCGACGAGGCCACCAAGGTGCTGACCGTCGAGACCTACCCGGCCCAGGGCGGCGGCGGTGGCGGCGGCGAGCCCGACCTGACCGGCGCCGCGGCCCACTGGCTCTCGCGCGACACGGTCGCGTGGGACCTGCCCGCGGCGCGGCAGGGATGGACCTACCGCCTGCACGCGGCCCCCCGCGGCGGCCTCGAGACCGACGCGGAGGCGGTCACCGGTGGCCGGTCCTGGCCGCTCCGGCTCGACCCGGACGGTCTCCCCGCGTCGATGCGCGAGGAGTTCCCCCACCTCGCCGGCTTCGAGGCCCTGCAGCTCTCGCACCGGGCTGCCCGGCGCGCCGAGCGCCTGCTCCGCGGCCAGCTCGCGGTCGCGGCCTACGACGACCTCGGGCGGCTGCGGCGGGCGACCGGCGTCCAGGTGCCGGGCGTGCTCGACGACGTCTACGCCCGCGCGACCCGCGCCGACCTCGGCGTCACCTGGCGTGGGGACTCGCCGCGGTTCGCCGTCTGGGCCCCGACCGCCAAGGACGTCGACCTGCTGGTCCGCCCGTCCGGTGCCGGCCAGCGGCGGGTTGCGATGCAGAGGCGACGCAACGGCACCTGGACCCTGCGGGGCGACGCAGCCTGGGACCGGGCGCGCTACGCCTACGACGTGCGGGTCTACGCCCCCGGCGAGGGCGCGGTCGTCGACAACGTCGTCACCGACCCCTACTCGCTGGCGCTGACCGCCGACTCCCGGCGCTCGGTCGTGGTGGACCTCGACGACCGCGACCTGGCGCCGCGGGGCTGGGAGTCGCTGACCAAGCCGGCGCTCGCGCAGCCGGAGGACACCTCGGTCTACGAGCTCCACGTGCGCGACTTCTCGGCGACCGACGAGACCGTCCCGGAGCCCGACCGGGGCACCTACCGCGCTTTCACGCGGACCGGCAGCGACGGCATGGGGCACCTCCGGTCGCTGGCAGACGCCGGCCTCACCACGGTCCACCTGCTGCCGACCTACGACCTCGCGACGGCGCCGGAGCGTCGGTCCGACCAGGCCCGCCCCGCCTGTGACCTGCCCTCGTTCGGCCCGGCGGCCACCGAGCAGCAGGCCTGCATCGGTGAGGTCCGCGAGGACGACGCGTTCAACTGGGGCTACGACCCGTGGCACTACACGACGCCGGAGGGCTCCTACAGCAGCGACCCGGACGGCACGGCCCGGACCCGGGAGTACCGGTCGATGGTGCAGGCGCTCAACCGCAGCGGGCTGCGGGTCGTGGCCGACGTCGTCTACAACCACACCTTCGCGTCCGGGCAGGACCCGAAGTCGGTGCTCGACCGGATCGTGCCGGGCTACTACCACCGGCTCGACGTCACCACCGGGGAGGTCGCGACGTCCACGTGCTGCCCCAACACCGCCTCGGAGCACGCGATGATGGAGAAGCTGATGGTCGACTCCGTGCTCACGTGGGCGCGGGACTACAAGCTCGACGGCTTCCGGTTCGACCTGATGGGTCACCACTCGCTGGCCACGATGCAGCGCATCCGCGAGGAGCTCGACCGGCTGACCGTGCGCCGGGACGGCGTCGACGGCCAGTCGATCTACGTCTACGGGGAGGGCTGGAACTTCGGCGAGGTGGCCGACGGCGCCCGCTTCGTGCAGGCCACGCAGCCGAACCTGGCGGGCACCGGGATCGGGTCCTTCAACGACCGGATGCGCGACGCCGTCCACGGCGGCAGCCCCTTCGACACCGACCCCCGGATCCAGGGCTTCGGCACCGGGCTGGTCAGCGACCCCAACGGTTCCGACGCCAACGGCGACGAGGTCTCCCAGCGCGAGCGGCTGCTCTACTACCAGGACCGGATCAAGGTCGGGCTCGCCGGGAACCTGCGTGACTACGCCTTCGTGGACCGCACCGGCAACCAGACCACCGGCGGGGAGCTCGACC
Organism: Nocardioides coralli; assembly: GCF_019880385.1. Taxonomy (NCBI): domain Bacteria; kingdom Bacillati; phylum Actinomycetota; class Actinomycetes; order Propionibacteriales; family Nocardioidaceae; genus Nocardioides; species Nocardioides coralli. The sequence continues at coordinate 3,467,872 of NZ_CP082273.1, forward strand.
AGACGGGGTACGCCGCCGACCCGGCCGAGACCGTCAACTACGTCGACGCACACGACAACCAGACGCTGTTCGACCTGACCGCGCTGAAGATGGATCCCGCCGCCACCCGCGAGGAACGGGCGCGCATGAACACGGTGTCGCAGGCGACCGTCGCCCTCTCCCAGGGGGTCGCGTTCTGGCACGCCGGCACCGACCTGCTGCGTTCGAAGTCGCTGGACCGCGACTCCTACGACTCCGGCGACTGGTTCAACCGCGTCGACTGGAGCGGCGAGGAGAACACCTTCGGGTCCGGGCTGCCGCCCGCGTGGCGCAACGAGGAGTCGTGGAGCTTCCACCGGCCGCTGCTCGAGCGGGCCGGCGACGTACGTCCGAGCGCCGCCGACATGCGAGCGGCGCGCGACCGGGCGGCCGAGCTCCTCCGGCTGCGCTACGCCTCGCCGCTGTTCCGGCTCGGCAGCGCGGAGGAGATCCAGGCGCGGCTCAGCTTCCCCGACGGCGGCCCCGGACAGCCGCTCGGCGTGATCGTCATGCACGTCGACGACCGCGCCGGCGCCGACCTCGACCCGGAGGTCGAGGAGCTCGTCGTGGTCTTCAACGCCACGCCCGAGGCCACCGAGGTCGCCCTCGAGGGCGACGGTTGGGAGCTCCACCCGGTCCAGGCGGCGGGGTCGGACCCGGTGGTCAAAGAGACCGCCGTGGCCGGTGGCGCGGCCACCGTGCCGGGTCGGACGGTGGCGGTGCTGGCGCGCTGAGGTGCCCCTTACTGGAAGTGTCCGATTTGGCTGGGACTGCGGCGCAGCGAACGCGATGCCGCCATCCGCTCAGCGGCATGAGCGGTCACCACTCCCGCGGGTGTGCGCTGCTGGCTACCTCATCGTTTGCTCGGCCTGATGAGACTCACGGCAATCAGAGCAACGCCCGCGGTGGCGGCGAGCAGCGCGATCCCGTTCCCGATCAGCGCGTGCGTGCCACCGTTCGACACACGGGTCCAGTACCACCACTCGATGCCGGCGACGCACAGCAAAGCCAAGCCTTGCTTCGTCTGGGAACTCACCGCCTAGACCTCGCATATAGGGAAGCTCGCGGTTCACGTCGCACCAGAGCAGGCTACAAACTGCGCGCAGTCGCCGAGCAAGATTCGCGAGAAGCACGCTCATCGGCATGAGCGTGCGCCTCTCCGCAGCCGCATTCGACCAGGAGATAGGACACGCCCAATTAGACGTGCAGGGTGATCTCGGCGTCCTCACGGAGGGAGTCGAGGAGAGCCCTGGCCGCCTCCGACTCCTTCTGCGAGGCGACCTGGGCCTCGAGCTGGGGACGGATCTGCTTCAGCGGCGGCACCTGCTGACCACCCTGGCCGCCGGACTGCTGGGACAGCTGGTCATAGAGCGCGCGGACCTCCTTGTCGGAGGCCGCGACCTCGCCTGCCTCGTCGGCCACGAGCAGGTCGAACCGGGTCTGCTGCGTCGCCTGCTCGTCGATCTCCTCGCTGTCGAGGCCCTGCTTCTCCAGTGCGGACACCAGCTCCTCGGCTGACGCCAGGCCGCTCTGCCCCGCGAGCTCGGTCAGCGTCGCCTCGACCTGCTGGTCGGTGGGGTCGATGCCGCGCCGCTCCGCCTCCTGGGAGAGCAGCTCCTCGTTGACCAGGCTCTGCACGACCTCGTCGGTGAGCTGCTCGGCGCCCGGCTGCTCGCCGCCGCCCGAGGCCTGCGCCTGCCGGGCAAGAGCCTGCTCCCGCGCCCGGTAGGCCTCGACGAAGTCGGCCTCGGGGATCTCGGTGCCGTTGACCTCGGCCACCACGTCGGGGACGTCCGGTACGCCGGCGCTCCCCTCGGCGGCCGGCGCGGGCTCGGAGTCGTCGCGGCTGGCGAGGACACCCCACGCCGTACCGCCTGCCAGGAGCAGGACGAGGGCCAGGGCCAGGGTCTTCTTCAACAACTCACTCACCTCGGTGGGGAAGACAACCCGAGCCACGGTACGGACCCTGCGCAAGGGCGTCACATCGACGGGGGCCGCCCGCGGCGAGGCGTGAGCCGGGTCACGGCGGGGGCGTCCACGACGTGGACGACCCGGAATCCGCGACGGGTACGACGGGTTTCAACCATCGACGGAGCACGACGTACCCGACGGATCGGAGCACTCCTCCCATGATCACCCCCCAGTCCCCCGCCCCTGCCCTCGACCTGCCGCTGGTCTCCGGGGGCAGGTTCCGGCTCAGCGAGCAGCAGCCCGAGGCGTTCACCATGATCGTCTTCTACCGCGGCCTGCACTGCCCGGTGTGCCGCAAGCAGCTCAGCGAGCTCGACCGCAGGCTCGACGACCTGCGTGACGCCGGCCTCGAGGTCGTGGCGGTGAGCGGCGACGACGAGGACCGGGCACGGCGCAGCGTCGAGGACTGGCGACTCGACCGGCTCCCGGTCGCCTACGGGCAGGACGTGGAGTCGATGCGCGAGTGGGGGCTCTTCGTGAGCAAGGCCGTCAAGGACGGCGAGCCGGACCTGTTCGGTGAGCCCGGGATGTTCCTGGTCAAGCCCGACGGCACCGTTTTCTGGCAGGTCCTCTCCTCGATGCCCTTCGCCCGGCCGCACGTCGACGACGTCCTCGCCGGTGTCTCGTTCGTGCTCGAGAACGACTACCCGGCGCGCGGCGAGGCCTGAGGACGGAGCCCGGTCGGTGCCCGGCCGGCCGCTTCAGTCGCGGTCGAGCCGGGCCAGCTCCTCCTCGCTCAGGACCAGGTCGGCCGCGGCGGCCGAGTCGGTGATCGAACCGGGCCGCTTGGCCCCGGGGATCGGGATCACGACCGGCGACTGGGCCAGCTCCCAGGCGAGGGCGACCTGCTGGGCGCTGACCCCGCGGGCCGCGGCGACCTCGGCGAAGGCCGGGTGGTGATCGGCGAGCTCCTTGGCGTCGGCGAGCCCACCGAGCGGGCTCCACGGCAGGAACGCCAGGCCCAGCTCCTCGCACACGTCGATCTCGGGGCGGCTGCTGCGGAAGCGGGGGCTGAACTCGTTCTGAACGCTCACCAGCCGGTCGCCGAGCACCTTGTGGGCCGCGCGGATCTGGTCGGGGTCGGCGTTGGACAGGCCGATCATCCGCACCTTCCCCGTGCCGGCGATCTCCTCCAGGGTGCCGATCACGTCGTCGTAGTCGACGTCGGGATCGGGACGGTGGTGCTGCCACAGCGCGATCTGCTCCACCCCGAGTCGCCGCAGGCTGGCGTCCACGGCGGCGTGCAGGTGTGCCGGGGAGCTGTCGGTGTCCCAGCCGCCGCCCTCGGTCCGGACGTGGCCGCCCTTGGTGGCGAGCACCACGCGGTCGCGGACGCCGAGCTCGTCGAGGATGCCGGCCACCAGGAGCTCGTTGGCGCCCTGGGCGTCGGCGCCCTTCTCCTCGCCGGGGCCGTAGGCGTCGGCGGTGTCGAAGAGGGTGACGCCGGCATCCAGCGCGGCGCGGACGGTGTCGAGCAGCTGCTCGCGTGGCTGGGTGCCGGTCTGGTCGAAGGTCATCAGCCCCATGCCGATCGCCCCCACCTCGATGCGGCCGACGGTCTCGTTCCCGAGGTTGCGTGTGTGCATGGCCCGACCCTACGAGCCCGACCCTGAGGGGGGCACCACAGCGCCCCCGAGCCCGGCTGCTCCGGGATCGGGGGCGGCTGCGGTGGTGGTGCGGTGGGTCAGGCCTCGAGCGCGTGACCGATGGCGATCACCCCGTCGGGGTCGTAGGTGCGCACCGCGCGCCGCATCCGGGCGAGCGTCGGCTCGTCGTAGGCGTCGTGGTACTCGGCGGCCGTGAAGGTGAAGTTCGGCAGCCGGTGACCACCGGTCCAGGGCGCCATGACCTCCAGGACCCTGGCGGCGTGCTCCTCGATGCCGGGGACCTCGGTGATGCCGACGACCAGCAGGGAGTACGCCGCGTCACGGGAGCAGAACGCGCTCTCGTGCCGGCCCCGACGTGCCATCTCGCCGCCCATCTGCCGCACCTCGATGAGGATCTGTGGGGAGCCCGAATCGGCACCGGCGACGTCGAGCAGGGCCGCGGCAGCCTCGGCGGGGAAGTCGGACAGCACCGTCGCGGCCTCGAAGCACGGGACCGGGTCGAGCGGGTCGGTGTGGACCGAGTCGACCTCGGTGTAGGGCTTGTGGGCGACGTCGTCGAGGATCACCGGCGCGGCGTCCCGCATCGCGGCGAACCAGCGCTCGCCGTCCGTGGGGTCGCCGGTCCACAGGTAGCGGATCGAGAGCGACATGCGACCGGCGAGCATCGGCGGCACCTCGGGAACCTCCGGCAGCTGGAACAGGCCGAACGACGTCGTGCCGAGCTCCGGGAGCTCCGCCGACCACTCGCGCCAGCGCTTGATGACCCGCGCCGCGTCCTCACCCGCGAACCAGAGCGAGCCGCCGTAGAACGTGGGCTGGTGCACCAGGTCGAACTCGATGGCGGTGACGATGCCCAGCATCCCCTTGCCCCCGCGCAGGGCGAAGAAGAGCTCCGGGTGCTCGGTCGGGGTCACCCGGCGCAGGACCCCGTCGCCGGTGACGACCTCGATCGCACGCACCCGGTCGATGGCCATGCCGTAGGTGCGGGCCATCGGGCCCAGGCCGCCGCCGGTCGTGTAGCCGACGATGCCGACGTCGGTGATCGAGCCCGACAGCGGGGCCAGGCCGTACGGCGCCGCGGCCTCGACGACGCGCAACCACTTCACGCCGGCGCCCACGCGAGCCCAGCCTTCGGGGTGCACGACGCACTCGTCGAGCCCCTTGGTGGTGACCAGCAACGCGCCGATCAGGCTGGCGATCGGGCCGTGACCGGTGGCCTGCGGGGTGACGGTGATCCCGTGACGTGCGGCGAACCGGACCGCGGCCACGACGTCCTCCGCGGACTGGGCGGCCAGCACCGCGGCCGGCCGCACCGGGATCGCGAGGTTCCAGGGCGAGACGAGGGCGTCGTACTCCTCGCTTCCCGGGACGGCGAGGGTCCCGGTGGTCCGGGCGGCCAGCTCGGCGAACGGGACCTGGGTGCGGAGCGACTCCGCACGGGTTTCGACGACAGTCATGGTTTCCTCCGTGATTCGTGGTGTGTCGCGAGCACCACGATGGATTCACGTGCTTGAGGGAACCTTGACGACGACTTGAGCCGCTGGTCAGGTGCGGCCGCCGGGCGGCCGCGGGGGCACGAACAGACCCTCGGGGTCGGCCGCCCGCCGGACCTGCGCCAGTCGCCCGGCCGTCTCCGCCGACCAGGCGCGGCGCTCGTCCGCGCCCTCGGCCATGTTGAGGTAGCGGGCCCCGCTGTCCCACTCCCGCAGCGACCCCAGGGTGCGGCCCATCTGCTCCCGCACCGCGGTCCAGCCCGCTCCCTCGTCCAGCCCGACCCCCAGCACCAGGAAGGCGCCCGGCATCCGGTCGAGCACGCCCGCGCGCGCGGACGCCCGGCCGAGGGCACCGCCGAGCTGGCGCAGCTCCAGGAACAGCAGCCCGGTGCCGGGAGCGGGGCTGGTCGCCGCGAGCAGCCCGTCGATCGCACCGTCGGGCAGGTCGTCGAGCAGCAGGCTGTCGGCGTAGACGGCCGTCGGGTCCTCCGGGTCGAGGTGGAGGTCGGCCAGGGCACCCGTGGCCCGGGTCTCGAAGGTGTCGATCTCGGGGTGCATCGCCCGCAGCGGCGCCAGGATCGCCCGGGCCCGGTCGGCGTCACCCAGCACGGTGCCGTCGATCACGACCAGGCTCCGGCCCCGCACCTCGGCAGGCAGCCACGGCTCGTCAGGGGCGCGCAGCAGCCGGGCGATGGTCGTGACCTCCTCGGGCGCCTCGAGGGCCCAGCTGCGCCAGCCGCGCAGCACGCGGTCGGCGCTGCTCCAGTCCCAGGCCAGCATGCCGGCGTACGCCTCGCGCAGGGGCAGCAGGTCGAACTCGAGGGCCGTGACCACCCCGAAGCCGCCGCCACCACCCCGCGCCGCCCACAGCAGGTCGGCGTCGTGGTCGTCGGTGGCGCGCACGAAGGTCCCGTCCGCCGTCACCAGCTCGACGGCCGTCAGCGCGCTGCACTGCAGGCCGGCGTGCCGGGCGTACCAGCTCAGGCCGCCGCCGAGCGAGGAGCCCACCACGCCCACGCCGGGGCTGGTGGTGTGGAGGGCGGCGAGCCCGTGGCGACCCGCGGCCACCACGACGTCACCCCAGAGAACGCCGGCCCCGACCCGGGCCACCCGCCGCGCGGGGTCGACCCGCAGCTCGGTCATCGCCGAGGTCCGCAGCAGCACGGCGTCGCCGAGCTGACCGGACAGGGGTGGCGCGCCGTGGCCGGTGCCCTGCGGCGCCACGGCGAGGCCGGCCTCCCCCGCGGCCCGCAGCACCTCCGCGACCTCTGCGGGGAGCGCGGGATAGGCCACCGCCGCGGGCCGGTCGTCGACCGAGAGGTTCCAGGGCAGCCGCGCCTCGTCGTAGGCCGGGTCACCGGGCAGGTGGACGGCACCGCCGCACAGGCCACGGAGCGTGGCAGCACGCGCGACGGCGTCGAACGGTTCGGTGACCACGCGGCCTCCTCATTCTCGGCGGGTGCCAGCGTGGCACCCGCGACTTGTGGACGACTTGAGCCGGTCCGCCGTACGCCGACTCACGGCGCGGTCCCCGGTCGGTGCTCGAGCACGGCGCGCACCGTGCCGGGCGTCAGGAACAGGCGTTGGGCGACCTCGTCGGCGTCGAGGCCCTCGTGAACCAGCTCCAGGATCCGCTGCTCCCGGTCGGTCGGCTCCACGGGACGGTCGGCACCGCCGTCGACCGGCGCTCCCCGACGCTCCAGCTCGGCAGCAGCGTCGCGCGCGACGATCCGGGCACCGCACGTCCGGGCGACCACGAGCGCCGAGCGGAGCAGGTCGACCGCCTCCCCGGCCGGGACGCCGCGGCACTGCCCCAGCGCCAATCGGGCCCGGGCGGTCTCCACGGCCGCGTCGGTGCCGGAGAGCAGGGACGTCGCCTCCCTCAGGGCAACCTCTCTCGGGGCAGCCTCTCTCGGGGCAGCCTCTCCCTCGGTGCCCCGGACCTCCCCCAGGACGCGCAGCCCCGACCCCAGCGCCGAGGCCGCGCCCCACTGACGCAGCAGCGCGACCTGCTCCTCCGCGAGCTCGACCGCCTCCGAGGTGCGGCCCAGCCCGGCCAGTGCCTGCGCCTTGAGGCCGCGCCAGGGAGCCCAGGCCGGGTTGGCGATCCCGCAGTGCTCGACGAGGTCGGTGATCTCGGCGAGGGCCTCGCCGGGTCGACCCTGCTCGAGCCGGAGCCGGGCGGCGGCCTCGTGCAGCAGCCTGCCGCCCTCCCCCAGCCAGGGCAGCGCCCGGGCCTCGGTCAGTGCGGCCTCGGCGGCGGCCAGGTCGCCCCGGTCCACCTGCACCCCGATGGTGAACGCAGCACCGTAGGTGGCCGTCACCCCGGAGACCCCCCACACCCGTTGCTGCTCGGTGCCGTCGGCCAGGGAGTGCAGCGCGTCGTCGAGGTGGCCGCGGCGGCCCTGGGTGAAGCCCCGCCACAGGTTGGCCGACAGCGCGGCGAAGAGCCCGCCGGTCGCGTGGGCCCGGGCGAGGGCGCGGTCCCAGAAGTCGCCGATGTCGTCGTCGGCGAGCTGCAGCACGTTCGCGGCCACGATCCACAGCAGGCCGCTGTCGACCTCGAGCAGCCGGTCCTCGGCGAGCGCGAAGCGGCCGAGCTCGACAGCCCGCTCGCGGTGCTCACCTGCGAGCAGCAGCTCGTAGGAGAGCGTCGCCGCCAGCATCCGCGCCCCGTCGCCGGTGCCCGAGACCTCCGGGACCACGCCGGCCCGGAACTGCTCGGGCGGCAGCCGGTGCATGTACCCGGTGATCCGCTGCAGGGCGAGCAGCCCCTGCCGCTCGTCGTCGCAGCCCTCGGGCAGCGCCGCGACGGCGTCCCGGGCGAACGAGGTGGCCACCCCCGGGGCGGCCGCGAAGACCAGCACGCGCACGATGACCATCGCGATCCGGGCGCGCTCGGCGGGATCCTCGACCAGCTCGTAGGCCTCCGTCAGGTGGTGTGCGGCGGCCGGACCGTCGACCAGCGTCTCGACCAGCCCCAGCTCGACCAGCAGGCCGGCACGGTGGTCCCGGCGTACCGGCTCCTCCAGGGCGCGCCGGAGCAGGAGCACCGCCGAGTCCGAGGCACCCCGGGCCGACGCGGTGAGTGCCGCCCGACGGAGCAGGTCCACCGTCGCCCCGTCCCCGCGGCGGGGGGAGACGAGCAGGTGGGCCGCGACCTCCTCCGGAGGCGCCCCGTGCTCCCTCAGCAGCTGGGCCGCCCGCTCGTGGTGGAGGGCACGCTCGGCTGCCGGGAGGTCGTCGCGGACAGCCTCGCCGACCAGGGGATGGACGAAGCGCAGCGGCTGCCGGTTCTCGAGGATCTCCCCCCGGCTGAGGGCATCGAGGGCCGCCGCGGTCCGGTCCTCCGGCAGCTGGGCAAGCGCGGAGACGGTCGGCAGCGCGGCGGCGTCTCCGAGCACCGCCACCGCCCGCGCTACCGCCGTCGCTTCCGGCGGCATCCGGCGCAGCCGTAGCGTGACCTGGGCGGAGACCGCCCGCGACCCGACCGCGCGCACCGTGTCCACGTGGGAGACGTCGGGGCGGACACCCTCGTCGGCCAGCGCCCGCAGCAGCTGACGCAGCAGCAACGGGTTCCCCGAGGTCATCCGGTGACAGGCACCCACGAAGGAGTCGGCGCCCTCACCCAGCCGCTCGCGGACCAGCGACCGGGTGGCCTCGGCAGACAACGGCTGGGGCCGCAGCACGTGCACCGCCGGGTCGAGCGCGAGCTCGGCGAGCAGGGCCTCCTCGGGGCCCTCCTCACCGGTGCGCACCGTCAGCACGACGAGCACGGGAAGCCGCTCGAGCCTGCGGACGAGGTAGGCGAGGTAGCGCAACGAGGCGCTGTCACAGGACTGCGCGTCGTCGACCACGATCACCAGGGGGGTCTCGGCCGCCAGGTTGACCGTCAGCCAGTAGAGCCCGTGCAGGACCGCGAAGCTGCCGTGGTGCTCGTGGTCGCCGGCGTCGTCGACGACCGCACGTGCCCCCGCGGCCGCGCCCCGCAACAGCCGTTCGCGACGGTCGGCGTCGCTCAGCTCGCCCTCCAGCAGCTGGCGGACCACGCCGAAGCCGTAGGACCGCTCCAGGTCACTCCCCCGCGCCGACAGCACGTGGCCCCCCGCCGCAGTGGCGAGCTGCACGGTCTCGAGGAGCAGCCGCGTCTTGCCGATGCCCGCCGGTCCCTCGATCACCACACAGCCGGGGCGGCCGGCGCCGAGGTCACCGACGAGACCACGGAGCAAGCCGGTCTCGCGGCTCCGGTCGACCAGGTCGCTCGGGCTCTCGGGACCCGGTCGGGCCGTCTCCACCAGGGGAGTCGCGGGCACCGCCGACGCCGGGGCGTCGAGGGCCGGCGAGTGGGCCAGCACCTCTGCTTCCAGGGTCCGCAACGCCGGGCCCGGATCGACCCCCAGCTCCTCCGCCAGGAGCTCACGGGCCCGTCGGAGGGCCGCCAGCGCGTCGGCCTGCCGCTGGGCCCGGTAGAGGGCCAGCACGAGCAGCCGCCAGCGCTCCTCACGCAGCGGGTCCTCGGCGACCAGCGCCTCCAGGTCACCCACGAGGACCGCGGCATCGCCCAGCTGCAGCCGGGCGGCGAGCAGGCGCTCGCGCGCGACCGCGCGGAGCTCCCGCAGCCTCGTCACCTCGGCCTCGACCCAGGGCTCGCCGGCGTACTCCGCGTAGGCCTGTCCCCGCCACAACCGGAGGGCGTCGTCGAGCACGTGGACCGCGTCACCGGGTGCCATCGCGGCGGCGGCATCGACAGCCGCCTCGAACCGCCAGGCGTCCACGTCGCCGGGGTCGACCCGGAGCGCGTAGCCGGTCCCGGCGCGGGCGATGACCCCGTCGCGGCGCCGAGCCTCGACCTCGGGCTGCAACCGCTTCCGGAGGTGGCTGACGTAGGCCTGCAGCGCGCCTGCGACGTTGGCGGGCGCGCCGTCTCCCCAGACGTAGTCGGCGAGCCGGTCGGCGGTGACGGCCTCGCCCCGGTGGATGACCAAGGCGGCGAGCACGGCGCGCTGGCGTCGCCCGCCGAGGTCGAGGGCCGCGCCGTCACGCGTGGCCGTCAGCTCGCCGAGCACGCGCAGCTGCAGCCTGGTGCCGTCCACCTTCCCCCCTCGCTCCTGCGGCGAGGATACGACCGGCGACAGGCCGCTGTCCCCCTCGTTTTCGGGGGCTGCACGGGACTCAAGTCCGCCTCAACCCGGGCCCAAGCGCACCGCGCGACCCTGGTGGTGCCCGACCCAGGATCACACCAGGAGACACCCATGCACCAGCCCCGGAAGCTCATCGCGTTCGTCGTCGCCGTGCTGACCGTGCTCGGCACGACCACCTCGGTCGCGTCGGCCGCGCGCCCGCTCATCGACCTGCGCGGAGCCGCTACGGACTCCTACGAGGTGGACTCCGGCGGGACGGCCCGGCTCGTCGGCGAGGTCACCGGGCGCCCGTTCGGCGGGGCCTACGTCGCCACCCTGGCGGCCGGTGACGGCACGCTCCCCGTGCCGGGGCAGTGCGAGCCCGCGACGGCCACGCTGCAGGTGGACGGACCCCGTCGCAAGCACCTCGACCTCGGCGGGTCCGGACAGGTGTGCGGGCTGTGGACCGACGCGACGTATGTCGTCACGCACCGGTTCACGGGGATCTACCAGGTGACCGCGAGCTCGCGCCGACGGCTGGTCGGTACCGACGGCTGGCTGTCACTGGTCCTCGCCACCGAGGGCCGGGCCGGCGTCGAGGTCTTCGACAGCTGACGGGAGGAGCCCACAGGCTGCGCGGTCGGTCCGGGTCAGGGGGTGGCTCCGACCGACCGCGCTCTCGGCGGTCCGGGTGCCTGCGCCCGGCTACCCCGCGGCGACGCGGGCGAGCTCGTCCTGGTCGAGGATGACGATGCGCGCGCGGCCCAGGCTGATCAAGCCGCGCTCGGCGAACTCTCCGAGCACCTTCGTCGTGGTCTCACGCGAGGTGGCAGCCAGCGCCGCCAGCTGCTCGTGGGTCAGCCGTACCTGCACCCCGCGCCCGATCGTCCGGCTCGCACTGCCCTCTGCCAGGGTCACCAGGGCGCCGGCGATCCGTTCGGGGACGCTCTTGAACACCGCGTCGGTCAGGCGTTGCTCCAGCTCGCCCAGCCTGCGGCCCAGGGTCGCGGAGATCCGTGCCGCGATGCGCGGGTCGCCGAGCAGCAGCCGGTGCACGTCGCGTTCGGTCATCACGCAGACGACGGCGTCGTCGAGCGCCTCGGCATAGCTGTCGTGCATGCGCTGCCCGACGACCACCATCTCCCCGAAGATGGTTCCCGGCTCGATGATGGCCGTGGTCAGGGCGCGGCCGTCCGGCGAGACGCGGAAGATCCGGATCCGGCCCTGCTTGAGGATGAAGAGGGCCGCCACGGGCTCGTGCGGCGTGTAGACCATCGAGCCGGCCGCATAGCGCTTCATGGGCGCGGCATCGGCGAGCGCGTCCATCTCGGAGTCGTCGAGGTCGCAGAAGATGTCGACCTCCGCCATGCACCAGAGGTCCTGCGGCTCGCGTGCTGCGCGGTCGATGTCGACGTCCTCCTCCCGGCGCCCGGGCGACCAGGGACGCCCACCGCCGGCCAGCAGCTCCGGGTCGGTGTTGCTCAGGCAGTGGGCGGCATCCAGGTCCATCGTGTCACGCGACCTCACTCGACGGTTCGGGATCCTCGACGCCAGGCAGCCACGAGCAGCCCGAGCACGACGCCGAACAGCAGGTGCTCGGCGAGGAAGGTGCCCCATCCGGCCATCTCGGCCATGTCGCGGATCGGCTCGCCGGCGTCGAACACCGTCGCGGCTGCGGGGAGCGCGACGAAGGCGCTGAGCACGAAGACGACCGCTCCCCACAGGAGGCCCAGCCCGGCCAGCACGGCTGCACCGACGTGGAGCCGCACGGCCACGACCGTGAACAGCACTCCGTAGAACGCTCCGGTCGTCATGTGGATCAGGGCGCCGACCAGCGCGGGCCCGGCCTCGAGCCGCACGGCCTCTCCGGCCATGCCGGCCTCCATCGACGTCATCATGGCGTCGGGCGCCGTCACCAGGGAGGCGATGTGGTAGAGCGGGGTGAGGAACCCGGTGTCCTTGAGCCAGGACGCACCCATCGCGTAGAGCGCCATCACGAGCGAGGCGAGGACACCCGCTCCGATGCCGATCACCAGCGAGCGGCCGAGGGACGTGGGGCGTGCAGAGGTGGTGGTCGATGTCATGGTGAACTCCAGCCCGGTCGGAAGTGTGACCATCCACGCTCCACCCACGGTCGGCCCCCGTCGGTGAGCACGCTCACACAACCCGCCTGACCGGACGGTCAGACGCTGTCGGCCGGGAAGTCGCTGACCTCGACGACCTCGACCCCGCCCCAGAACGCGACCCGGCCGCGGATGAACCGGGCCCACGGGAAGGGACGGCGGTACTCCCAGGCCACGTCCGGCACGCTCGCCCCGCCGACCTCGAGGTCGTAGTAGTCGGCCCGGCCCTTCCAGGGACAGACGGAGACGGTCCCACTCCTCCTCAGGTGTTCCCACGCCACGTCCTCGTGCGGGAAGTAGTGGTTGCCCTCGACCCGGCGGGTGCGGTCCGAGTCGGCGATCACCGTCCCGCGCCACCTGGCCTGCATCCTCACCGCGTCACCGCTTCAGGCCGCGAGCCGGTCGACGAGGTCGGCGATGGCGGCGTCGTCCAGGAAGCCCTCCACGAGGATCTCCCCCTCGGCGTCGATCACCGTGTAGCTGCTCTGGCTGGTCACCCCGAAGTGCTTCCAGACCTCGCCCTCCGGATCCACGAGGTGCGTGACCTCGGGGATCTGTCCGGCGAGCTCCTCGATGACGGCGCGGTCGTCGAGTCCCCCGACACCGACGACGGCCACCTCGCCGGCGTGCCGCTCCGCCAGTCGGGTCACCCCGGGGATCTGCGCCCGGCAGGTCGGGCACCAGGGCGCCCAGAACCACAGCACCGTGGGTCGGCCACGGAGCGCGGTCCCGTCGAACGCCTCGCCCGACAGGGTCGTGGCGCTGAAGTCGAGGTCGGCGACCTTGCCGGTGCCGACCGGCAGCGGTGCAGCTGCGTCCGCCTCTCCTGACGAGGTCGCCGGGTCCGCGGCGCAGCCGGCCAGGACCAGCACCCCGAGGGTCAGCAGCACCACGATCCGTCGCATGCCTCCAGTCTCCGAGGTGGGCACAAGCCGCTCTGTGAGCAGGCTTACGGAGCGTCCGCGCCGCTCGGCGGACGCTGGCCACATGCGCAAGCGGGCGATCGTGGCGGTGGCGGTGGCGGCTCTGTTCAGCGCCGCGTGCACGAACGACGCCGAGCAGCTCCTCGAGGAGGCCGAAGCAGGCCAGCCGTCCGAGGCGGGGGAGTCGGCTGCGACCCCGGAGCCGCTGATCGACACCGACGACCTCATCTCGGGCGGCCCTCCTCCCGACGGCATCCCCCCCATCGACGCGCCCAAGTTCCAGCCCGTGGACGAGGTGGACTGGCTGGTCGACGACGACCCGGTCCTCTCGCTGCAGATCGAGGACGAGGCCAAGGCCTACCCGCTCCAGGTCATGACGTGGCACGAGATCGTCAACGACACGGTCGGGGGTGTCCCGGTGGCCGTCACGTACTGCCCGCTCTGCAACTCGGGGGTCGCCTTCGAGCGGGTCGTCGACGGCGAGCGGTACGACTTCGGCACCAGCGGACTGCTGTACGCGGACAACCTGGTGATGTACGACCGGCAGACCCGCTCCTTGTGGCCGCAGCTGACCGGCCTGGCCTCGGTCGGCGAGCTGACCGGCACCCAGCTGACGGCGATCCCCCTCGGAGTCACGGGGTTCGCGCAGTTCCGGGAGGCCTTCCCGCAGGGGAAGGTCCTCACCCGTGACACCGGCTTCGAGCGTCCCTACGGCGAGAACCCCTACGCCGGCTACGACGACCCCGACGGCTCGCTGCTCTTCGACCTGCCCGACGGCGAGGACCCGAGGCTGCCGGTCAAGGAGCGGGTGATCGGTGTCGAGATCGATGGCGACGCCTTGGCCGTCCGTCGCCAGACCGTGGCAGATCGTCAGGTGATGGAGGTCGAGGTGGGCGGGCAGGAGCTCGTGCTCTGGCACACGCCGGGGCAGCGTTCCGCCCTCGACACGAGCGCCATCGCCCAGGGGCGCGACGTCGGCACGGTCGGTGTCTACGACCCGCAGGTCGATGACCGCCGCCTCACGTTCGAGCCGGCCGGCGGAGGCTTCCGTGACGACCAGACCGGATCGCGCTGGAACGTGCTCGGCGTGGCCACCAGCGGCCCGCTCGCCGGGACCCAGCTCACCCCGGTCACGCACCTCGACACCTTCTGGTTCTCCTGGGTCGCCTTCAAGCCCGACACCGCGCTGACGGAGTGAGGCCGCAGGCCCGTCGGTGCGCGAGACTGCAGGCATGCGGCTCCCCGACCCGGCCCTGGTCGTGCTGGTGGGTGCCTCGGGCTCCGGCAAGTCCACGTGGGCCGGGGCCAGGTTCCGGGCCCCCGAGATCGTGTCGTCCGACGCGCTGCGCGGGATCGCCGGGTCAGGACCCCACGACCTGGACGCCTCCGAGGACGCCTTCGGCCTGCTGGAGACGATCGTCGCGGCGCGGCTCGGGCGCGGCCTGACCACGGTCGTCGACACCCTCGGGACCGACACCGTCCGCCGACGTGGCTGGCTGGCCGCCGCGCGCAGCGCCGGACTTCCCGCAGTCGTGGTGGTCATGGAGACCCCGGACGCGGAGTGCCGGCGCCGCAACGCGACCCGGGACCGGCCGGTCCCCGCGCCCGTGCTCGCCAGCCAGCTGGCAACCGTGCGCACGCTGCGGCCCGACCTCGAGGGAGAGGGGTGGGACGTCGTGGTCGCGGTGACCGACGCGGCGGCGGCGCTCCCCGACCCGGTGGCCGAGCCCGTGACCCGGTCGGGCCGCCGACCCGCGCCCGACCGGGTCGGCAGCCACGGCGTACGCGTCGTGCTGCAGGTGTCCCGCTTTCCCTGGGGTGAGGACCCGCTGGCGTGGCTCGGTGAGGTGACCCGGGCGGCCGACGGGGCCGGGTTCGCCGGCGTGGCGCTGATGGACCACCTGATCCAGATCCCGACCGTGGGGCGGGCGTGGGAGCCGATCCCCGAACCGTGGGTGACCCTCGGCGCCCTGGCCGCACTCGACACGGAGCTGGAGCTCGGGACGCTGTGCACCCCGGTCACCTTCCGCCCGGCCGGCATCACGGCCAAGGCGGCGGCCACGCTGTCCGCGCTCACGGGCGGTCGCTGCTTCGTCGGCATCGGAGCCGGCTGGTGGGAGCGCGAGCACGCGGCGTTCGGCCTGCCCTTCCCCCCGGACCGCGACCGTCTCGACGAGCTCGAGCGGGCCATCCTCACCCTGCGGGCACTCTGGGCGGCCGGCACCAAGGCCTACGACGACGGTGAGGTCGTGCTGCCGGAGACGACCTGCTATCCCCGACCCGCCGCCTCGATCCCCGTGATCGTCGGGGGCTCGGGCGAGCGGCGGACGCTGCGGATCGCCGCCCGCCTCGGCGATGCCTGCAACCTGCGCACCACGGACACCGAGCAGCTGCGGCACAAGGTGGCGGTCCTGCGCGACCACTGCGCGGCCGTGGGCCGCGACCCGGCTGACGTCGCAGTGACGGTGCTCGACCTGCCGGTGGTCGGCCGCGACCGCGACGACGTGTGGGCCCGGGTCGAGCGGCACCGCGGGCGCACTCCTGCCGCGGCGTACGCCGCCCGCACCCGTGCCGGCACGCTCGCCGACCACCGCGCGCGCTACGCCGAGCTCGCGGAGCTCGGCGTCTCGACGGTCTTCATGGCCACGCCTGACCTCGACGGGCCCGACGCGGTCGCAGACCTCGCCGGCCTGACCGCCTGAGGGCCGTCGGCGCTCCTGGGCAGCACCCTCACCCAACCCTGCCGCGTGAGGACCGGTTCAGGTCGCCGAGTCGATGAAGCGTCGCGCAGGAAGGAGGTCGACGTGCGCGCCTCCGTCTCGAGCCTGGCCCCAGCACCATGCGGTGTGGTCGGCGCGCAGCGCGCAATCCCCCGAACGATTTCCTGCGCTCACCTCGAGCCATAAGTGCTCCGGGCCGACTTGCTTGGGGATGGCGCTGCGCTCGGTGCTTCCGTCGCCGAGGTTGCCATGCCCCCAGCACCAGAGGGAGCCCTCCGCTCGAACGCCGCACGTCCGGTAGTTGCCGGCGGACACAGCCGTCCATGCATGCTCGTCGAGGCTGCTGCCCGCCTCGCCGTAGTTGTTGCTGCCGAAGCACGACATGGCCCCGGCGAGGGAGACCGCGCACGCGTGCGTGGTTCCGGCGGACACGGATTTGTACCCGGAGCCCCGCAGTACCGGGATCGGCCCGTACCCCTCACCCCAGCAGTACAGGTCCCCGCTCAGCTTCAATCCGCAGGTGAAGTTGTAGCCCGTGGTGACCGACGCCCAGTCCGCGTCGGTACCCACCTGGATCGGCAAAGGGTGCCCGGTGTTGCTCACGGCACCATTGCCCAGCTGTCCGAGTCGGTTGTTCCCCCAGCACCAGGCGGTGTGGTCGGTCTTGACCGCGCAGGTGTGGATGTGGCTCGCCTCGATCGAGGCCCAACCCGCAGCACCCGCGACCTGGACGGGGTTGCTGGAGCTGCCGTTGCTCTTGCCGTTGCCGAACACCCCGTACTCGTTCTCGCCCCAGCACCAGGCCGCCTCGTCGGTGGTGACCCCGCAGGAGTAGTTGTAGCCCCCACTGACCTGGGACCAGCCCGGTACCGACCTGACGCGTCCTGCCGGCCCTTCGGCGCACACGGCATCGCCGGTCGACGTGATGCCGCAACGGTGGGTGCCGCCCATGCCGTGGACGCTCCTCCAGGTCGCGGCGCGGGTGAGGGCCGCGCCGGTCCTTCCCGCGGGCCCTCCCCGGTGTGGACGTGCCACAGCGCGGAGCCGGGCAGTCTCACCGGTACCCAGTCGGACTGAGAGACGCGTGCGTCCCTTCGTCGTCTCCCTTGCCCTGTCGATCTCGGTCCAGCCGCCGCTGACCTTGCGCTGCAGCACCACGGTGCGGCCACGTCGGGCGGGTGAGAACCTGGCGGTGACGGTCGTCTGCTGATCGGCGTCGACGAGCGCGGGGCTCTGCAACCGGCCCTCGAGGCGACTGACCCGGTAGCGCTGATCGGGCGTGGCGAGCGCGCCATAGCGACGACCGGACAACGTCACGGCTCGGGCGTAGGCGCGGAGGCGTACCCGTGATCCCGCTCGTCCGGGTGCGCGTTGCGCGAAGGAGAACGCACCGGTCTGGCTGGTCCGTGTCGACGCGTGTGGGACCCACCGCCCCCCGACGAAGCGCTGGAGCACGACGGGTCGGGGCCGTTCCGGCGGCAGCGTCCCCCGGACCTTGAAGCGTTCACCGACGATCGGAGGGTGGGGTGTCACCTGGAGGGACCCTGCCGTGGTCACCGCCTCGGCTCCGGCCATGACCGAGCCGGGTACTAGGCAGGCGAGGGCAGCGAGCGACGCCAGCAGGGCGATGAACCGAGATCGATGGCGCAGCACAGTGCTCCTCATGTAGGGGTGAGATCCTCCGACCGGGGGCGGGGTTCAGCAGAGGCTATGTCGCGGGAGCATCCCCGCGGCGTGGAACGGCCTGATCATGTGGACCTCGACCGGCCTGACCGCCTGAGGACGCGTCAGCCGACGCGGTCGCCGAGGGGCGGGTCGAGCGTCCCGCGACCCGCGAGCCCCAGCAGCGCGAGCACCTGCCCGGAGGCAGCCAGCAGGGCGCCTCCGAGGACGGTCGCCTCGTGGCGCTCCCAGCTGAGGGCGATCACCAGCCCGCCGATGATGCTCATCGCGAGGCCGAGGGCGACCAGCGCCCGCAGCGCGCCCCCGGCGCACTGAACCTGCTCGTCCACCCGGATCTCCTCAGTGCGCCATGTCGACGAAGCGCGAGTAGTGGCCCTGGAACGCGACGGTGATGTCGCGGGTCGGACCGTTGCGGTGCTTGGCCACGATCAGGTCGGCCTCGCCGGGCCGGGTCGACTCCTTCTCGTAGACGTCGTCGCGGTGCAAGAGCACCACCATGTCGGCGTCCTGCTCGATCGAGCCCGACTCGCGCAGGTCCGACATCATAGGGCGCTTGTCGCCGCGCTGCTCCGGCCCGCGGTTGAGCTGTGACAGCGCGATGATCGGGACGCCGAGCTCCTTGGCCAGCAGCTTGATCTGGCGTGAGAACTCCGAGACCTCCAGCTGGCGGGACTCCACCTTCTTGCCCGAGGTCATCAGCTGGAGGTAGTCGATCACCACCAGCTTGAGGTCGTGGCGCTGCTTGAGCCGCCGCGCCTTGGCCCGGATCTCCATCATCGTCATGTTGGGCGAGTCGTCGATGAACATCGGCGCGCTGGAGACCTCACCCATCTTGCGGGCCAGCTTGGTCCAGTCCTCGTCGCTCATCTGGCCGTTGCGGATGTGGTTGAGGGGCACCTTCGCCTCGGCCGAGAGCAGACGCATCGTGATCTCCGAGCGCGTCATCTCCAGGCTGAAGAAGCAGCTGGTCAGGTTGTTGTGGATCGAGGCCGCCCGGCAAAGGTCGAGGGCCAGCGTGGACTTACCCATGGCCGGACGGGCCGCCACGATGACCATCTGCCCGGCATGGAGTCCGTTGGTGAGGTCGTCGAGGTCGGCGAAGCCGGTCGGGACGCCGTAGAGCCCCGCCTCGCGGTTGCCGATCGCCTCGATCTCGTCGAGGACGCCGTCCATGATGTCGGAGAGCGGCGCGTAGTCCTCCGAGGACCGGCGGTCGGTGACCTTGTAGACCTCCGCCTGCGCCTCGTCGACCACGTCGTCGACCTGGCCCTCGCCGGCATAGCCGATCTGGACGATGCGGGTACCGGCGTCGACCAGCCGGCGCAGGATCGCCTTCTCACGGACGATCTCGGCGTAGTAGCCCGCGTTGGCCGCGATCGGGACGTTGGCCGAGAGCGTGTGGAGGTAGGGGGCGCCGCCGATCCGCGCCAGCTCGCCGCGGCGCTGCAGCTCGGCGGCGACGGTGACCGGGTCAGCCGGCTCGCCGCGCCCGTAGAGGTCGATGATGGCGTCGTGGATCTGCTCGTGGGCGGGCCGGTAGAAGTCCGCGCCCCGGACGATCTCGGTGACGTCGGAGATGGCGTCCTTGGAGAGCAGCATCGAGCCGAGCACGCTCTGCTCGGCGGCCATGTCCTGCGGCGGCATCCGGTCGCCGGAGCGCTGGGGTGCCTCACCGGGTGCGTAGGCCACGGGCCCGTCGCCCCACTCCTCGTAGGGGTCGGACGTGCCCGCCACGTCGTGCTCGGTGACGCTCACCAGACCTCCTCGGGACCGGTCGCGGACCGGTCCAGCTCCTGGCCACCACGGTAGGGAACTGGACTGACAATCTGGGCGACCCGGAGGAAGGTACGTCCGGGTGTCGCGCCACGGGAAGTGCCCTCTCCACAGGCGCTTGGGGATAACCACCCGGAACTGGTGGACGAGGGGCGACAACGTGTGCACAGTCTGGGGAGCCGACTGTGGAGCGGCCGCCGCGCACCGCCACCCGCACGCCGCTGACCTGCGCAAACGCCGCCCACACGGTGTGGACGCAAAACTCTCGGGCAGAAACTTCCGAGGACGGCCCAGCAACCGGGATCGGCCGGTTGCTTTGTCGACATAGCAGAGCCCCCCGTGGCCCCGCAGAGTTATACACGGATTCATACACAGGCTGTGTGACTAGGGAGCGTCATAGACAGATGCGTTATCTGGCCCTTACATGTCCTAGTGTGCCGCTGTGAGGAGCAGGCCCGAGGACCGCGAGATCCTGCGGCTCGCCGTGCCCGCCTTCCTGGCGCTGGCCGCCGAGCCGCTCTTCCTGCTCGCCGACGCCGCCATCATCGGTCGGCTCGGGACCACCCCCCTGGCGGGCCTCGGCATCGCCGCAGCCGTGCTCCAGACCGCGGTCGGGCTGTGCGTGTTCCTCGCCTACGGCACCACCGCCTCGGTGGCCCGCCGACTCGGCGCCGGTGACACCCGCGGCGCCCTGACCCAGGGCATCGACGGGTTGTGGCTGGCGATCGCGATCGGTGGGGTCGCCACGGTGCTGGGCGTGACCCTGGCCGGGCCGCTGGTGGGGCTCTTCGGCGCCGGCGCCGGCGTCAGTGAGCAGGCCGTGGCCTACCTGCGACCCGCGCTGCTCGGCACCACGCCACTGCTGGTCATGCTCGCCGCGACCGGAGTCCTCCGTGGCCTGCAGGACACCCGGACTCCGCTCTACGTCGCTGTCGCGGGCAACGCGCTCAACGTCGTCCTCAACGTCGCGCTCGTCCACGGGCTCGGCCTCGGCATCGCCGGGGCCGCGTGGGGGTCGGTGATCGCCCAGGTCGGCATGGCGGTGGCGCTGACCACGGTCGTCGTGCACGCCGCGCGCCGCGAGGGTGCGCCGCTGCGGCCGGACCGGTCCGGCATCCTGCTCGCCGCGCGGGCCGGCGTCGCGCTCGTCGTCCGGACGCTCACGCTGCGGGCGGCCCTCCTGGTCACGACGTACGCCGTCACCCTGGGTCAGGTCCGCGAGGACGCCCTCGCCGTCGACCTCGCCGCACACCAGCTCGCCCTCACGCTGTGGACCTTCCTCGCCTTCGTGCTCGACTCCATCGCGATCGCCGCCCAGGCCATGACCGGGCGCTACCTCGGGGCCTCCGACGTGGTCGGCACCCGCCGCGTCACGGACCGGATGATCCGGTGGGGGCTCTGGTCGGGTGTGGTCACGGGCGCGCTGCTCGCCGTCGCCAGCCCGGTGCTGGGCCCGCTGTTCACCGGTGACGCCGCCGTCCACGACCGGTTGGTCGGCGTCCTCCTGGTAGCGGCCCTCGGCCAGCCCGCCGCCGGGGTGGTGTTCGTGCTCGACGGAGTCCTGATCGGTGCCGGCGACGGCCGCTACCTGGCCTGGGGCGGCGTCGTCACGCTGGTCGTCTACGCGCCGCTGGTGCTGCTCGCGGTCACCGCCGCCGGCGGCGCGCTGCTGGCGGTCTGGGTCGTCTTCACCGCCGTGTTCATGGGCGCCCGCCTCGCGGTGCTGCTGCACCGCGCCCGCGGCCAGGCCTGGCTGGTCACCGGCCTCGGCAGCACCCGCGACGCCCCGGCTCCCTAGAGTGGGCCCGTGCGGGGTCTCCAGGCGATCGGCATGGGCCTGGTGCTCGTCGCGCTACGGGTCGGCGAGCCCGACCTGCTTCCCGACCCGGTCGGCTGGTTGCTCGTCCTCGTCGGCGTACGCCGCCTGCCGCGCGACCTGCCCCGCCGCACCGGCCTGCTGGTGCTGGGGTCGTTGGCCCTCGCGGTCTCGGTCCCGTTGTGGGTGCCCTCCCTGGCCGACCACGTCCTCACCGCCCACCCGTCCCTGCAGTGGGCGCTCAACCTCCCGCAGCTCGGCTTCGTGCTGGTCCTGGCCGCCTCGCTGGGACGTCGGGCGGGTGAGGCCGGCGATCGTGGGGCGCGCTCGTGGTGGCTCGTGGTCGCCGCCGGGACCGCGGCCGCCGCGGTCCTGCCCGTGCTGGTGCACGGCGGCGGCGTCGATGCCCTCGGCACCCCCTCGATCGTGCTGGCCGGCGTGGTCCTGCTGACCACGATCGCGCTCGCCTTCACCCACGCCGGCCGGCCGTGGATCCGGTCGGAGACCACGGACGCGGCCGGCCCCTGACTGAGTGTGTCCCTCGTGCGCGGATAGTCCGGTGTGGCGGCCATCGACACCCACCTCGCCCGCGCCGCTCGAGCGGTGGGTTCAGCTTCCACGATTGAGGTCGTCCCTCGGCTTACCCTGCGGGGTGCGGGCGCACCAGCGGGCAATCGCCGCTCGGGAGGCCGGATCTGGCGCCGAGCTGCTGGTGTTCGCCCGCTGGTGCGAACCCGACGGACGCGGTCGGCCCCTGAGGTGCGGTGTCGCCGCGAATGCCACGAGGCCGCCCTCCCCGGGGGGAGGACGGCCTCGAGGACGCGGGCTGCGGTCAGGCAGGGATCACGTTGAGGGCCACCTGGGCGGACACCTCGTCGTGCAGCTTGACCGACACCTCGTGGGTGCCCAGCGACTTGATGGGGTTGCCGAGGACGATGGTCCGCTTGTCGACCTTCTCGCCGGTGGTCTCGGTGAGCGCGTCGGCGATGTCGGCGACGGTGACCGCGCCGAAGAGCCGACCGGTGTCACCGGCCCGCACCTTCACGTGGACCGTGCTGGCCTCGAGCTTGGCCTTGATCTGGCCGGCGTGCTCGGCGTCGCGGACCGACCGCGCCGCGCGGGCGGACTTGATCGACTCCGCGGTGCGCTCGGCACCCTTCGACCAGCGGATGGCTTCGCCGCGGGGCAGCAGGTAGTTGCGGCCGTAGCCGTCCTTGACCTCGACCACGTCGCCGGGACCGCCGAGGCCGGACACCTCCTGAGTCAGGATGATCTTCATCGGGTGCCTCCTCAGCGACCGGTCGACGTGTAGGGCAGCAGCGCGAGCTCGCGAGCGTTCTTGACGGCGGTCGCCACGTCGCGCTGGTGCTGGACGCAGTTGCCGGTCACTCGCCGCGCGCGGATCTTGCCGCGGTCGGAGATGAACTTGCGGAGCAGCGCGGTGTCCTTGTAGTCGACACCGGTCGTCTTCTCCTTGCAGAACTGGCAAACCTTCTTCTTGGGCTTGCGAATCACTGCCTTGGCCATTGTGGTGCTCTCCTTGGTGCTTGATCAGAGCCCGGCATCAGCCGGAATGGTTGTGGGTGAGTCGGTAACTTCTGGATGGATCAGAACGGGGGCTCGTCGCCGCCGACGCCCGGCGTCGCCCACGGGTCGGCCTGGGCACCGCCCTGGCCGCCGGCGGGAGCGCCGGAGCCGCCACCCTGCGGACCACTGGTGGCCCACGGGTCGGGCTGCGACGACTGCTGGGGGGCGCCGTAGCCGCCACCACCGCCACCGCCGGAGCGGGACGCCTTGGTGACCTTGGCGGTCGCCCAGCGCAGCGAGGGGCCGATCTCGTCCACGTCGAGCTCGAAGGAAGTGCGCTTCTCGCCCTCCCGCGTCTCCCACGTGCGAGCCTTCAGCCGGCCCTGGACGATGACCCGCGCACCCTTCTGCAGCGACTCGGCCACGTTCTCGGCGGCCTGGCGCCAGATCGAGCAGCGCAGGAACAGCGGCTCGCCGTCCTCCCACTCGTTGGTCTGCCGGTTCATGGTGCGGGGGGTCGAGGCGACGGTGAAGTTGGCCACCGCGGCACCCGACGGCGTGAAGCGCAGCTCCGGGTCGTCGGTGATGTTGCCGACCACGGTGATGACGGTCTCGCCTGCCATGTCAGGTCTCCCTCGTTCGTTCAGCTGGTACGTCGGGGCGCAATCCTTGCGTGGCCCCCCGACAGGGGAAAGTGCTCGTCCACAGCTCAGTGGACGGGGCGCAGCACCTTCGTGCGGAGCACGGACTCGTTGAGCCCGAGCTGGCGGTTGAACTCCTTGACCGTGTCCGGCTCGGCGTTCAGCGTGATGACGGCGTAGATGGCCTCGGCGTTCTTCTTGATCTCGTAGGCCATGCGCCGGCGTCCCCACACGTCGACGTTGTCGACGGTGCCGCCGTCCTTGCGGATGACGTTGAGGTACTTGTCGAGCGACGGCTCGACGGTGCGCTCTTCGAGACTGGGGTCGAGGATGACCATCACTTCATAGGCACGCAAAGCGGTCTCCACCTCCTCTGGACTCAGGGCGGCCACGGACTCTCCGTGGCAGGAGGGCTTGCGTCGGTGTTGCATCGGTCGCCCGTCAGGTCGGGGCAACCGGACGAGGTTATCAGCGGCGGGAGAGGCGTCCACAATCGCGAGTAGGGTCGGTCCGGTGACTGCCATCGGAGCCCACGTCGACCAGACCGACCCGATCGCGGAGGCCCAGGCCCGCAACGTGCCGCTGGTGCAGTTCTTCCTCGGCGACCCGCAGGGCTACCAGGGCCCGGAGATCCGGTACGCCGGCGGCGCCGACGGGCTCCGCGACGATGCGGCCGCGGCCGGCATCGACCTCTACGTGCATGCCCCCTACATCGTCAACGTCGCCACCACCAACAACCGCATCCGGATCCCCAGCCGCAAGCTGCTCCAGCAGCACGTCGACGCGGCGGCCGCGATCGGGGCGAAGGGGCTGATCGTCCACGGCGGCCACGTCAACAAGGCCGACGACCCCGAGGTGGGCTTCGACAACTGGCGCAAGGCCGTGGACGCGGTCGACCTCAAGCTGCCGCTGCTGATCGAGAACACCGCCGGCGGCGACAACGCGATGACCCGCTACCTCGAGCGGATCAAGGGCGTCTGGGACGCGATCGCGGCGTGCGAGCAGGCCGACCTGGTCGGGTTCTGCCTCGACACCTGTCACGCGCACGCCGGAGGCAACGCCCTGGAGAGCGTGGTGGCCGACGTCCGCGGCATCACCGGTCGCATCGACCTGGTCCACGGCAACGACAGCCGCGACGACTTCGACTCCGGGGCCGACCGGCACGCCAACCTCGGTCGCGGGAGGATCGACCCCGACCTGCTGGCCGCGGTGGTGCGCGACGCCGACGCCCCGGTCGTGCTCGAGACCCCCGGTGGCCCGGACGAGCACGCCGACGACGTCGCCTGGCTCCGCGAGCGACTCTGACCCGGTCGCCGGGCATCGGCTGCCCACCGCACGTCGGCCTCCCGGGCAGCCGCTAGCCTCGACGGGTGATCTCCGTCCGCCCCGTCCCGGCCGACAAGCACCTCGAGTTCGTCCGGAGCCGCCCCTCTGCCAGCTTCCTCCAGACCCCGGCGTGGGCCCGGGTGAAGCCGGAGTGGCGTGCGGAGTCCCTCGGCTTCTTCCGGGGTGACGACATGGTCGGCAGCGCCCTGGTGCTCTACCGCCAGCTGCCGAAGCTGAAGCGCTACCTGGCCTACCTCCCCGAGGGCCCGGTCATCGACTGGGAGAGCGACGACCTGGCCGCGTGGCTGGCGCCGATGGCCGACCACCTGCGCGGCCAGGGAGCCTTCGGCGTCCGGATGGGGCCTCCGGTGGTGACCCGGCGTTGGAGCGCTGCCCAGGTCAAGGAGGGGATCGCCGAGGAGTCGGTCCACCGCCTCGACGACGTACCGCCGCTCGAGCGGGCGGCGACCGGGGCGCGGGTCGTGGCACAGCTGCAGGAGCTCGGCTGGCGCGAGCAGAGCGTCGAGGGCGGGTTCGCCGCCGGGCAGCCGCGACACAACTTCCAGATCCCGCTGAAGGGCCGCACCGAGGACGAGGTCCTCGCGGGCATGAACCAGCTGTGGCGCCGCAACATCCGCAAGGCCGCCAAGCAGGGCGTCGAGGTGTCGGCGGGCACCGACCTGGAGGCGTTCCACGCGCTCTACGTCCACACCGCCGAGCGCGACGGGTTCACGCCCCGGCCGCTGTCCTACTTCCGCACCATGTACGAGGCCCTCGGTGCCGAGGACCCCGACCGGATCCGGCTGTGGTTCGCCCACCACGAGGGCGACCTGGTCGCCTCCACGATCGGGATCCGGGTCGGCACCCACGCCTGGTACTCCTACGGCGCCTCCTCCACCGAGAAGCGCGAGGTCCGCGGTTCCAACGCCGTGCAGTGGGAGATGATCCGCGACGCCCTCGGTGCGGGTGCGGAGGTCTACGACCTGCGTGGCATCACCGACACCCTCGACGCCGACGACCCCCACGTGGGGCTGATCCAGTTCAAGGCGGGCACCGGCGGCGAGGCGGTCGAGTACGCCGGCGAGTGGGACCTCCCCCTCAGCAGGCCGCTCTACGCCGCCTTCGACCTCTACATGCGGCGGCGCGGATGACGCTCACCCTCACGGTCGACGGGGATCGCTGGCGGGGCCACCTGCGCGAGCTCGCCTCCGCGACCCCCGGCCTGGTCCCCGTCCTCAAGGGCAACGGCTACGGGTTCGGGCTGTCCCGGCTGGCGCGCCGCGCGCAGTGGCTCCACGACCAGGGGCTCGGTGTCGACTGCCTGGCGGTCGGCACCTACGACGAGCTGCCGGAGGTCGCCCAGCGCTTCCACGGCGACCTGCTGGTGATGACGCCGTGGCGCCCGTTCGGCGCGGCGCTCGACATCGACGACCACCTCGCCCAGCGGGTCATCCACACGGTCAGCCGCCCGGAGGACGCGCACGACCTCCTCACCCGCCGTCCCGACGCCCGGTTCGTGGTCGAGGTGCTCACCAGCATGCGCCGCCACGGGCACACCCGCCGCAGCCTCGACGAGACCGTGCAGGTGCTGCGCGACCTCGACCGGCACCCCCGCATCGAGGGCGTCGCCATCCACCTGCCCCTGGCCAGCGGCTCCCACCTCGGCGAAGTCCGACGCCTGGTCAACACCGTGGTCGGGGCCGAGCTGCGGACGCGGCGGCTGTGGGTCAGCCACCTCACCCGCGACGAGCTCGGCACGCTGCGGTCGACCTACCAGGACTTCGAGGTGCGCCCACGCGTCGGGACCAGCCTGTGGCTCGGCGACAGGGGTGCGCTGCGCGTGACCGGCACCGTCCTCGACGTGCACGCCCTCGAGCGCGGGGAGGTGTTCGGCTACCGCGGCCGCTCGGCCCCGAAGGCCGGTCACCTGCTGGTCGTCAGTGGCGGCACCGCCCACGGCATCGGCCTGGAGGCACCCACCGGCGACACCAGCATCAAGGCCCGCGCAGCGACCCTGGCCCGAGGCGGGCTCGACGCCGTCGGGTTCGTCCGGTCGCCCTACAGCATCGACGGCAAGCAGCGACTCTTCGCCGAACCACCGCACATGCAGGCGTCGATGCTCTTCCTGCCGCAGGGCGCCCGCGTCCCTGCGGTCGGCGACGAGATCGACGTCCGCGTCCGCTACACCGCCACGTCCTTCGACCGGGTCGTCGTGACCTGAGGTCGTACGCTGGTCGCCATGTCGACCAGCCGGGTGCTCTTCCGGCCCACGGAGGCGACCCACCGGGTCACGACCCTAGAGCTCTTCTTCGACCTCGTCTTCGTCTTCGCCTTCACCCAGGTGACCGCGTTCATGGCGGCCGACCCCTCACCGGCCAACGCCCTGCGCGGCCTCGTGCTGCTGGCTCTGCTGTGGTGGGCGTGGTGCTCCTACGCCTGGCTCGGAAACCAGGCCCACGCCGACGAAGGCGTGGTGCGTGCGACGTTCGTGCTGGCCATGGTCGCGATGTTCCTGACCGCGCTCGCCATCCCCGAGGCCTTCTCCGACACACCGGGTGGACTGGACGGACCCGTGGTGCTGGCGATCAGCTACGTCGCGGTACGACTGCTCCACCTCGGGTGCTACCTCGTGGCGGCCGGCGACGACACCGGGCTGCGACGGCAGCTCCTCATCACCTTGGTGCCGGTGTCCCTTGCGGCGGTGATCCTCGTGGTCGGGAGCATCGTCGGTCCGCCCTACCAGGCTCCCCTCTGGGCCCTGGCCCTCCTCGTCGACTACGTCGGCATCTGGGTGACCAGCACCGACGGCTGGCGTCTCACCAGTCCGGTCCACTTCGCCGAGCGCCACGGCCTCATCGTCATCGTCGCCCTGGGCGAGTCCCTCGTCGCGATCGGTGTGGGTGTCGGAGGCTTCGGGATCACCGCTCCGATCATGGTGGCGGCCGTCCTCGGCGTCCTGGTCGCCGTCTGCCTGTGGTGGCTCTACTTCGACGTGGTCGCCCACGTGGGCGAGCGGGTGCTGGCACGCGCGGAGGGCCAGCAACGCACCACGTTGGCGCGCGACTCCTACACCTACCTCCACTTCCCCATCGTGATGTCGGTGATCTTCCTGGCGCTCGGCCTCAAGAAGGTCCTCGAGTACGTCGCCGACACGGACCACCACGACCTGTCCGACGCACTCACCGGTACCCCCCTCGTCGCGCTCTACGTCGGGGTGGCGGTCCACCTCCTCGGCCACGTCGCGTTCCGCCGGCGCAACGTGCACAGCTGGAACGTGCAGCGGCTGGTGGCCGCGGCCGTGCTCCTGGTGCTCCTCCCGGTGGCGTGGAACCTCCCCGCCCTGGCGTCGCTGGCCCTGGTGGTGGCGGTCCTGGGCACCCTCGTGGCGTGGGAGGTGCTCCGCTTCGGCACGCTGCGCGACCGGGTGCGGCACCCGCGGGCGGAGAGCGTCAGCTGAGGTCGACCGCCACCGGCGGCCTCCCCGGCAGGGCCCGCACCGGGTCCCGCGACGGCACCACGATGTCGCGCACCACCACGCCGGCCAGCCAGAGCTGGCCGAGCACCCGGACACCGATCGCGAGCCAGTAGAAGCCGGCGTCGTCGCCACCCGCCGGGTCCAGGAACCCCCCGAGGTAGAACCAGACCATCGCGAAATAGAAGACCTCGCTGCCCTGCCAGACCAGGTGGTCACGCCACCGGGGACGCGCGAGCGCGGCCAGCGGGAGCAGCCACAGCACGTACTGCGGTGAGTAGACCTTGTTGACGAGCAGGAAGCCGATCGTCACCAGCAGCGCGAGCTGTGCCAACCGGGGGACCTGCGGCGCACGCAGTCCGAGCACGAGGACGCCGAGGCACCAGGCGCCGAACACCAGCCACGACCACAGGTTGACGGTCGAGGCCGCGAACCCGACGTCGGCGGCCTGGTCGACCAGGAGCCAGAGCGACCCCAGGTCGGCGGTGCGTTCGGCGTTGAAGGTCCAGAAGTGGAGCCACTCCGTCGACCCGCTCAGCACGGCGGGGGCGTTGACGACCGCCCACGCCGCCACCGCCACGGCCGACGTGGCGGCGAGGTCCGCCCACCTCCGCTGCCGCAGGCAGATGACGAGGATCGGGCCCAGCAGGAACGCCGGATAGAGCTTGGCCGCCGCACCCAGCCCCACGAGCAGCCCGGTGACCCCCGGGTGACCGCGTGACCAGGCGAACAGCGCACCGGCCACGAGCGCCATGGGCAGCAGGTCCCAGTTGACCAGCGCGGTGAGTGCCAGAGCAGGGGATGCCGCCACCAGCGCGGCGTCCCAGGGACGCCGACGGTGCACACCGGCCAGCAGGCCGACGGCCACCAGCGTCAGGGCCGCCAGGCCGACCGCGTTGACCGCGACGAAGCGCCGACTCTCCTCACGCACCTGGTCGAGCCCGGCCAGCTCCCCGGCGGGAGTCGCGTAGCGCTGCGCCAGGTCGGGAAAGCCGCCGAGCGCCTGGGTGGCCACCGCCGCGCCCCAGGCCCAGTACGAGATGAGCACCGGGTACTCCATGACCTCGTACCGGTCGCGGAGCTCCGCGTCGTCGTCGTAGGGCCAGCTGAGCTCCGCGAACCCGCGGCCGGTGTAGAGGTAGGGCAGGTCGGAGTAGCACATGTGGCGGTAGCGCTCGGTGCCGTCCTGCCACGAGTCCTGGTAGCAGGTGGTCTTCTGCACCAGACCCAGTGCCAGGACGACCGTCGCCAGGGCGAGCACCACCCGCAGCGGCGTCCACCACCGGTGCCGACCTGCCCGGTCCCCGAGCGGCCCGCCGACACCCTCGCTCAGCGCGGCGACGACGGGGTCGTCGCGCGTGGGATGGACGTGCTCGCCCGGGGCTCGGCTCACCGGCCTTCCCGCTGGCGGGCGGCCCCGCTGCTGCCGCCTCCGCCGCCACCGCCGCCGCCGGCGCCGCCACCGCCGCCGCCCGGGCTGCCGGAGGGGCTGCCCGACGGTGACCCGCAGTCGGGGTTGAGCGGCGGGCAGCTACCGGTGGGCGTGGGGTCCGGGGTGGGCTCCTGCGTCGTCGGCTCCTCCGACGGCTCCTGGGTCGTCGGCGCCTGTGACGAGGGCTTCTTCGTCGGCGTCGGGCTCGGCTTCCGGGTCGTCGGTGGCGGGGTGTAGGGCTCGTGACCGGACTCCGGCGCCTCACCGTCGACGAAGACCGGTTCAGCGAACTGCTCGACCGGCAGTCCGTCCATGGCCCGCGTCATCACGGCCAGCCAGGTCTGGGCGGGGAAGCCGCTGCCGAAGTACGACGGGAGCCAGCCCTGCAGCTGCTCGTTGCCCTTCCCTCGGACGTACATGACGGCGGTGCTCAGCTGCCGGGTGTAGCCGGCGAACCAGGCCGAGGAGACCTCGCCGTCGCCGTTGGTCGCGGTCCCGGTCTTGCCGGCCGCCGGCCAGCCGAGCCCGGCGACCGTCGAGCCGGAGCCCTCGGCCACCACCTGCTGCAGCGCGTAGCTCACGTCGACCGCGATGTCGCGCTCGACCGCCTGCTCGTCGGCCACCTTGTGCTGGTAGAGGGTCTCGCCGCTGCGGTCCACCACCTTCTCGATGATGTAGGGCTCCGCCGCCCGACCGTCGTTGGCGAGCGTCGCGTAGGCGTTGGCCATGTTGATCGGGCTGACGGTCGCGTTGCCCAGGGAGACGCCGGTGATGGGTTCCAGCCCGGGCGACTCGTTGGGGAACCCGGGTGCCTTCTTGCGCGACTTCGCCGGGGGGATGCCCAACCGGTTGGCGGCGTCGACGATCTTCTCTGGGCCCTTGTCCATCGAGGTGGTCATGTCGATGAAGGCCGTGTTGACCGAGTCCTCGGTGGCGTCGACCATCGAGATCGACGAGCCGTAGTCCTGGTCGCCCTGGTTCTCGATCTCGGTGCCGTCGGGCAGGACGTAGGGCGAGTTCCCCTCGAAGGTGTCCTTGAGGGAGAAGCCCGCCTCGATCGCGGCGACGAGCGCCGAGGGCTTCATCGTCGAGCCGGCCTGGCCGCCCGCCACGGCCCAGTTGATCTGGGAGTCCAGGAAGTCCTGGCCGGCGTAGAGGCCGCGCACCGCGCCGCTCCCGGGCTCGACGCTGGCCACCCCGACGTGCAGCTTCTTGTCGCTGAAGCCTTCCGGGCGGGCCTCCGCCACGCCCTCGGCGGCAGCATCCATGGCCTTCTTCGTGAACGTCGTCGTCACGCGCAGGCCACCGCCCTCGATCTGCTCCTCGCTGAAGTCGAGGCGCTCGAGCTCGTTGCGGACCATGGCCAGGACGTGGCCACGCTGGCCGCCGTACTGGCTCTGGACCTCGATCTTCGGGAACTTCGGCAGCTTGCGGGACGCCTTGTCCGCGCGCGCGGCGTCGACCATTCCCTCCTCGGCCATCGAGTCGAGCACGAAGCCGTAGCGCTCCTTCAGCTCACGACGGGCACCCTTGCCCTCGGCGGGGTCGAGGTCGTTGGGGTCGTTGAGGACGCTGGCCAGGACCGCCGACTCGCGCAGGTTCAGGTCCTTGGCCTGCTTGTCGAAGTAGACCTTCGACGCGGCCTGCACGCCGTAGGCGCCGCGGCCGAAGTAGATGGTGTTGAGGTAGCCCTCGAGGATCTCCTCCTTGCTCACGTCCCGCTGCAGCTTGAGGGAGATCACGGCTTCCTTGATCTTGCGCGTGAGCGAGCGCTCCTGGGTGAGGTAGAGGATCTTCACGTACTGCTGGGTGATCGTGGAGGCGCCCTGGGTGCTGTTGCCGCGGGCGTTGCTGAAAGCCGCCCGGATGATGCCCTTGGGGTCGATCCCGCGGTCGGTCCAGAAGCTACGGTTCTCCGCGGCGACGACGGCGTCCTTGACGGTGGCCGGCATCTGGTCGAGGTTGATCGACTCGCGGTTCTGCGTCGCGAACTGTCCGAGCTCGGCCTTGCCGTCGGAGTAGTAGACGAAGCTGGTCTGCGTCTCGAAGTCCTCGTTGGGGTCGGGGACGTCGATGGCCTGGTAGAGCACGACGAAGCTGCCGACACCGAGCAGCGTCCCGACCAGCCCGAGGATCAGCAGCCACTTGCCGGCACGACGCCAGCGACTGCCCTTCGGCTGGGGTCGCTTCTTGGTCTGCTTCTTGGTCACAGGCGGGCCTGCGGCCCGTCGCTTTGCGGTCACGACTGGTCGGATCTTTCGGTCGGGGGCGAGACAGGGCGGTGCACGCCGCGTTTCAGGGTACGCAACGCCTGCCCGTCGCCCCGAAATCGCCACGACACGGCGCCGAGATGACGGCGCTCCGACGGCGACGGCAGGGAGGACACGGGCCACCCCAGTGACCGGTCAGCGGGCGGGGTACGTACCGGCCGTCTCCATCGCGAGGATATATCGGTACGATAGATCGCATGGCACGTCGTGGTGAGACCATCGAGCTGGCGGTCCTCGGGCTGCTGCACGAGGGACCCATGCACGGCTACGAGCTGCGCAAGCGGCTCAACCTCATGCTCGGGTGGGGGCGGGTGCTGTCCTACGGCTCGCTCTACCCGACGCTGAAGAAGATGCTGCGCAAGCAGCTGATCGAGGAGGCGGCCACCACCGTGGTCAGCCGTCGCCCGCGCATCGTCTACCAGATCACCGACGCCGGGAACGCCGAGTTCCAGCGGCTGATGTCGGAGGTCGGCCCCACTGCCTGGGAGGACGACACCTTCGACATCCGGTTCGCGTTCTTCGGCCGTGCCGACATGGAGACCAGGCTGCGAGTCCTCGAGGGGCGCCGGAGCCGGCTGCAGGAGCGGCTCGAGCGCGTGCAGAAGGAGCTGGCGATGACCCAGCAGGAGGTCGACCGCTACGCCGCCGAGCTGCAGCGCCACGGCGTGGAGTCCGTCGAGCGTGAGGTGCGCTGGCTCTCCGAGCTCATCAACGCCGAGCGGACCGGGAGCGAGACGACCCGGCCAGACCCGAACACCACCAACACCGGTCAGTCGCAGGGCTGACCCCGAGACCATCAGCAGGACCGAGGAAGGAACGCTCTCATGGGTGCGGTACGAGTAGGAATCGTCGGAGTGGGCAACTGCGCCACGTCCCTGATCCAGGGGGTGGAGTACTACCAGGACGCCGATCCGCAGGGCCACGTCCCCGGCCTGATGCACGTCACCTTCGGCGACTACCACGTCAGCGACGTCGAGTTCGTCGCCGCGTTCGACGTCGACGACACGAAGGTCGGCAAGGACCTGTCGGAGGCGATCAACGCCTCGCAGAACAACACGATCAAGATCTGCGACGTCCCCACGCTGGGCGTCGAGGTCCAGCGCGGACCCACGCTCGACGGTCTGGGCAAGTACTACCGCGAGACCATCGAGGAGTCCGCCGCCGAGCCGGTCGACGTCGTCCAGGTTCTCAAGGACGCCGAGGTCGACGTGCTCGTCTCCTACCTGCCCGTGGGCTCGGAGGAGGCCGACAAGTTCTACGCCCAGTGCGCCATCGACGCCGGTGTCGCGTTCGTCAACGCCCTGCCCGTGTTCATCGCCTCAGATCCGGAGTGGGCCAAGAAGTTCGAGGACGCCGGCGTGCCGATCGTCGGTGACGACATCAAGAGCCAGGTCGGCGCGACCATCACGCACCGCGTGCTGGCGAGGCTCTTCGAGGACCGCGGCGTGGTGCTGGACCGCACCTACCAGCTCAACGTCGGCGGCAACATGGACTTCAAGAACATGCTCGAGCGGGAGCGTCTGGAGTCGAAGAAGGTCTCCAAGACCCAGGCGGTGACCTCCAACCTCAACGGCGAGCTCGCCGGCAAGATCCACGACCGCAACGTGCACATCGGCCCGTCCGACTACGTCGAGTGGCTCGACGACCGCAAGTGGGCCTACGTCCGGCTCGAGGGCCGCGCCTTCGGTGACGCCCCGCTCAACCTCGAGTACAAGCTGGAGGTCTGGGACTCCCCCAACTCCGCCGGCATCATCATCGATGCCATCCGGGCGGCCAAGATCGCCAAGGACCGCGGGATCGGCGGCCCGATCATCTCCGCGTCGTCCTACCTGATGAAGAGCCCGCCGGTGCAGCTGCCCGACGACGAGGGTCGCCGCCGCGTCGAAGCCTTCATCGAGGGCACCGAGGAGGCGTGAGGAACGAGCGCCTCCTCGTCGTGCCCGACGGTTGAGCAAGCCCCGCGGCCGAGGAACGAGGCCGCGACGGGCGCGTCGAAACCAGGCACCGAGGAGGCGTGAGGGACCAGCGCCTCCTCGTGCAGGGCTGCGTCAGGGCTGAACCCGGCGTGACCGCTGAGCCGCCGACCGAAGGCTCAGGTGTCGCACGAGGTGTCGGTGGTGCCGATGAACTCGGGGAGGTCGACGACGTCGAGGTCCCGGGTGGCCAGCAGGTCCCGCACCTCGATGGTGGGGATCGTCCAGGTCCGCAGACCCGGTGACGCGCAGCCCTGCGGGCGGAACACGACCCGCAGGGGCACGTCCTCCTCGTCCCCGGCCTGCACGGCCCAGCCGAGGTCGGTCTCCGCCTCGACCATGTCGAAACCCCGCACCGGGTCTCCCCCGATGTGCGTCACGCGGTAGCCCGACCTCGCTGCCGGTCCCGCGACCGGGATCCTGACGTTTCCCAGCGTCACCTCGCGATCACTGCGGTTGGTGACGCGGATCGTCAGCGTGCAGACGAAGCCCTCGTCCATCCGGATGGCGACCGCCCGGAAGCCGTCGTCGTTCGTTGGCACGACGTCGGCGCCCTCGCAGCGCGGGACACCGGTGTGGGCGGCGGCTTTCTGCGTGGCGCCCTGGCCGATCCACCACACCACCGCCGGGACAGCGACCACCACCAGGAGGGCGGCGAGAAGGACCACCGGCACCGCCCGCCGGGACCGGGGACTGGAGCTCTGCACCGGCACATCGTGCCCGACCCGAGACCGCGACGACCCAGGACCCCGTGTCACAGCACGGTGACGGTCGGCCACGCGTCCGT
This sequence comes from Nocardioides coralli, assembly GCF_019880385.1. Taxonomy (NCBI): domain Bacteria; kingdom Bacillati; phylum Actinomycetota; class Actinomycetes; order Propionibacteriales; family Nocardioidaceae; genus Nocardioides; species Nocardioides coralli. The sequence continues at coordinate 3,502,547 of NZ_CP082273.1, forward strand.
AACACTCGCTGCCCGTTGTCGTTGGGCGGTCGTCTCGGGACCTGCCGTCCATCACCTGGAGCCACCATGCCCCTCCGCCCTCGGGCCACCCTGTCGATCGCGGTCGCCACCGCCCTGGCCACCAGCCTCCTCCTCCCCGCCACGCAGAGCGCGTCCGCCGAACCACCGAAGGAGGTCCAGCCGGCCGCTGCTGCGGTGGTCTCCGAGGACACGGTCGGCGGCCTGCTGGTGGAGAACTCCTTCGTCTCCTCCGTCGGCTGGGTCAAGCCCGGGGACACCTACCCCTCCAGGATCCTGCTGACCAACAGCAGCGACGCCGACGTCTCGGGCGTCGAGGTCACCGTGGCCGCGCCGGAGGGCGCCACCTTCACCGACGCAGGTGGCGGCGCCACCGTGAGCCCTGACGGCACGACCGTCACCTGGTCGCCCGGCAGCGTCGCGGCGACCTCGACCCGGACGCTGGTGCTCGAGAGCCGGGCAGCCACCACCGACGCGCTGCCGACCATCGTGTGGCGCGACATCTCCTCCACCGCCACCGTCTCGGTCGGCGCCGACACGACCGAGGTCACCAGCCACGGGCCCAAGGTGATCCCCCCGGGCGAGGAGTTCGACACCGCCCGCTACGGCGACCGCCCGTTCCCCGTCGTCCCGGTCGCCTACACCGACCGCGACTACCAGGACAGCCACGAGCGCAGCCTCGACACGGTGATCAACGACCCGGCGTTCGAGGGCTCGACGTTCAACCTGTTCCAGGAGATGTCGCTCGGCCAGCTCTACCCCGAGGGCACGGTGCCCTCGGAGGGCATCGCCGACGCCGACTTCGACTACGGCCCGGGCTTCGACTTCAGCAAGGCGCAGGCCGGCCAGACCTGCAAGGGCGTGACCTTCGCCGACACCCCCACCGAGGAGCAGGGGACCCCCGCCTACCCGGACCGGATCCGCGACGGCGTCTACCAGCTTCCCGGCACGACCGAGTACTACGGCTCCGACGCCAACGGCACCGCGCTGACGGGCGCCGTCGCCGGCGTGGGCGCGCTGCAGGCCATCGACTCCGGCTGCGGTCCCACGGGCAAGCTGGTCCGTGACGCTGCCGCCATCGCCGACCCGGAGATCGACTACTCCGACTACGACACCGACAAGGACGGCGTGGTCGACTTCTTCATGGCCGTCTTCGCCGGCTGCGGCGGCAACGGCGCCTCGCAGCTGACGGTCGCCGCGTGCGAGTACCCGGACGCCTCCTACGACAACGTCTGGCCGCACTCCTCGAGCCTGGAGTTCTACTACTCCGACCCCGAGACCGGGCTCCCGGGCTTCACGACCGACGACCAGCTCAAGGACCTCGAGGGGCGGCCGCTCTGGTACGAGGACCAGACCCGCAGCGCGATGACGACCACCGACACCGGTGACGCGCTCAAGGTGTACGTCCGGGTCGGCCCCTACAACGTCAACCCGGAGACCGCCATCGACCGGGCCAGCGTGATCTCCCACGAGTACGGCCACTCCCTGGGCCTGCCGGACTTCTACTCCACCGGCAACCGCGACACCTACGGCGACTGGAGCCTGATGGCGACCGACAAGTCGCACAACATCGACGCCTACGGTCGCCAGGAGCTCGGCTGGGTGGTGCCCGAGGTGCTCGACTCCTCGCGCACCGAGGCCGGCATCACGGACTCCAAGGAGGACACCGACACCATCACCTGGCAGCAGCCCGACGGCACGCCGTACACCCTCACCGAGGGTGAGGCCGGCGTCGTCCGGGTCCAGAACTCGCAGATGTACGTCGCGAAGCTGCCGGGTCGCGTGCTGCTCGACCCCGCGAAGTTCGACTCCGGTGACGGGGCCACCCCGGTGCACACGTGGTGGTCGCGCTCGGGCAACGACTACGGCTGCGCGAAGGACCTCGGCAAGGGGCACAACATCGACGTGAACCTGCGGGGACCGGCGTTCGACGACCTCCCGGCCGGCACCGAGCTGTCCCTCGACCTCAAGTCCATGTGGGACATCGAGTGGGACTACGACTACGGGTTCGTGCTGACCTCGACCGACGGTGGCCAGTCGTTCGGCTCCAACGAGTCCGAGAAGGGCTACACGACGCCGGCCAGCCAGAACCCCAACCAGAACGCGTGCCAGGCGCACTACGGCAACGGCCTGACCGGGACCTCGCAGTCATACGCCGACGGCACGCAGGACGTCGACCGGGTGCTCGGCAACTACCCGGAGATGATCTACAAGGCCGACTCCTACGACATCTCCGAGCTCGTCGGGTCCGAGCAGCCGGTGCTGCGGTTCAGCTACGCCACGGACCCCGGCCTCTCGCGTCCGGGCTGGTTCATCGACGACGTCACGGTGACCGCCACCCTGCCGGGCGGTGAGACCCGCGAGATCTACACCACCGACTTCGAGTCGAGCGGGGACCCCGACGACCCGAGGATCTTCAACGGTGGCTGCAAGCCCCACACCCCCGGCAGCAGCTGCACCCAGGGCTGGCAGTACGTCGCGGCCGGTGCCGAGGGCCCTTCCGACCACGCCTACTACCTCGAGATGCGGGACCGTTCCGGCTTCGACCTCGACGGCAACGGACAGAACGACCGCGCGCCGATCGGCTTCGAGTCGGGCTTCTACAACTCCTACACCGACGAGGCCCACGGCTACGGCAACGCCGGGACCGACGACCCGCCGGCGCAGTCGCCGCTCGACAGCAGCCCGCAGCCGGGCAACAGCTCGCCGAACCTGAACGACGCCGCATGGCGGCCGGGTGACACCCCGTTCAGCGACTCCGGCGAGGGTCACACCGACAACTACGAGGACCCGCAGAGCCAGGACGACAACTGGCACTTCCGCCACGACTGCCTGACCTACGACGTCACCGCGATGTCCGGCGAGGCCCTCGGCCCCGACTCCGCCGACGGTGACCTGACCGGCACGGTCGACTTCACCCTGGGCGCGGGCTGCGGGGAGTTCGACTACGGCTACGGGGAGGAGGTCGTCGCGCCGCCCGCGGGCGAGACCACACCGCCCCGGGCCGCGGTCACGATCACGGGCGGGGAGATCTGGACCGGCCGCAAGGTCCGGCTCGACGCCACGCGATCCAGCGACGACACCTCGGCGTCCGAGGACCTCACCTACGAGTGGGACCTCGACAACGACGGCCGCACCGACGCCACCGGACCCCAGGTGACCAAGCGGTTCGGCCAGCCCGGACGTCGGAAGATCGTGCTGACCGTCACCGACGAGGCGGGCAACAGCGACACGTTGGGTCGCACGCTGCAGGTCAACAAGCTGGTCCACGCCCGCGCCGACCAGGTGCGCAAGCAGGGGCAGTGGCGCCAACGCTCCGACCGCAGCGCCAGCAAGGGCGCCTACCTCACCAACCGTCCCGGCGGCGCGCGTGACGTGCTCACCTGGCGCTTCAGCGGCCCTCGCGCACTCCTCGTGCACGGTGACAGCGACCGAGGCGGCCGCGGCACCGTCTACGTCGACGGCACCAAGGTCGGCACGGTGTCCTTCCGCGGCGAGGACCGGCGGATCGCGTTCGCGCAGGCCCGTCGGTTCCGCGGGCTCGGCGGCGGGAAGCACACCCTCCGCCTGGTCCTGACCGGCGGCAAGGGTTTCGTGACCGGCCTGGTCAGGTACCGCTGAGACGTCACTGAGGACGTGGGGCAGGCGGCCCCGCGGCGACCGGTCGGTCGCCGCGGGGCCGAGCTGTCTCAGGCCTCGGCGTCGGCCTTGATCCGCGCGAGGGTCTGCCGCATGCCGTCCTGCAGCTCGGCGGTGAAGCGGTCGACGCCGCCGAGCACCGCGTCCTGCAGGCGCAAGGAGATGTCGGTGACCCCGTCCGGCGTACGTCGCTGCTGAACCAGGCGGGTCCCACCGTCGGTGGGCTCGAGCACGAAGGCCCAGATGGTCGCGTTGTCCTTGACCCGGAAGGCGAACTCGCGGTGCGGCTCGAAGACCACGACCTTCGAGCGGGTCGGCCAGAACAGCAGGCCGCGACGGTTGAGGTTGATCGCCCGGGTGCCGAGCTGGACCGGCCCGCGCACGAAGCTGTGCACCACCTGGGGGCTCCACCGGGCCATGCGCGACAGGTCCGTGACGAGCGACCAGACGCGCTCGGGGGTGGCGGCGATGTGGATGCTCTGCTCGAGCTCGGTCTCCGTGGTGGTCAACGGGGCTCCTCGGGTCGGTGGTCCCCGGCACCGTAGCGTCCGGATCCGGGCTCGCCCCATGACCGGCGCCACACGCTCGGGGCCGAGATCGCGGCATTACGACCCGTGACATCTGGGCCGGAGCACGTTATAAACGTCTGGTCCAGCAGGTCGCCACCTCTTCGGCGACCCGGAATCGAACGGAGCTCGTGTTGTCCCCCTCCCATTTCTCTGCGCCGCTGGCGCGCCGTCGTTGGGCTCGTGCCGGCGTCGCCGCAGCCGCGTCCCTGTCCCTCCTCGCCCTCACCACCCCTCCGACGTCGGCCGACGACGACCGCGACGACCGCGACGACCGGTCCTTCGAGCTCGCCGAGGACCTGCGTGAGGACGTCCGCGGCAAGCGGATCATGAAGCACCTCGCGGCCTTCGACGAGATCGGTCGCACCAACGGCAACTCCCGCGCGTCGGGCACGCCCGGCTACAAGGCCTCGGTCGACTACGTCGTCAAGGAGCTGCGCAAGTCCGGCTACCAGCCCACCGTCCAGGCCTTCGACTTCCCGTTCTTCGAGGAGCTCGAGCCTGCCCGGCTCGTCACCAGCGGTGGCCAGGAGCTGCCGACCGGCACCTTCACCTACTCCGGCAGCGGCAACCCCACCGCTCCGGTGCAGGGCGTCGACCTCAAGCTGGCCGGCGACCGCGCCAGCACCTCCGGGTGCGAGGCCGCCGACTTCAACGGCTTCACGCCCGGCAACATCGCCCTGATCCAGCGCGGCACCTGCACCTTCGGCACGAAGGCCAACCACGCCGCCGACGCGGGCGCCTCGGGCGTCATCATCTTCAACCAGGGCAACAGCGCGGGCCGCATGGACGTCATCGTCGGCACCCTGGGGGAGCCGATGCCCACGCCCATCCCGGTCGTCGGCGCCTCGTTCGACGACGGCGCGGCGCTCGCCGCCCAGTCCGGCGACGTCGAGGTGTTCGCCAAGACCATCTCGGAGATCCGCGAGACGTGGAACGTCTTCGCCGAGACCGAGGCCGGCGACCCCGACAACGTCGTGATGACCGGGTCGCACCTCGACAGCGTGGCCGCCGGCCCCGGCGTCAACGACAACGGCAGCGGCTCCGCGGCGATCCTCGAGGTGGCCAAGGTGCTGGCCGAGGAGGCCGACGACGACGAGGACCTGCCCAACAAGGTCCGCTTCGCCTGGTGGGGTGCCGAGGAGCTCGGCCTGCTCGGAGCCGAGCACTACATCGGTGACCTCCAGGCCAACAGCCCCGAGGAGCTCGAGCGGATCGCGCTCTACCTCAACTTCGACATGATCGGCTCGCCGAACTACGCGCGGTTCGTCTACGACGGTGACAACTCCCGCTTCCCGGTCGGTCCGGGTGCGGCGGCGGGCCCGAAGGGCTCCGACGCCATCGAGCAGGCCTTCCACGACGCGTTCGCCGACCACGACCGCGCCTCGGAGGAGACCCCGTTCAGCGGTCGCAGCGACTACGGGCCGTTCATCGCCAAGGGCGTCGACATCCCCGCCGGCGGTCTCTTCACCGGTGCCGAGGGCGTCAAGTCCGCCCAGCAGGCGGCCTACTTCGGTGGCGAGGCCGGCGTGGCCTACGACAAGTGCTACCACCAAGCGTGCGACGACCTGAGCAACGTCAGCCGCCAGGCGATCGACGAGATGTCGGACGCCGTGGCGAAGGTCATCGGCATGTTCGCGGTGAGCACCCAGCCGGTCAACGGCATCGGTGCGGAGTGGCCGGCGCTCGGCTACGGCGCACCGGTGGGCGACGGCACCACCGGTGGTGGCGGGCTGCACGACGACCACGACCACGAGCCGGAGTCCTGAGCCGGCGCACCACACGACACCACACCGAGGGTCGGTCCCGCTGCTGCGGGGCCGGCCCTCGGCGCGTCCGGGGCGCCAGGGTCAGAGGCGCCAGGGTCAGAGGGGGGTACGGGCGGACCACCAGGCGCGCAGGCGGCGACCGGCCTCCTCCTCGCCGAGCGGGCCCTCGTCGATGCGCAGGTCGAGCAGGAAGCGGTAGGCCTCCCCCACCTCGCGCCCCGGCCCGATCCCGAGCAGCGCCATGATCTGGTTGCCGTCGAGGTCAGGCCGCATGGCGGCCAGCTCCTCCTCCTCCGCGAGCCGGGCGATCCGCTCCTCGAGCTCGTCGTAGGTACGCCGCAGCCGCTCGGCCTTGCGGCGGTTGCGCGTCGTGCAGTCGGCCCGGGTGAGGATGTGGAGCCGCTCGAGCTGCTCGCCGGCGTCGCGGACGTAGCGGCGGACCGCCGAGTCGGTCCACTCGCCCTCGCCGTACCCGTGGAAGCGCAGGTGCAGCTCCACGAGGGCGGAGACCGCCTCGGTCTGGTCGCCGGAGAACCGCAGGGCACGCATCCGCTTCCGGGTGAGCTTCGCGCCCACCACGTCGTGGTGGTGGAAGGTGACCGAGCCGTCGGGAAGGAACCGCCGGGTCCGGGGCTTGCCCACGTCGTGCATGAGAGCGGCGAACCGCACCACGAAGTCGGGGCGCTCGTCGAGCCGGTGCTCGAGGTCGATGGCCTGCTCCAGCACCGTGAGTGTGTGCTCGTAGACGTCCTTGTGACGGTGGTGCTCGTCGCGCTCGAGCGCGAGTGCCGGCAGCTCGGGCAGCACCCGGTCGGCCAGCCTGGTCTCCACGAGCAGCGTGAGACCCAGCCGCGGGTGCGGGGCGCAGACGAGCTTCACCAGCTCCTCGCGCACCCGCTCCGCCGAGATGATCCCGATCCGGTCGGCCATCGCCGCCATGGCCGCCACCACGTCCGGGGCCACGGTGAAGCCGAGCTGCGCGGCGAACCGGGCCGCCCGCATCATCCGGAGCGGGTCGTCGGAGAAGCTGTCCTCCGGGGTCCCGGGGGTGCGCAGCTGCTGCTGGGCGAGGTCGACCACCCCGCCGTGGGGGTCCTCGAAGGTGCGGTCCGGGATCGAGATGGCCATCGCGTTGACCGTGAAGTCGCGCCGACCCAGGTCGCCCGCGAGGCTGTCGCCGAACGCCACGTCCGGCTTGCGGGAGGCCGGGTCGTAGCTCTCCGACCGGTAGGTCGTGATCTCCAGCTGCCACTCGCCCTTGCGGCAGCCGATGGTGCCGTAGTCGCGCCCCACGTCCCACACGGCGTCGGCCCAGCCGAGGAGGAGCCGTTCGGTGGTCTCCGGCGCCGCCGAGGTGGTCAGGTCGAGGTCGCTCACCCGCCGACCGAGCAGCGCGTCACGCACCGGCCCGCCGACGAGGTGCAGGTCCTCCCCGGCCTCGGCGAAGCGTGATCCGAGGCCGTCGAGCACGGGTGCCAGGCGGTCGAGCTCGGCCGTCAGCGACTGCTGGGCGTCGCGGAGGTTCCATGCGGGCTGAACGGGCTCTGGCACGCCCAGAAACTCTAGGGCACAGGCAGGCTCCGACCCGCCTCGCGGGCCCCCCTGACCTCGCAGACCCGCCGGATAGAGTCGGCGCCGTGCGTCCCCCGTGGTCCCTGCTGCCTGCCCTCGCGCTGGTGGTGGCGACGACCACGCTGCTCGGACCGGTGGGCGCGGCGCCCGTCGCGGCCTCGGCCGCTCCCGCGCGGGACGACCAACCGCTGCAGGTCACCATCGACCGGCTCACCCCGGCCGAGGTGCCGGCCCGGGGCCGGATCCGGATGCGGGGCACGGTCACCAACGCCAGCGACGAGCGATGGCGGGCGATCAACGTCTACGCGTTCATGGCGGCGACGCCCATCACCAGCGGTGAGGAGCTCGCCGAGGCGGTCACGATCCCCTTCGAGTCGGAGGTCGGCGCCCGGATCGTCGACCCGGGCACCTTCGACAGCGTGGGCTCGCTCGACCCCGGTGAGTCCGCGAGCTTCTCCGTACGACTGCGCCGGGACCAGCTCCCGGCCTCGTCACCGGGCGTCTACTGGTTCGGCGCCCATGCCCTCGGCAACACCGATGCCGCCCGCGACGGCATCGCCGACGGCCGGGCCCGGACCTTCCTCCCGCTGGTGCCCCCCTCCACCCGCGCCACCGTGCAGACCTCCATCGTCCTGCCGGTGAGGCGGCCCGTCAGCCACACCGTCGGCGGACGGATCCGTGCGGTCGGCCGCTGGGCCGAGGACCTCGCGCCGGACGGTCGGCTCGGTGCCCCCCTCGCGCTCGCCACGGCCGAAGGGGCCGGGCCGGTGACCTGGCTGGTGGACCCGGCGGTCCCGGACGCGGTCGCCCGACTCGTGGCGGGCAACCCGACCCGGTCGCTCGGCGCCACCCCCGACCCCGAGGCCCCGCAGGACCAGGCTCCTGAGGACCCGCCCGACGAGGACGAGAGCGAGGCCGCCGACGCCGCTGACGGCGGGAGCGCGGAGACGTCCGCGAACCCGGCGGTCGAGCGGGGGGCCACCTGGCTGGACCGGATGCGGTCGGCCCTGACGGTCGACGAGGTGCTGGCACTACCCTACGGCGACCTCGACCTGGCCGCGGTCGCCGCCGCCGACCCGTCCCTCTACCGCACCGCCGTACGCCGGACGGGCACCCAGCTCGAGCAGTGGTCGGTCGACAGCGACCCTGCCGCCGCCAGCCTGAGCGGACTCCTGCCGCCGGAGGTGATCGACCTCGTCGAGCCCCGGACCACCGTGCTGCTCAGCGAGCGCGGCCTCCGTCGGCCCGCCCCGGACACCGCCGTCACCATCGGCGGCCGCCGCGTGGTGGTGACCTCGTCCGCGACCGGCCAGGGCGGACCCGGCCCGGAGGACCGGCTGGGGGCCATCGCGATGCGGCAGCGGGTCCTGGCCGACGCCGCCCTCCGCGTGCTGTCGGACGACCGCCAGCCGCTGGTGGTCGTGATGCCGGCAGCGTTCCGGCCCGAGAACCCGGCCACGTTCTGGCGAGGCACTGACGTGAAGTGGCTGGACCTCGGCGACGTCGCCGATCTCGACGTGGGACCGGAGCTGCCGCCCCGGGTGATCGACTACCCCGTCGACGAACAGCTCACCGAGCTCGACGAGTCCGCCCTCGACGCGGCCCGGGCCCTGATCGCGGCCGGACGCACGCTCCAGGGGATCCTGACCGACAACGACCGCCTGGCCGACCAGACCCTCGACGAGGCGCTGTCCTCGATCGGCTACCACGACCGCAGCCGGGCGCTGGAGTCCCGGGCCGACACGCTGGGCGCCATCGCCTGGGTCACCGGCCGGCTCCAGGGCGTCCGGATCCGGGCCCCCAAGGGCGTCACGCTCTCCAGCGCCGCCGGTCGCTTCGCCGCGACCCTGACCAACCGGCTGCGGCACCCGGTCACGGTGTCGGTCCGTCCGGTGAGCCAGGGCGACGTCAGCATCGAGCAACCGGAGCCCGTGGAGCTTCCTGCCCGGGGCCGTCAGTCGGTGGAGTTCAACGCGACGACCAGCAGCCCTGGCGTGCACTACGTGCGCCTGGTGGTGACCGATGCCGAGGGCACCCCCCTCGGCGCCGACCAGCGGATCCCCATCCGTTCGGCGCAGGTCAGCGACGTGATCTGGGTGATCATGGGCGTCGGCGTGGGACTGCTCTTCGTCGCGATCGCCGTACGCGTGTTCCGCCGGGTCCGGAGCGAGCGCGCATGAGCGAGGACACCCGGATCCTCTCCTCCAGCGCGGTGATGGCCGCCGGCACGACGGTCTCCCGGCTGAGCGGCTACGTCCGTTCCGCGCTCCTCGTGGCCGCGCTGGGGCAGGGGCTGCACGCCGAACAGTTCAACATCGCCAACACCGTCCCCAACATGCTCTACATCCTGCTGGCGGGTGGTGTGTTCAACGCCGTGCTCGTCCCGCAGCTGGTGCGGGCGATGAAGAACGACGACGACGGCGGGGAGGCCTACACGAGCCGGATCGTCACGCTGGCCGTGCTCTTCCTGGGGGTGGTCACGGTGGCGCTCGTCGTCACCGCGCCCTGGTTGATGGAGCTGTTCCTCAGTGACGCCTACGACGACCCCGAGCTCGCCGCCCAGCGAGACTCGGTCGTCGACTTCGCCCGCTACTGCCTGCCCCAGGTCTTCCTCTACGGCATGTTCGTGCTGCTGGGCCAGGTGCTCAACGCCCGCGGCCGGTTCGGCCCGATGATGTGGGCCCCGATCGCCAACAACCTGATCGCGGTCGCCGTGCTCGCGACCTACCTGCTCGTCTTCGGCCCGGCGTCCGGCGAGGAGCTGTTCGGTCCCTTCGGGCCCGACCAGGAGGCACTGCTGGGGCTCGGGTCGACCCTCGGCATCCTCGCTCAGCTGCTGGTGCTGCTCCCGGTGCTCCGTTCGGCCGGGGTCCGGATCCGGCCGCGCCTCGACGTCCGCGGCACCGGTCTGGGCCACACGTTCCGGCTGGGCATGTGGACGGTCCTCTTCGTGATCGTCAACCAGATCGCCTACACGGTGGTCGTCAGGCTCGCCAGCAGCGGTCCCGCCGAGAACCCCGGCGAGCCGGCCACCGGCTACACCGTCTACTCGTTCGCCTTCCTCATCGTCATGGTCCCCCACGCCATCGTCACCGTGTCGCTGGCGACCGCCGTGCTCCCCCAGATGTCGCGCCAAGCGGCGGAGGAGGACCGCGCGGGCCTCGCGCGCACGCTCGTCACGACACTCCGCAGCGCCCTCGTGGTGATCGTCCCGGTCGCACTGCTCCTGCCCCTGGTCGCGGTCGACGTCGCCCACGTGATCTGGGGGTACGGCGCGGGCCGCACCACCTACCAGCTCTTCGCCCCGACCCTGGCCCTCTTCGGGATCGGCCTGGTCTTCTTCACCGTCCACTACCTGATGCTGCGCGGCTTCTACGCCCTCGAGCAGACCCGGACGGTCTTCCTCGTCCAGTGCGTGATCGCAGCCACCAACATCGCGGCCGCCCTGCTGCTGGTCCGCGAGGCCTCAGCCGAGCAGACCTCCCCGGCCCTGGTGCTGGCCTACGGTGCCGCCTACGCCGTGGGCGCGGTGGTCTCCACGATGGTCCTCGGGCGGGAGCTCGGGGGGCTCGGGCTCGGTCCCGTCGTGCGGTTCGTGGTGAGGCTGCTGCTGGTCGCGGGGCTGGCCGCGCTGGTGGCGTACGCCGCGGCGCGCCTGCTCGCCGGGCTCGGGGAGGACCCCGCCCTGGTGATCGCGCTGCTCCGCGTCGTCGCGGTGACGCTCGTCGACGTCGCCGCGTTCCTGCTGCTCGCCCGCCTGCTGCGGCTCGGCGAGGTGACCACGCTGATGGACACGATCACGGGGCGGCTACGGTCCCGTAGCGGGGGCTGACCAGACCTACGATGGGGCCAGAGGCTCGAAGAGGGGAATCCGTGGAGCAGCCAGCAAGGCCCGGCGACCTGCTCGCCGACCGCTACCTGCTGGTCGACCTGCTGACCGAGAGCGGCGGCGGCAGGTTCTGGCGAGCCGAGGACCAGGTCCTCGACCGGCACGTCGCCCTCCACTGCATCGCCGAGGACGACCACCGAGCGGCCCGGCTCACCGAGGCGGCCCGGCTCTCCGCAACCGTGCTCGACCGCCGCATCCTCCGCGTGCTCGACGCCGACGAGCGCGAGGGTCTCGCGTTCGTGGTGAACGAGTGGGGGGCGGGCACCTCCCTCGACATCATGGTGGCCGGCGAGGGGCCGCTGCCGCCGCGGCGGGCCGCGTGGATCGTGTCCGAGGTCGCCGCCTCGATGGCCGTGGCCCACGACCAGCGGGTGCCCCACGGGCGGCTGGTTCCCGAGAACATCCTCATCGACCAGTCCGGCGCCGTCCGCGTCATCGGCTTCTGCGTCGACGCGGCGTTGATGGGACTCCCGCAGGGGGACCTCACCACCGACGTCGCCGACCTGGGCGCGCTGCTCTACTTCCTGCTCACGGGCACCTGGCCCGGCCCCTCACCCTCAGCGGTCCCGCCGGCCCTGCGGCGCGACGAGCGGTGGCTGCGGCCGCGGCAGGTCCGCGCGGGCATCCCGCGGGTGCTCGACGGCATCTGCGACCAGGTTCTCAACCCCTTCGACGCCCCACCCACCGCCTGGAGCCACAACCTCGGCACCGCGCGTGGGCTGTGCGACGCGCTGCGCGACTACGTCGGCGACCCGGCCGGCCTCAGCGAGCCCGCGCCCCTCAACGGCGTCAAGGGGGCCGGGGCCCTCGCGGTGCCCAACCGCCGCGACCACCCGCAGCCCGCGCCCCCGATGGACCACCGCTCCTCCCCGGACGCCGACCCCGGCCCCGGGGCATCCGACACCGGGGCGGACGAGCCGGAGCCGGGCGAGGACCTCGACACGTCCCCGGGCGCGCCCACTGGTCCGCCGACGGGCCCCGGCGAGGACGAGGTCGCGCCGACCCTGGTGGTCCCGAGCGTCTCACCCAGCGCGCCCCCGAGCCCGCCCTCGGGTTCGGCTCCTCCTCAGCCACCCGCCCCACCGGACGCCGAGAGCCCCGTCGACGCCGGGTCGGCCGATCCGGCGGGGACCGGCCCGGCCGACGAGCCGCGGACCCCGGTGGACATCCCGACCCAGGCCGGGATGCCGATCTTCGGCGACACCGACGAGGACGTCTCCTGGCTGGAGCGCCGCACGGAACCGCCGCCCCCGCCGCCGGCGTTCGAGGACCCGCCCGAGCGACCACTCTTCGCGCCCGAGCCCGCCGACGGCGGCCCGGCCCGCCGACCGCGACCCGGGGTGAGCGCCCCGACCGGTGACTACTGGCCGTGGGACACCGGCACCGGCACCGGCAGCGGGGTGATCCCCGTGACCGAGGACGAGGACGACGAGGACGAGGTGCCGGGCCGCTCCTGGTTCCGGCTGGGGGTGCTGGTGTTCCTCTCCCTCCTGCTGGTGCTCGCGATGGTCGTGGCCTACAACCTCGGCCGCGGCAGGACACCCCTCGGCTCCGAGCCCGAGCCGGCGCCCACGACGCCGTCCGCCACGCAGACGGAGGAGGCGATCACGGCCTACGAGGCCCAGTCGGCGCTCGACCTCGACCCGCAGGCCGACCCGCCGGAGGAGAACCGCGACCTGGTCGGCCTCGCGATCGACGGCGACCCCACGACCGGCTGGCGGACCAGCACCTACAACGACCAGCTGGGACCGCCGCCGGGGCTGAAGACCGGTGTGGGCCTGTTCGTCGACCTGGGCGAGACCCGGGAGGTCTCCCGGATCGACCTCACCGTGGGCGGCACACCAACGGAGGTCACCTACTACCTCACCGACGAGGAACCGACGCGCGTCGCCGGGCTCGAGCCCGTGGCACAGGAGACCGCCAGCGAGCCACGGGTCCGGACCGACCTGGACGAGCCTGCCTCGGGGCGCTACCTCGTGGTGTGGCTCACCTCGCTGCCCGAGGTGGGAGACGGCTTCCGCGGTGAGATCCGGGAGCTGGTGGCCAGCGGATGACCGCTGACCCCCGCAGCGACGCCGAGCTGCTGGCGGCCCACGTGGCCGGCGAGGCTGCGGCGTTCGGGACGCTCTTCGCGCGCCACCGCGACCGGTTGTGGGCCGTGGCGCTGCGCACGATGGGGGACCCCGACGACGCCGCGGACGGCCTCCAGGACGCGATGGTGGCCGCCTACCGCCGCGCCGCGAGCTTCCGGGGGGACGCCCAGGTGACCACCTGGCTGCACCGGGTGGTGGTCAACGCCTGCCTGGACCGCATCCGCGCCGCCAAGGTCCGGCGCGCCGAGCCCCTGCCCGACGACCTGGACGAGCACCAGGCCCGCGGGTCCACGCACACCGGCACCCCGGCGGACCCCGGCGAGCAGGTGGTCGAGGAGGAGCGGCGCCGGGAGGTGCTGGCGGCCCTCGCCCGGCTGCCGGCGGAGCAGCGTGCCGCGCTCGTGCTCGTCGACATGGAGGGGTACTCCGTCGCCGAGGCGGCCGAGATCCTCGACTGCGCCCCGGGGACGGTGAAGTCGCGCTGCTCGCGGGGACGGGCGCGGCTGGCCGAGCTGCTGCAGCTGCTCGCGCCTCGCCGTGAGCCGGGCGACACCGAGGGCGGGAACCCACCGGGCTCGCCGCCCGTCCGATCACCACGGCCCCGCGGTCCACCGGCACCGGCCTGACCGATGACCTGACCGATCCTGCACCATCCCTGGAGGTGAGAACCCGTGACCGACGACCAGCCGGAGCTGACCCCGGCCGAGGAGGCGGAGGTACGCCGGCGGCTGGCCGAGGCCCGGCACACCGAGCCCCTGCCGCCAGAGGTCGCCGACCGCCTCGACCGGGTCCTCGCCGACCTGGACGCGGAGCCGGCCCCGGGGGCACAGCCGGCCGGCGTCGTACGCCTCGCCGAGCGTCGCCGTCGGGCGGCCACGCTGCTGGTGGCGGCCGCTGCCGTCGTCGTCGGAGGGGTGGCGGTCGGTCAGGTGGTCGGCGGTCTCGGGGACGACGCCTCGCCGGAGGCGGTGACCGCCGGCGACGCGGAAAGCGACACCGCGCAGGGTGGTGCCCAGGGTGAGGGCGGGAGTGAGGCGCCGGCTGATGCCGAGGAGCTCGCCCGGGGCGGCGAGGGTGATGTGGCCCCCGGATCCGTGGTCGCCACGATCCGCCCCGGCCGGTTCGGGGAGGACGTCGCACGGCTGCGTGCGACGCCGCGGGCCGAGCTGGCCGAGCGGGGTGCCCCCGCATCTCCCGGGGAGCAGGCCTGCGTCCCCGGCGACTGGGGTCGGGGGGCCTACCGCGCCGTGCGCTACGGCGAGTCGATCGGCTACGTCGTGTTCCGCCGTACCCAGGGCGACACCCAGGTGGCCGACCTCTTCCTCTGCGGGGGCGAGGACGCGGTGCGCTCGGTGACACTGCCGACCCCGTGACGGGAATCTTCCTCGCCTACGATCGGTTCTGACCGGCAGCAACCCCCGATCGAGGAGCGTCATGTCCGACCCCCGCAACGTCATCGTCATCGGTTCCGGCCCGGCCGGGTACACCGCGGCGCTCTACACCGCACGGGCGTCGCTGGAGCCGCTGGTGTTCGAGGGCTCCGTGACCGCCGGTGGCGCGCTGATGAACACCACCGAGGTCGAGAACTTCCCCGGCTTCCGCGACGGGATCATGGGCCCGGCGCTGATGGACGAGATGCGGGCCCAGGCCGAGCGCTTCGGGGCCGAGCTGGTCGCCGACGACGTGGTCGAGGTCGACCTCACCGGCGACACCAAGGTGGTCCGCACCGCCACCGACACCTACACGGCGCGGTCGGTGATCCTGGCCACCGGCTCCGGCTACCGCAAGCTCGGCCTCCCCCGCGAGGAGGAGCTCTCCGGGCGAGGGGTCTCGTGGTGTGCCACCTGCGACGGCTTCTTCTTCCGCGACCAGGCGATCGCCGTGGTCGGGGGCGGGGACTCGGCTGTCGAGGAGGCCACCTTCCTCACGCGGTTCGGCAAGAAGGTCTACTTGATCCACCGCCGTGACGAGCTGCGCGCCTCCAAGATCATGCAGGAGCGCGCCTTCGCCGACGAGAAGCTCGAGATCGTCTGGAACGCCGAGATCGCCGAGATCAACGGCGAGGACCGGCTGGAGTCCGTGACGCTGCGCGACACGGTGACCGGCGAGACCCGGCCCCTGGACGTGACGGGGCTCTTCATCGCCATCGGTCACGACCCGCGCTCGGAGCTGCTCGGCGGACAGGTCGACCTCGACGACAACGGCTACGTGCTGGTCGACCACCCCTCCACCGCCACCAACCTGCCGGGCGTCTTCGCCAGCGGCGACCTGGTCGACCACCACTACCGGCAGGCGATCACCGCGGCCGGCACCGGCTGTGCAGCGGCGCTCGACGCGGAGCGCTACGTCGCCGCGCTCGACCATGCCGCCTCGACGGCCGGGTCGCCGGAGGAGACCGCGGAGATCGTCTCCGAGGTCGTGCAGGCCAGCGGCGTCTGACCCTCCCCGGCCGTCGCGCCCCGGAACATCTGTCGCCCCTGTGGTGTTCACTGAGCACAGCGCAACCGAGATCTGAGAGGTACTCCCCGTGGCCAACATCGCTGCCGTGACCGACGCCGACTTCGAGACGCAGGTCCTGAAGTCCGACAAGCCCGTGCTCGTCGACTTCTGGGCGGAGTGGTGCGGCCCGTGCCGCCAGGTCGCCCCCATTCTCGAGGAGATCGCCGCCGAGCACGGCGAGAAGGTCACCATCGTCAAGCTCAACGTCGACGAGAACCCCGTGACCCCCTCGTCCTACCGGGTCACCGGCATCCCGACCCTCAACCTCTACCAGGACGGCGAGGTCGTGAAGAGCATCGTGGGTGCGCGTCCCAAGGCCGCGCTCCTCAACGAGCTGTCCGACGTCATCGCCTGACCCCTCCGGGCGTCCGTCGGCTCAGCCGGCGAGGTCGCCCGGCCCAGCCGACCGCGGTGTCGCTCCCGGAGCGCGCCGCGGTTTCGGTTGTGGCCGCACCGCGCCCACGAGTCGTTCCAGCGCTGCCTCGACCTCGTCCTTCCAGGACACGGCCGTGCGCAGGTCCATCCGCATCCGGGGCGTGATCGGGTGGGGTCGCTGGGTGCGGAAGCCGACGCCACTAAGGAAGTCGGCCGGGACCGTGCAGCGTTGACCCGCCGTCCGGCTGCCGAAGGCCTCCACGGCGCGGATGTTGCGTTCCACGAGGTCGCGCGCCATCGCGCGCACCAGCATCCGCCCGACCCCTCCGCCGCGGGCGTGTGGCGCGACGTGCACGGTGGTCAGCAGCACGGCGTCCGCCGAGACCGGCGCGGTGGGGAACCCTGAGGAGCCCGGCACGAACCGGGCGGGCGCATAGATGAGATGGCCGACGACCTCGTCGCCGACGACGGCCACCCGGCCGCAGGAACCCCACTCGCGCAGCACCTCCGAGGTCCAGGCGGCCTTCTCCGACGTCGGGTCGTCCAGCCGCTGCCGGCGTACCGGATCGAACTGCCAGAACACGCACGACCGGCAGGACGCATCGATGGCGTCGAGGTTGTCCAGCGTGAGCCGGACCGCGGTACGGGTCATGACGGGCCTCCAGCCGATGGGCCTCCGCGACGATGGTATGCGGACCCACTGCCCCGGGTCGCCGGGTTGCTGCGAGGATGGCCGCGTGCGACCGATCCGCCAGAGCCGCAAGCTCCACCACGTGCGGTACGACGTCCGCGGTCCGATCCTCACCGAGGCGCAGCGCCTCGAGTCCGAGGGGCACCGGATCCTCAAGCTCAACATCGGCAACCCGGCGCCGTTCGGCTTCGAGGCGCCCGAGGCGATCGTGGCCGACATCGTCCACCACCTGCCCGAGGCGCAGGGTTACAGCGACTCCCAGGGGATCTATCCCGCCCGTACGGCCGTGGCGCAGTACTACCAGCAGCGCGGGCTGCGCGACGTGGCCGTCGACGACGTCTTCATCGGCAACGGGGTCTCCGAGCTGATCTCGATGGTGCTGCAGGCCTTCGTCGACGACGGCAACGAGATCCTGGTCCCGGCCCCCGACTACCCCCTCTGGACGGGCGCGGTGACGCTCTCCGGGGGTACCCCGGTGCACTACCTGTGCGACGAGGAGGACGGCTGGAACCCCGACCTGGCCGACATCGAGTCCAAGATCACCGAGGCCACGCACGCCATCGTCATCATCAACCCCAACAACCCCACGGGGGCGGTCTACTCGCGGCAGGTCGTCGAGGGCCTGGTCGACATCGCGCGACGCCACCAGCTGGTCGTCTTCGCCGACGAGATCTACGAGAAGATCCTCTTCGACAACGCTGTGCACCACCACGCCGCGACGGCAGCCCGCGACGACGTGCTCTGCCTGACCTTCAGCGGTCTGTCGAAGGCCTACCGCGTGTGCGGCTACCGAGCGGGCTGGGTGATGGTCTCGGGGCCCAAGGAGCTGGCGACCGACTTCCTCGAGGGCCTGACCCTGATCGCCAACATGCGGATGTGCGCCAACGTGCCCGCCCAGCACGCGATCCAGACCGCGCTGGGCGGCTACCAGTCCATCGAGGAGCTGATCCGGCCCGGGGGCCGGTTCTACGAGCAGAGCATGCTCGCCGACAAGCTGCTCAACGACATCCCCGGGGTCTCCTCGGTGCGACCCCGTGGGGCGCTCTACTGCTTCCCGCGCCTGGACCCCGCGGTCTACCCCGTCGACGACGACCAGCAGCTGGTCATCGACCTGCTGCGGGCCAAGAAGATCCTCGTCACGCACGGGACCGGCTTCAACTGGCCCCACCCGGACCACTTCCGGATGGTGACCCTGCCCGACGTCGACATCCTCGAGGAGGCGATCGGCCGGATCGCCGACTTCCTCGCCACCCGCCGCTGACCAGGAGGCCACCCGTGCGCGACATCATCTACCCCCCGATCGTCGTGGCGGCCAAGCTGGGGTTCCGGCTGCTCGGAAACCGGTTCCAGATGACGGGAACCCACCACATCCCCACCAGCGGGGGCGTGCTGCTCGCCTACAACCACATCGGGTACGTCGACTTCGTCTACGGCGGCCTGGCTGCCCAGCCCTCGCAGCGGCTGGTCCGGTTCATGGGCAAGCGGGAGCTGTTCGACCACCGCGTCACGGGGCCGATCATGCGGGGGTGCCACCACATCGAGGTGGACCGCGGCGCGGGCACCCGCTCGCTCGAGGTCGCCCAGGACTACCTGGAGGCCGGGGAGGCGGTCGGCATCTTCCCGGAGGCCACGATCTCGCGCGCGTTCGAGGTCAAGGAGCTCAAGACGGGGGCCGTGCGCATCGCCGCCGCCGCCGGCGTGCCGCTGATCCCCGTCATCCTGTGGGGCACCCAGCGCCTCATGACCAAGGACCACCCCCGCGACTTCTCCCGTGGCAAGACCATCGCGATCACGGTCGGCGAACCGCTCCGTCCCACGGGCGCCGACCCCGCTGCCGAGACCGCCTCCCTGCACGCCGTCATGACCGAGCTGCTCGACGCCACCATCGCCGCCTACCCCGTCGCGGAACAGCCTCCCGGCTGCTGGTGGCTGCCGCGGCGGCACGGGGGCAGTGCCCCGACCCTCGCCGAGGCGGCCGAGCTGGACGCACGGGAGCGGGCGGAACGCGCGGCACGTCGTGCCGCCAAGTCGACGGAGTGACTTGTCGTTTTGTCGACAAAGAGACCTAGATCGGGCGGTCGTTCCGGTTCCGCGGGTCCATCACGTCCACGATGCGCTGCAGGTCCTGCAGGGAGGCGAACTCCACGGTGATCTTCCCCTTGGCCTTGCCGAGGTCGACCTTGACCCGCGTCTCGAGCCGGTCGGAGAGACGGTCGGCGATCTCGACGAGCCCGGGGGCCACCGGGGTGGCGCGCCGCTGCCGGGGAGGTGCCTGCTCGCCCTCACCGACGGCCACGATCTCCTCCAGGCCCCGCACGCTGATCCCCTCGCTGACCACCCGCGCGGCGAGCCGTTCCTGGCGCTCGGGGTCCTCGACCCCGAGCAGCGCGCGAGCGTGCCCGGCCGACAGGACGCCGGCCGCCACCCGCCGCTGCACGGCTGGTGAGAGCTTGAGCAGTCGCAGGGTGTTGCTGATCTGCGGGCGGGAGCGCCCGATGCGCGTGGCGAGCTCCTCGTGGGTGCAGGAGAAGTCCTCGAGCAGCTGCTGGTAGGCCGCCGCCTCCTCCAGCGGGTTCAGCTGCGACCGGTGCAGGTTCTCCAGCAGTGCATCGCGCAGCATGTCGTCGTCGCCGGTCTCGCGGACGATCGTCGGAATGGTCTCGAGGCCGGCCTCCTGAGCGGCGCGCCACCGCCGCTCGCCCATGACCAGCTCATAGCGCCCCTCCCCGACCGGGCGGACCACGATCGGCTGCAGCAGGCCGATCTCCTTGATGGAGGTGACCAGCTCCGCCATGGCCTCCTCCTCGAAGACCTGGCGCGGCTGGACGTGGTTGGGGGCGATCACCCCCGGCGGCAGCTCGGTGAAGTAGGAGCCACCCACCAGCTCGGGGACAGCCGGGGCGTCCGGGGCCTGTCGCTCCTGCCTGGTCGCCCCGTCGCTGCCGACGTGCGCCCCCTCGTCCCCCGCCTCGCCGGCCTCGGGGCGTGGGGCGGTCGGGATCAGCGAGCCGAGGCCTCGGCCCAGGCCGCGGCGTTGGGGGGTGGTGGGGGTGTTCATCGGGCGGGTGCTCCCTTGGTGGCGATCTCGCGGGCGGCTTCGAGGTAGCAGAGCGCCCCGGGCGAGCCGGGGTCGTAGGTCATCACCGTCTGGCCGTAGGACGGAGCCTCCGAGACGCGGACGGAGCGGGGGATGGTGGTCTTGAGGACCTGGTCACCGAAGTGCTCGCGCACCTCGTCGGCGACGCCGGAGGCCAGCCGGGTGCGCGCGTCGTACATCGTCACCAGGATGGTGGAGACCTCCAGCGTCGGGTTCAGGTGAGCCTTCACCATCTCGACGGTCTCGAGCAACTGCCCGAGCCCCTCCAGGGCGTAGTACTCGGCCTGGATGGGGATCATCATCTCCTCGCCCGCAACCAGCGCGTTGAGGGTGAGCAGTCCGAGCGAGGGCGGGCAGTCGACGAAGACGTAGTCGAACCGCTTATCCCCGGCCGCCTCGGCGTCACCCACGAGCGGATGCCCCTGGATCGCCTTGCGCAGCCGGCTCTCCCGTGCCACCACGCTGACCAGCTCGATCTCGGCGCCCGCGAGGTCGATCGTCGCCGGGACCACCCACAGGCCCGGTGTCTCGGGGCTCTCGGCCATCACCTCCGCCAGGGACGTCCCGTCGACGACCGCGTCGTAGGTCGACGGCACGCCACGGCGGTGCTCCACCCCGAGGGCGGTGGAGGCGTTGCCCTGGGGGTCGAGGTCGATCACGAGCACCCGCTGGCCCAGCTGCGCAAGGGCCGCGGCGACGTTGACCGTGGTGGTGGTCTTGCCGACCCCACCCTTCTGGTTCGCGACCACGAAGACCCGGGTCCGCTCGGGGCGGCTCAGCGTGGGGCGCGTTCGGGCACCGTGCCGGGCCAGCACCGTGTGCTCGGCCGCACGTGCCAATGGCGTGCTGTCGTCGTGGTACGGCTGCTCGGCGGCGGCCAGCTCGGCCGCCGTCCGGACGCCGTAGCTGGAGCCGGACGGCGATGTTTCACGTGGAACCACGGTGCTGCTTTCGCTCGGGGCGGACGGCGTCCCGGTCGTCGGGCCTTGTGGATGAACCGGACCGTCCTGTGTATAACTGCGCTCAGCGGGCCATCCCAGCCCGGTGGATAACTGGGGTCGGCGATCGGCCGCGGGCCAGCCGAGCCGGCCGGGAGCCATCGGGGGAGAGACCTCGGGCACCGGGTCAACCTACCTGTCGCGGATCGGCCCAGGCCACCCGCACCGCCCTGGTGGTCGGATCGACCACGCCGGATCCGAGCTCGGTGATCTCCGGGTCGGCGCACCGCAACCGGCGCACCGTCCGCCGCGCGGCGGCGATCTCCTCCTCCGCCCTGGAGCCCTTCATCGCCAGGACGACGCCCCCGGGCGCGGCCAGGGGCATGCACCAACCCAGCAGCTTCCCGAGCGGGGCGACGGCTCGGGAGGTCACCACGTCGTAGCGCTCCGCGCCGTGCAGCTCCTCGGCCCGGGCGCGCACGACCCTGCAGCCGGTCAGGGCGAGCTCGTCGACGACCTCCTGCAGGAACGTGGCTCGCCGCAGCAACGGCTCCGCCAGGGTGACCCGGAGGTCCGGGCGCGCGATCGCCAGCACCACTCCGGGCAGCCCGGCACCGGAGCCGACGTCAGCCACCCTGGCGCCCTGCGGCACCGCCTCCCCGAGGACCGCGCAGTTGAGCAGGTGGCGCTCCCACAGGCGCGGCACCTCGCGGGGCCCGATCAGCCCCCGCTCGACACCGGCGGTGCCCAAGAGCGCGGCGTAGCGCTCGGCCAGCGCGAGGCGCCCGGAACCGAACACCCCCTGCGCCGAGGCGGGCGCAGGGGGTGTTCCACGTGAAACATCCTCGGTCACTGCGGCAGGACCACCACGTAGCGTCGCGGCTCCACGCCCTCGGACTCCGAGGTCAGGCCGGCGGCTGCCACGGCGTCATGGACGACCTTCCGCTCGAAGGGAGACATCGGGTCCAGCGACGCCGGCTCCCCGGACTCCTTGACCTCGGTCACGGTCTTCTCCGCCAGGGCGACCAGCTGCTCGCGCTTCTCGGCCCGGTATCCGCCGACGTCGAGCATCAACCGCGACCGCTCCCCGGTCTCGCGGTAGACGGCCAGGCGGGTCAGCTCCTGCAGCGCGTCGAGCACCTCGCCGTTGCGCCCGACGAGCTGCTGCAGGTCGGCACCCACGATGGACACCGCGGCGCGGTCGCCCTCGACGTCCATGTCGAGGTCGCCGTCGAGGTCGGCGATGTCCAGCAGCTCCTCGAGGTAGTCAGCGGCGATGTCGCCCTCGGCCTCGAGCCGTTCGACCCGGCTGCTGCCCGAGTCCTCCCGGCCGGTCGCTGCAGGCTCGTCGGTCGTCTCCCCCGCGTCGTCGTTCTCCTGCTCCGCGCGGGGGGTGTCAGTGGTCTCCTCGACGTTCTCGTCGAGCGGGTGGTCGGTCACGGCTTCATCCTTGCTCGTCATGGGCGCTGGTCACTTCTTCTTCTTGTTCTTGCGCTGCTGCCGGGACTCCCGCTTCGGCTGCTGGCGCTGGGCGGGACGGACCTCGGGCTCCGGCACCGGCTCGGCCGTCGCGGTGTCGAGCACGATCCCCTTCCGGGCGGCCTTGGCGGCGTCACGGTCCTGCTTGGCCTGGAAGGCCGGGGTTCCGGGCGCAGGGTTGTTGCGGATCACGTAGAACTGCTGGCCCATCGTCCAGAGGTTCGAGGTCGTCCAGTAGAACAGCACGCCGACCGGGAAGAAGATGCCGCCGAAACCGAAGGCCAGCGGGAGCACGTAGAGCAGCAGCTTCTGCTGCTGCGCGTAGGGACCGGTGAGCGCGTCGGGCGGCATGTTCTTGCTCATCAGCTGGCGCTGGGTCAGGAACGTCGTCGCGGTCATCGCCAGGACGAGCACCGCGGCCAGGATCCGCACGCTCAGCAGGTCGGTGGTCAGGAAGGTGTCGGAGATCTTGGCGTTGAGGAAGACCGCGTCGCCGAACTGCCGGTTCAGCTCCACCGTCATCAGCCCGCGCACCTGCTCGGGGTTCTTCGCAGCCTGGTCGATCAGACGGAAGAGCGAGAGGAAGATCGGCATCTGCAGCAGGATCGGCAGGCAGGACGCGAAGGGGTTGGTCCCCGAGTCGCGGTAGAGCTTCATCGTCTCCTGGGCCAGGCGCTCCCGGTCGTGCCCGTACTTCTTCTGCAGCTCCTTGACCTTGGGCTGGATCAGCTGCATGTTGCGGCTGGACTTGATCTGCTTGACGAACAGCGGGATCAGGGCCGCGCGGATGACCAGGGTCAGCCCGATGATGGAGAGCACCCAGGCGATGCCGCTGGCATCGCCGAAGATGTTGCCGAAGAGCGTGTGGAACGCCAGCAGCACCGCCGAGATGACCCAGTACAGCGGCCACATGATGAAGCCGCCGATGGTCAGGAAGAAGTCGATCACTCAGGCTCCTTGACTGGGAGTGACGCCCGAGGAGACCCGGGCAGGGGGAACAGGGTCGTACCCGCCGGCCGCCCACGGATGGCACCGCGTCAGCCGGCGGAGCGCCAGCCAGCTGCCGCGCAGCGAGCCGTGGGCCGTCACCGCCTCGAGGGCGTAGGCCGAGCAGGAGGGGTGGTAGCGGCAGACCTGCCCGTAGAGAGGGCTGATCACGGCGCGGTAGGCCCTCAACAGGCCGATGAGCAGGTACTTCACGACGTCACTTCCCTCAGCACTCGCTGCAGGCAACGGTCGAGATCGGACGCGAGTTCCGCGCTGCTGGCCGCCGAGGCCGGCGGAAGCGCCCTGATCACAAGCGCACAAGAGCCCGGGAGGCCGTCGAGGCGCTCCCGGGCGAGGTGGCGGAGTCGTCGTTGCACGCGATTGCGGGTGACGGCGTTGCCCACCGCCCTGCTGACGACCAGACCCACACGGGCGACGCCGGAGGCGTCGGTCGGAACCGGATCGAGGTGCACCACCAGGGTGCGCGAGCCGGCGCGGCTCCCGCCCCGGATCACCGCCCGGAAGGCCCGGGCGTCGGTGAGCCGGTGGGCCGCAGGCAGCACGGCGAGCGCCGAGCCGGCCTCAGACGGCCAGGCTCTTGCGGCCCTTCCGGCGACGCGAGGCCAGGATGGCGCGACCCGCGCGGGTCCGCATGCGCAGGCGGAAGCCGTGCGTCTTGTGCCGGCGACGGTTGTTCGGCTGGTACGTACGCTTGCTCACGAGCTTCTCTTTCGGTGTGGTTCCTCGGGTGCTGCCGCTCGCCGGGGGCGAACGACGGGGAAGCGCCGGTTTCGGCTGGCACCGCCCGGCCGCGGCCTCCGGCTCACCGCGGCTCTGCGAGCAGCGGGGGCCGGCCTTCCGCGGGCATGCGGCACCGGTCGACACGTGGTGACCGGCCAACGGTACGCGGGCGCGATCCACAGGGTCAAACCCACGCCCGCCGCTCCGGTCCAGCGCCTGTGGAGAAACCCTTG